>CAZEIW010000070.1:0-36489 GCA_964512305.1 uncultured Burkholderiaceae bacterium | reverse complement strand
CGCCGTGTAGTTGCCCGGCGTGGTGTGACAGACCGTGCAGGCCGTCCCTGCAGGGTTGGGCATATGGCCAGCGGGTAGCGTCGTGAGGGTGTTGAACGCTCCGGTGGTGAAGCCGGAGTGGCAGCCCGAGCAGTCGCCCGTACTCGGGTGGTTCGTGTCGGCTGGGGTGATGCCGCTGGCGGTGCTTCCTGGCCGCTCGACCAGGGTCGAAGCGGTAAGGTTCAGGAAGCTTCTGCCCGCCTCGTGGCAGGTGGCACAGCTGCTGCCAATGCCCGCGTGGCCCGCGGCCCCCATCGTGTACGCGGCATAAGTGCCTGTGCCGTGGCACACGGTGCAAGCGGTCCCGGCCGGGTTCGGCATATGACCGGCGGGCAGGCTTGCGAGCGTGTTGAATGCGCCTGCGGTGAAGCCGCTGTGGCAGGTGGCGCAATCGCCGGTCGTGGGGTGGTTCGCGTCCGCCGGGGTGATGCCGTTCGCGGTGGCACCCGGACGCTCGACCAGGGTCGAGGGTGTGATGTTCAGGAAGCTCTTGCCGGTTTCGTGGCAGGTGGTGCAGCTGCTGGTGATGCCGGCGTGGCCGCTGGCTCCCATCGTGTATGCGGAGTAGTTGCCGGGCGTGGTGTGGCACACCGTGCAGGCCGTCCCCGCAGGGTTCGCCATGTGACCGGCAGGCAGAGTCGTCAGCGTGTTGAACGCGCCGGCCGTGAAGCCGGAGTGGCACTGCGAACAGTCGCCGGTGGTCGGGTGATTGGGGTCCGTGGCAGTGGACGGCCGCACGACCAGGTTGCCGACGTTGAAGAAGATCGATCCGGACTCGTGGCAGCTGCTGCAACCGCTGCTGATGCCCGCATGGTTCATCGCGGTGGCGGGCCCAAAGGCGGAGGTCGAGGCGTGGCAGACGCTGCAGTCCTCGGCGCCCGGGATGGGAATATGTACCGGGTGCGTTGCCGGCGTGACCAGCGCGGTGACCCCCTTGAAGCTCAGTCCGGCACCGTGGCACGTCGCGCAGCTGCCTGTAATGCCGGAATGGCTCATTTGCCCGCCGGCGAAGCTCGTAAAGCCGGCCTTGTGGCAGAGCTCGCACGATGCCGTGCCCGGAATATGACCTGCGCCCTGGGGCACCGGCGCGACCGACACCGGCACGCCCCCCTTTGTCACTGCGATGGTCTGGCCGTTCTGAGTGGTCTGCCCCGGGATCGTGAAGACGATCGGGGCCGCGCCGGCGGCATGGCACACCGTGCAGTTGGTCGTGATGCCGGCGTGATTCATCACCGCCGGCACGAACGCTGCCGGGTTGTGGCACACCGAGCACGCTTGCGCGGTCGGGATGTGGCCCAGGGGGAGTGCCGGAGTGGCACTCACGAACGAGACCGTCGTGTGGCACGTGTCGCACGAGGCCGAGGTCGCCAGGTGACCGCTGGGCTTGCCCTTGGCGTAGACGGTGTTGTGGCAGGTCGCGCAGGTCCCCGCGACCACGGACGCGTGCGAGAAGCGCGTGTTGAAGAAGCTCGACGTCGTGTGGCACGTGTCGCAGGGCATGCGGGTCGGAATGTGATTGCCGGGGATCATCACCGCGGTCACGAAAGCCCCAGGCGCATGGCACGAGACGCACTGAGCCGGCGTGCCCTTGAAGATCCCGCGCAGGTGGCACTCTTCGCAGCGGACGATCTGGTGCTGACCCGTCAGGGGAAAGCCGGTCGTCAGGTGATCGAAACCCTTGCTTCCGCCTTGGGCCAGCGCCGGCTCCACGCAGGTGGCGAGGGCGCCGGCCAGCAGCGCGAGCAGGCCCAGCGCGAGGCGTCGCGTGCCGGTCGCCGCAATCCCGAGCAGCCCGACGAAAGCGGGGGGCTCGCGCGTCGCCGATGCCCGAACGGGCGACGACCTGAACGGCATGAGTCTCTGCACCCTCTCGCTCGATCCGCAGACCGCGCGGCCCGGTTTGTCTTGCTCTCGATTTGGGCCGCTCGCGGTCCGAAGCACAACGTTGGAACCGATCGTTGCTTCGGCATTCCCGGGCGCAAATGTAGGGTGAACTCGCCGCTCCGGATCGTCGATCGAGAAACAGCCGACCCGGATCAGGGGAGCCTTCCGACTTCTAATTGATTGTCAATGCAATGACATGATCGAGCGGGTTAGGCCGAACCGGCGTCATGCGAATGAAAGAGCGCGGCCGATCCGCGTATCCGCCGCTCGGATGAAGTACCGCCGCCGCATACCGGCTAATGCGGGCATCGCGCGCCCTGGCTATCGTCGGCGCGCGCGCCGACTCCATGCTGCGACGTCGCGCGCGACGGATGGATTTCGGCGAAGCGGTCCCGGCCTTCCGAGTCCCCGCCTGGCGCTTCGCACGTGCCCGCGAGGACATCGCGTTCGGGGGCGGGGCCGATCGTCGCCGGCAGGCATGCGGGCATCCGATTTCATGAGGCTCTTGATGACACGATTCTTTCGAGGCAGCGCGCTTCCTTAAGGAAGCCGGCTTGAATGTCCACGGCCGATCCGGCGCGCGTGAATAGTCCCTTGCATCCCGGCGCCGTACGGCGTCTCATCGCGGCCAGCCGTCGCTGCTTCAATGGGCCGAATCACCGGGGGGAGGGCGCATCGTGTCGCAGATCAAGGTCTTTTCGCCGATGCAGTACTTCCAGGATCCGATCCACATCTTCGACGACTGCAAGTACAAGCTCCTGGCGCAGGGCGACTCCTGGTTTTCGATCGGCTCGCTGAACCCGTTCAATTCCAACCTCATCGGGAAGATCGACGCGGCGCCCCAGATCGGTGCGGTCAACTGCGCCTTGCCCGGCCTGACGCTGGTGAAGATGGTGGACCAGGTCGAAAACGCCAACTGGAAGCGGCTGCTCAACGATGCCAGCGACAACTGGAGCTGGGACGCGCTGTTGATGTCGGGCGGCGGCAATGACCTGATCGAGGCCATCCAGGTCACGTACGAGGCGGCCGCGGGCGACCCGGCGCTCCGGTTGCTGCTGCGGGCCGACGAGTGGGACCCGGCCAAACCCGTTCCCCTGCGCTACGTGAGCGAGCGCGGATGGCAGACCTTCAGCGACCACATGGTCGCGATCTTCGATCACCTCGTTCAGCTGCGCGATGCCGACGGCACGGCGGCGAAGGGCAAGCCGCTCTTCATCCACACCTACAACCTGCCGACGCCGCGCGACGCGCCCGCGCTCAGGGGCGTTTCCGGTCCATGGCTGTACTCCGCCGTGACTGCATACGGGATACCGCCTGCCGACTGGAACGCGCTTTCGGACGAACTGGTCGGGCGCCTGGGCGGGCTGCTTCGGAGTTTCGATGGCGGGACGCGGGCGTTACCCAACGTCCATGTCTGCGACACCGCCGCGATGCCGCTGGTGCGCGCCGCTGCCGGCACTACGGGCGCAAGCGGTGACTGGGCCAACGAGATCCATCTGCAGACCAGCGGTTACGAAAAGCTCGGGCGCGCATGGGGTGCCGCGATCCAGGCGGTTCTTCCCTAGCGGCACCGGTCCGGGGTGCCGATGGCAGGTGGACGCCCGCCTGCGATGCAGCCGGAGGCGATCGGCTGCAGATCTCAGGCCAGCACCGTGGACGAAGCGTAGGCGCTGCCGTTGACGATGCTTCCTGCGGCGACGACGCTCCCGGCAGCCAGCACGCTGCCCGCCGCCTGCACGCTGGCGGCCGTCACCACGGTGGCCCCCGTGACGTTCACGGCCCCGACGACCGTGGGCTGGCGCCGCGGAGGTCCGCGGTGGGCCGCTTACTGCAGGCGCAGTCCCCCCGCCGGCTTTCCGCGAATGCTTTCGAACGTGGTCTCGATCAGGTCCTTCCCGCCGCCGCCGTAGAGAGCGGTCATGAACTGGACCGTTCGGGCCGCCGCTCCGTCGAACACGAAGCTGCAATCGGTGAACGAGTTGTCGATCAGCTTCGGCAGGCTGCCCCCGGAGAACTGGATCCGGCAGCGAACGAAC
This sequence comes from uncultured Burkholderiaceae bacterium, assembly GCA_964512305.1. Classification (GTDB taxonomy): domain Bacteria; phylum Pseudomonadota; class Gammaproteobacteria; order Burkholderiales; family Burkholderiaceae_F; genus CAZEIW01. The sequence goes on along the minus strand of CAZEIW010000070.1, from coordinate 32,530 downwards.
TCGCAGGCGACGTAGTGGTTGCCGTCGATGACGATCGACTGGTCGGCAAATCGCTGCTTCTCGTACTTGCGCATCAAGGAATCTTCCAGGTCGAGTCCGGGTCGTAGCTGTCGATCCGGCGGGCGAGGGCCGCGGTGTCCGGACCCAGGTTCTTCTCGAACACGATCCCGTCCTGATTGACGATGAAGGTCATGACGCCGGAATTCCCGTACTGCGCGGGAAAGGCGACGAGCGCGAAGCCGCGCGTCATGTGGCCGTTCGCCATGTAGTCCGATTGCCCGCCGGGGGCGTTTGCGCCCTGGCGTGTCAGTATCCGGTAGACATATCCGTGGTATGGCGCGCGCGCGCCTACGCTCGCGGCCTGGTAGCCCTCGGCCTCCGCGCCCGCGATCAGCGGGCCGAACGGACTTTCCTCTCCGCCTTCCGCGGCCGGCCAGTACAGCCCGTCATGCCGGCCGTCGGTGCTCGAGATGCGGGTCGCAAACTCGCGCAATCCATCGCCGAGGCGGTCCTTCGACGCGTAGTCGCGCTGCGCCTCGACATAGGCACGGCAGACCTCGATCGCGTTCAACTCGTTTCGCCCGATGCGCCGGTCCAGAATTTCCTGCGCGCCGGCTTGCGTGTCGAAGATCCATGCGCCGGCCCGCCTCACGAGCGGGATCGGATACGGGAACTCGTCAGCGCCGATCAGCAGCACCGCCCGCTGTTCGCCGTCGTATTCGACCCGATGCCGGGCCTCGTACTCGGAGGCCAGCCGGGTCCGGGCCGCCTTCTCCGCGACGCGATCGCCGGATACGACCAGCTTCACGCCCGCGGGGCCGAAGATCCTCAAAAGCTCCGCCCGGCCGCCGGCGCGCCACGCGGCGGCGAGCGCATCGGCCGCCTGTTCCGGCGTTACGAAAGCCTGCTGGCCCGCCTCGGCCGCATGAACGGCCGCAAGCGGGACCGTCGTGAGCGACAGGACGGCGATCACTGTCGATCGGATACACGTCGCCCTGTTCATCGACGCTCCCTGCCGCTGTTCGCGCGGCCGGCAGCTGCCGGCACGGACTGGCGGCTCTCATGCCCTCGCTCGGCCTGGGCGCGGACTTCGGAACCTCGTCCGAAGGATTCGAAGGTCGGCGGCGGAGCCGGTGCTCGCCGCGGCGCCATCGGCGGTGGCGGCGGCGCGCGGTGGAACGACTCGGCCGGCGGAGCGGGTGCCGGGCGGGGCGGGTTGGCCGGTGGAGCGGGTGCCCGCCGGGGCGCGTCGGCCAGTGGAGCGGGCGGGGGCGGCACCCGGTGTGTCGGGGCCTGCGCCGGCGCGGGCGGCGCCGGTCTGCGCTTCATCCCGGGTTCCGCGGACGGTGCCGCTGCGGGGGGCGGATAGCCGCGGACGCCTCTGCGGGCGTCGGGTGCCGCGCGTTCGCCCTGGAAGATCGCCCGGGTGCGAGGATCGCGGTAGGGGACGCCATCACGATGGCCGGGGTCGTGATGCCACGGGCCGGGGGTGACGGGGTGCCGGTGGCGGTCGATGTCGTTGAACCGGTCGTCGACGTCGATACGACGGCGATGCCAGTCCCAACGGCACCATCCCCAGAGCGGCGCGATGATGCCGACGCCCACCCACCCGAACCCGAAGCCGCCGATCGTCACATCGCCGAAATATCCGGCAAAGTCGTACGGCGGATAGTCCGGGTAGAGCCACGGGCCGTAGACCACTCCCGGATCGTAGACCGGAACATAGACCACCTCCGGATTGGGCGGTTCGATCGTGACAAGCTGCCCCTGCTCCGAGACGATCTCCTGCGGCGTCGACTGCAGCCGGCCCGCGGCCCGGGCCTGCTGGCGCAGGCGCTGCACGGAGTCGGTCACCGCGGCCTGGTCCGCCAGGAAAGCGTCGCCGAGCTGCTCGGTCCACGTCAGGTTGTCGTTCATCATGCCGAGGACGCGCGGAAAGGGCACGAGCGACTTGACGCTGGGATCCCAGGGTTGTGCCTCGAGCGCGGCGCTCAGCTGCTCGCCGCGCAGCGCGGCGTGATAGGGATCCTGGAGCCAGCGGTCGGCAAGCACGATCTCGAGCGGATACGTGGCCGCCATCAGGACCTGCGCCAGCAGCGGGTCCGGATACAGGGCGATCGGAGCGAGCAGCTGATCGAGTTGCGGCGCCGGGAGCGGCGCGCTGCCGGGCGGCGGCGGGGGCGGTGGGGGCGCCCCTGACGGAGGCGGCGGCGGTGTCTGTGCGCCGGCCTGCGGGGGAATCACCGTGGCCAGGACGGCGATGCCCAGAATCAACCTGACGATGCGCGATTGCAATCTCATGGCCTGCTCCAGGCGAGGCTCTACGAGCGTGTAACGTCCGCCAGGCCGCGGCGGTGATCGGACCTGACACTTCGTTACATCTTTTCGAGCGGCGGCCCCAGGCCGGAAGCGTTCACGGCGCCAGCGCTTCCAGCAGGTCGCTCTCCAGGTGCAGCTGCTCGCGCGCCCGGTCCAGCGCCGGGCTGTCGATCAGGAACACGTCCTCGGCGCGCTCGCCCAGCGTCAGGATCTTCGCCGTGTGCACGTTGACGCCGTGCTGGGCCAGCACGCGCGCGACCGCGTACAGCAGGCCGATGCGGTCCGTCGCCACCAGCGACAGCATGTAGTGCCCGCCTTCGTCGGGCTGCAGGTGGACCGCCGGCGACACCGGGAAGTGGCGCGACTGGCGCGACAGGCGGCCCTTGACCGGCCCCGGCAGCTCGACCCGGCGCGCGATCCAGTCGGTGAGCTCGCGCTCGATCCCTTCGAGCAGGTCGCGGAAATGGCCGGCGCGGCCGTTGTCGGTCACCAGGAACGTGTCGAGCGCGAACCCGTGTCGCGTCGTGTGGATCTTCGCGTCCAGGATGCTCAGGTTGCGGCTGTCGAAGTAGCCGCAGGCGCGCGCGAACAGATCGCGCTGGTCGCGCACGTACAGCAGGACCTCGACCCCTTCGCCGGCCGGCGCAAGCCGCGTGCGCACGACAGGCCTCTCGGTCTGCACGTGCACGAGCAGTGCCCGCGTGTGCCAGGCGATATCCTGGGCTGCGTGGCGAAGGAAATAGACGACGTCGAGCTCGCGCCACAGCGGTTCGTGGGCGGTGGGCGACAGCCCGTACAGCCGCAGGATGCGCAGAGCCTCCCGCTTGCGGCCCTCGAGCTCGGCGTTGGCCGGCTGGGCCTCGCCGCCGAGCGCGCGCCGGGTGAGGCGGAACAGGTCCTCCAGCAGGCGCGCCTTCCAGGCGTTCCAGACCTTCGGGCTGGTGCCGCGGATGTCGGCCACGGTCAGCAGGTACAGGGCGACCAGCCGGCGGTCGGTTCCGACCAGTCGCGCGAAGCGGTCGATCACGTTCGGGTCGGCGAGGTCCTGCTTCTGCCCGACCTGCGACATCGTCAGGTGGTGCTCCACCAGGAATGCGACCAGGTCGGCATCGGCGCGAGACAGGCCGTGCGCGCGGCAGAAGCGCCGCGCATCGCGGGTGCCGAGGCGGCTGTGGTCGCCGCCGCGGCCCTTGGCGATGTCGTGGAACAGCGCCGCGACGTAGAGCAGCCAGGGCTGGTCGAAATCGGCGATCAGCTGGCTGCACAGCGGGTATTCGTGCGCGAACTCGGCCAGCGTGAAGCGCCGCAGGTTGCGCACGACCATCAGGATGTGCTGGTCGACCGTGTACGCGTGGAACAGGTCGTGCTGCATCTGCCCCACGATGCGCCGGAACACCGGCAGGTAGCGGCCGAGCACCGACCACTGGTTCATGCGCCGCAGCGTGTGCACCACGCCGCGCGGCTGCCGCAGGATCGCCAGGAAGGTCGCGCGGTTGGCGGGGTCGCGCCGGAACGGCTCGCGGATCTGGAAGCGGGCGTGCCAGATCGCCCGCAGCAGGCGCGGCGACATGCCCTTGAGCTCGGGGTGGCGCTGCTGCATCAGGAACGCGCGCATGATCGCCGAAGGCTCGCGCTCGAGCACCGAGTCGTCGGCGATGTCCAGCAGCTCGCCCGCGGCGACGAACACCGGGTCGAGCGGCACCGGCGCGGCGGCGGCATCGCGCGGCAGCAGGCGCTGCTCGACGCTCAGCAGCACCAGCGTGTTGAGCTGGCTGATGGTCTTGGCCGCGCGATAGTAGGTCTGCATCAGCGCCTCGCTGGCGCGGCGGTTGGCGCTCGCGCGCATCCCCATGGCGGCCGCGACCGGCTGCTGCACGTCGAAGACCAGCCGGTCCTCGCGGCGTCCGGCGACCACGTGCAGGTGGGCGCGCATCGACTTGAGCGTGCGCTCGGTGCGCTTGAGCACCGCGCATTCCTCGTCCGTCAGCAGCCCGCCCCGGGTCAGATCGTCCCAGGAAGCGCCCAGGTGCGCCGCGCGCGCCACCCACAGCAGCACCTGCAGGTCGCGCAGGCCGCCGGGGCTTTCCTTGCAGTTCGGCTCGAGCGAGTACGGCGTCTCCTCGAACTTGGTGTGGCGCTGCTGCTGCTCGAGCATCTTGGCGCGGAAGAACGTGCGCGCATCGAGGACCTCGGAGAGCGCGAGCTCGAAGGCCTCGAATGCGGAGCGCGGCCCGGCGACCAGGCGCGATTCCAGCATCGAAGTCATCACGGTCGCGTCGCCGGCGGCCTCCTGGCGGCATTCGGCCACCGTGCGGACCGCGTGCCCGATCGCAAGCCCCATGTCCCACAGCATCCGCACCAGCGATTCGATCCGCGCCTGCTGGGCCGCATCGGGCGCTCCGCGCGGAATGATCAGAAGATCGACGTCGGAATGCGGAAAGAGCTCGGCGCGGCCGTAGCCGCCGACCGCGATCACCGCGGCGAAGCGGGCCACGCCCGATTGCGCGGCTCCGCGCCGGACGAAGCGGTCGGCGATGCGTGTCAGCCCGCCCAGCAGGCGCTGGACGGGTGCGCCGTGCTGGAAGGCGACGATCGCCTGCTCGCGCTGCGCGCGCAGCTCGTCGCGCCAGGCGAAACCGAGGTCGTTCATGGGCGGGATTGTGCCAGCGAAGGGCCGGAACCCGCCGACCGGCAAACCATGAGCGGGTGTCGTCCGCGGGCGCAGTCCCCGGGGATCCACGCCCGCCCCAGGAGGCGGGCCCCTGAGGGCCGGCGTGGTCGGCCGGGACGGCCGCGGGCCTCAGACCGTCGCCAGCGTGGCGGCCGCAGGCGCGAGCTTGATGAAGGCGGGAGGCGGCGAGACCGGCGACAGTGTCAGCACCTCGAAGCCGGTCTCGGTGACCAGCACCGTGTGCTCCCATTGCGCCGACAGGCTGTGGTCCTTGGTCACGATCGTCCAGCCGTCCGCCAGTTCGCGGATCTCCCGCCGTCCGGCGTTGATCATCGGTTCGACGGTGAAGATCATCCCCGGGGCCACCTGGTCGAGCGTGCCGGGCTTGCCGTAGTGCAGCACCTGCGGCTCTTCGTGGAATCGGCGGCCGATGCCGTGGCCGCAGAACTCGCGCACGACGCTGTAGCCGTGCCTCTCCGCGTGCGCCTGCACCGCAGCGCCGATATCGCCGAGGTGCCCGCCCGGCCGCACGGCGGCGATGCCGTGCCACATGCATTCGAACGTCACCTCGCACAGCCGGCGCGCCGCCAGCGACGGCTCGCCGGCATAGAACATGCGGCTGGTGTCGCCGTGGAATCCGTCCTTGATCACCGTGATGTCGAGGTTGACGATATCCCCGTGGCGCAGCACGCGCTCGCCCGGGATGCCGTGGCACACCTGGTGGTTGACCGAGGTGCAGATCGCTTTCGGGAACGGCCGGTACCCGGGCGGCGCGTAGTTCAGCGGCGCGGGGATCGTGCCCTGCACGTTGACCATGTACTCATGGCAGAGGCGGTCGAGCTCGCCCGTGGTCACGCCCGGTTTCACGAACGGCGCGATGTAGTCGAGCACATCGGCTGCCAGGCGGCCGGCGATGCGCATTTTCTCGATTTCGGCGGGGGTCTTGACGGCGATGGCCATGGAGCGGCATCCGCGTCCAAATGCGGGACAAATGTGACGTTATAATACGCAGCTTTATCGCGCCGACCTGCGAACCCACATCGATCGTGGGGCCGGGTCCAGGCTTGTCGAGGGCCGAGCGAGGGCCGGACCCCCTTTCGGGGCCGGGCCTTCCGGGCCGGCGCGAAATCTCGCGCACCGCCGGTAACGGAACCAGGGTGCCCGAACCGGCCGCACGGAATCGCGACCTGGGAGGGCTGACTTGGCGGTAGCGTCAGACCCAACCTTGGAGAAATATCGAATGTCCGTGACCATGCGTCAGATGCTGGAAGCCGGAGTGCACTTCGGCCACCAGACCCGTTTCTGGAACCCGAAGATGGCGCCGTTCATCTTCGGTCACCGGAACAAGATCCACATCATCAATCTCGAGCGCACGCTCGAGCAGTTCAACGCGGCGACCCGCTTCGTGCGCCAGCTGGCGTCGAACCGCGGCACCGTGCTGTTCGTCGGGACCAAGCGCCAGGCGCGCGAGATCGTCGTCGAAGAGGCGCGCCGAGCGGCCATGCCGTACGTCGACCAGCGCTGGCTGGGCGGGTTCCTGACCAACTTCAAGACCATCAAGACCTCGATCAAGCGCCTGAAGGAAATGGAGCAGACGATCGAGGAGGGCGGCCGCGAGCGCATGTCGAAGAAGGAAGCGCTGCACTTCCAGCGCGAGGTCGACAAGCTGAACAAGTCGATCGGCGGCATCAAGGACATGAACGCGCTTCCCGACGCGCTGTTCGTGGTCGACGTCGGCTATCACAAGATCGCCGTCGCCGAGGCGGCCAAGCTCGGCATCCCGGTGGTGGGCGTCGTCGACACCAACCACTCGCCCGAGGACATCGCGTACGTGATCCCGGGCAACGACGACTCGAGCCGGGCGGTTCGCCTCTACACCCGCGGGATCGCGGACGCGGTGCTGGAGGGCAAGGCGGCCGGCCTGCAGAACGTGGTCGCCGCCGCGACGGGCGACGAGTTCGTCGAAGTCGACGAGGAACACGACCGGCCGGCGTGAGCGTGGCGGGCGCGCGGTCCGGCACCGGTGCCTGGCGGGCGTTGCCGGGCGGTGCGGCGGGCGGGGGGCTGGCGGCCCCCTTTTTGCGGGCAAGCCGACGGAATCATCCAATTGACGGGGAAGCACGAATGGCCGAAGTGACCGCGGGCATGGTCAAGGAACTGCGCGAGAAGACCGACGCGCCGATGATGGAATGCAAGAAGGCGCTCGCGGAAGCCGCCGGCGACATGGGCAAGGCCGAGGAGATCCTGCGCGTGAAGCTCGGCAACAAGGCGAGCAAGGCGGCGGCGCGCATCGCCGCCGAAGGCCTGGTCGCCGTCGCCGTCGCGCCCGACGCGCGCAGCGCGTCGCTGATCGAGGTCAACTGCGAGACCGACTTCGTCGCCAAGAACGACGAATTCCTGGCCTTCGTGCGCGAGCTGGCGCAGCTGGTGCTGCAGCGGCAGCCGGCCGATGTCGCCGCGCTGTCGGCGCTGCCGCTCGCGGGACCGGACGGCGCGACCAGCGTCGAGTCGCGCCGCGCCGCGCTGGTGGGCAAGATCGGCGAGAACCTGTCGATCCGCCGCTTCGTCCGCCTTGCGGCTTCCGGGCGGATCGCGTCCTACGTGCACGGCGGCTCGCGCATCGGCGTGCTGGTCGACGTCGGCGGCGGCGATGACGCGCTCGCCAAGGACATCGCGATGCACATCGCGGCTTCGAAGCCGAAGGCGCTGCGCGCCGACGGCGTCGCCGCCGACGACATCGCGCGCGAGCGCTCGATCGCGCAGCAGAAGGCGGCCGAATCGGGCAAGCCGGCCGAGCTGCAGGCGAAGATGGTCGAGGGCGCGGTCCAGAAGTTCCTGAAGGAAGTGACGCTGCTGGGCCAGCCGTTCGTCAAGGACGACAAGCTGACGATCGACCAGCTGCTGAAGAAGAAGGGCGCCGCCGTCAACGGCTTCGTCCTGTACGTGGTCGGCGAGGGAATCGAGAAGAAGCAGTCGGACTTCGCGGCCGAAGTCGCGGCGCAGGCCGCCGCGGCGATGAGGCCGCAGTAGGCGCCGCGGCGGGGCCGCGGCGCGAGACCGCATTGAGACTCCCGTGAGACTGCGATGAGCGCCGCCTATCGACGTGTCCTGCTGAAGCTGTCGGGCGAAGCCCTGATGGGCGACGATGCGTTCGGCATCAACCGCGTGACGATCGAGCGCATGGTGGCCGACATCGCCGACGTGCTGCGGATGGGGGTCGAGCTCGCGATCGTGATCGGCGGCGGCAACATCTTCCGCGGCGTGGCCCTGGGAGCGGGCGGCATGGATCGCGCAACCGCCGACTACATGGGCATGATGGCGACGATCATGAACGCCATGGCCCTGCAGGACGCGATGCGCCACGCGGGCATCGAGGCGCGCGTGCAGTCGGCGCTGAACGTGGAGCAGGTCGTCGAGCCCTACATCCGCCCGAAGGCGATGCGCTACCTCGACGAGGGCAAGGTCGTGATCTTCGCCGCGGGCACGGGCAATCCGTTTTTCACGACCGATACCGCGGCCGCGCTGCGCGGCTCCGAGATCGGCGCCGAAGTGGTGCTGAAGGCGACCAAGGTCGATGGCGTGTACTCGGCCGACCCGCGCGTCGAGCCCGGGGCGGTGCGCTACTCCCGGATCTCCTTCGACGACGCCCTGGCGCGCAACCTGCGGATCATGGACGCGACCGCGTTCGCGCTGTGCCGGGACCAGCGCCTGCCGATCCGCGTGTTCAACATCACCAAGCCCGGCGCGCTCAAGCGGGCGGTCAGCGGGGAGGACGAGGGTACGCTGGTGCACGCCTGAGACACGGCCGGCAATCGACGGAGACGAATCAATGACCGCAGCCGAAATCCGCAAGACCACCGAGCAGAAGATGCTCAAATCGATCGAGGCCCTGAAAGCCGACCTCGCCAAGGTCCGCACCGGGCGCGCGCACACAGGGCTCCTCGACCACATCCACGTCGACTACTACGGCTCGATGGTACCGCTGTCGCAGGTCGCGAACGTGGGGCTCGCCGACGCCCGCACGATCACCGTGCAGCCGTGGGAAAAGAAGATGCTGACGGTGATCGACAAGGCGATCCGCGAGTCGGATCTCGGGTTGAATCCGGCCGCGCAGGGCGACCAGCTCCGGGTGCCGATGCCGGCGCTCACCGAGGAGCGCCGCCGCGAGCTGACCAAGGTGGTGCGCCACGAGGGCGAGAACGCCCGCATCGCCGTGCGCAACCTGCGGCGGGATGCGAACCATCACCTGAAGGAGCTGCTGAAGAAGAAGGACATGTCGGAGGACGACGAGCGGCGCGCGCAGGACGACGTCCAGAAGCTGACCGACCGGTTCATCGCCGACATCGACCGCATGGTCGCCGAGAAGGAAAAGGAGATCATGACGGTCTGAGCGTTCGCGCCCGGACCGCCCTGATCGCCGCTGCGCATGCCGCCGGCCGAATCCGCGCACGCCGCCCGCGGCCCCACACCGCGCCACGTCGCGATCATCATGGACGGCAACGGGCGCTGGGCGACCGCGCGCCGCCTGCCCCGGGTGGCGGGCCACCGGCGCGGCGTCGAAGCGGTCCGTTCGACGATCGAGTCCTGCGCGCGGCACGGGATCGAATACCTGACGCTGTTCGCCTTCAGCTCCGAGAACTGGCGCCGGCCCGCCGACGAGGTGTCGGTGTTGATGAAGCTGTTCATCGGCTCGCTGCAGAAGGAAGTCGGAACGCTGATCGACAACGGCGTGCGGCTGCGCGTCGTCGGCCAGCTCGACGCCTTCGAGGCGAAGCTGCAGCAGCTGATCGCCGCCGCGCAGGCGCGCAGCGCGCACAATTCGCGGCTGAACCTGACCATCTGCGCGAGCTACGGCGGGCGCTGGGACATCGTGCAAGCGGCGCGGCGGCTGGCGCGCGAATGGCCGGCCGGGGCCGGAGAGCCGGACGAGCGGGCGCTCGCAAGCCGGCTCGCGCTGGCCTTCGCGCCGGATCCGGATCTGCTGATCCGCACCGGGGGCGAGCGGCGCATCAGCAACTTCCTGCTGTGGCAGCTCGCCTATTCGGAACTGTATTTCACCGACGTGCTATGGCCCGATTTCGACGCCTCCGAGCTCGATACCGCGCTGCAGTGGTACGCGCAGCGCGAGCGCAGGTTCGGCCGCACCAGCGCGCAGGTCGCGGCGGCGGGATAGATGCTCGCCACGCGCGTCGCGACGGCGGTGGTGGTGCTGCTGGTGCTGGTGGCCGCCGCGCTGTGGTCGCCGCAGGCGCTGGTCGCGGTGGCGGCGGCGTTCGCGGGCGCGACGGTGTTCGAATGGCTGCGGCTCGCCGGCGCGGGGCGGGGCGGGGCGCTCTGGACGGCGGTGCTGTTCGCCGGTGCCCTTCTTGCGTTCGAGCTTCGCGGCGTCAGGCCGTCGCCGCCGCAGCTTGCGGCCATCGCGGCCATCGCGTGCGCGGTCTGGGTCGCACTGGCCGGGGCGCTGGTCGCCGTGAACTGGCGGCCGGTGCGGATCGGGCGCGGACTGTCGACCGTGCTGGCGCTGCTGCTGGTCTCGGCGGCGTGGCTGTCGCTGGCCGAGCTGCTGCGGCACGGCGTCCTGTGGGCGTTGTCGGTGCTGGCGCTGGTCTGGATCGCCGACATTGCGGCCTACTTCTCCGGCCGCGCCTTCGGGCGCCGCAAGCTGGCGCCCAAGGTCAGCCCGGGCAAGACCTGGGCCGGCGTCTGGGGGGCGCTGACGGCGGTGGTTGCGCTGGCGGACTTGCTGCGGGTGCAGTGGCCGCAAGCCGACCTGTGGTCGACCCGGCAATTGGTGGCCTCTCCCGCGCTTGGCGTGGCGGCGCTGGTCGCGGCCGTCTCGCTGTCGATCGTCGGCGACCTGTTCGAGAGCCTGATCAAGCGCCAGGCCGGGGCCAAGGACAGCGGACGGCTGCTGCCGGGCCACGGCGGGGCATGGGACCGGATCGACGCCACGCTGCCGGTGCTGCCGGCGGCGGTGCTGATCGACTGGTGGATCCGTGCCGGGATCAACGCATCGTGAGCCGCATCTCGAGCCGCAAGGCGCACGCGGCCAGCGGTGCCGGCAGCCCCGCGCGGCGGGCGCCCGCCCGATGAGCGTGCACGGCATATCGATCCTCGGCGCCACCGGATCGATCGGCGCCAGCGCGCTCGATGTCGTGGCGCGGCACCCGGAGCGCTTCCGCGTGCGCGCGCTGACCGCGCAGTCGCGCGTGGACGAGCTGGTGGCGCTGTGCCGCGTGCACCTGCCCGAGCTGGCCGTGATCGGCGATCCCGAGCTGGCACCGCGCCTGCGGGCCGGCCTGGCGGCCGCGGGCCTCGACGTGGCCGCTGCGAGCGGACCCGCCGGCCTGCTCGAAGCCGCGCGCCTGCGCAGCGCCGACACGGTGATCGCGGCGATCGTCGGCGCCGCCGGGTTGCTGCCGACGCTGGAGGCGGCGCGCACAGGCAAGCGGCTGCTGCTCGCCAACAAGGAGGCCATCGTCTGCGCCGGAGCGCTGCTGCTCGAGGCGGTACGCGCGGGCGGCGCGACGCTGCTGCCGCTCGACAGCGAGCACAATGCGATCCACCAGTGCCTGGCCGGAACGCGCGGGCGCGAGCGCGAAGTGCGGCGGCTCATCCTGACCGCCTCGGGCGGGCCGTTCCGGACCCGCAGCGACCTGTCGGACGTGACGCCGGAGCAGGCCTGCGCGCACCCGAACTGGTCGATGGGACGCAAGATCTCGGTGGACTCGGCGACGCTGATGAACAAGGGCCTCGAGGTGATCGAGGCGAACTGGCTGTTCGGCATCGATCCGGCGCGCATCGACGTCGTGATCCATCCGCAGAGCGTGATCCATTCGATGGTCGAATTCGACGACGGCTCGGTGCTCGCGCAGCTCGGAACGCCGGACATGCGCACGCCGATCGCCTACGGGCTGGGCTATCCGGAGCGCATCGCAAGCGGCTCGCCGCGGCTGGACTTCCTGCAGCTCGGAGCGCTCGGCTTCGAGGCGCCGGACCGGCAGCGCTTCCCGTGCCTGGGGCTCGCCTATGGCGCGCTCGCCGCGGGGCCGGCGGCCACCATCGTGCTGAACGCGGCCAACGAGATCGCGGTCGAGGCCTTCCTGCAGCGCCGGCTGGCGTTCAGCGCGATCGCGGGCGTGATCGACGACGCGCTGCAGGCGCTCGCGCCGGCGGCTCCGCGGTCGATCGACGAGGTGCTGGCGATCGACGAGCGCGCACGGCACCATGCGCGCGGCCGGATCGAACGGACGCGCGGCATCCCGCCGCGCGCGCCGGAACGCAACGCGCAGTGACACGCAACGCGAAGAGACGCAAAGTGCAGCAACGCAACAAGCAGGGAAGTAACGACAAGGTCGCACCATGAACTGGCTTACGACGATTCTCGCGTTCCTGGTGGCGCTCGGGCTTCTGATCATGGTCCACGAACTGGGGCACTTCTGGGTCGCGCGCCGGTGCGGCGTCAAAGTGCTTCGGTTCTCGGTCGGGTTCGGGCGCCCGCTCGCCCGGTTCGTCCGCGGGCCCGACCGGACCGAGTGGGTGATCGCCGCGATTCCCTACGGCGGCTACGTCAGGATGCTCGACGAACGGGACCCCGACTCGGGTCCGATCGCTCCGGAAGAGCTGGGGCGGGCGTTCAACCGCCAGAGCGTGGCGAAGCGGATCGCGATCGTGCTCGCCGGCCCGCTGGCCAATCTGCTGTTCGCGGTGCTGATCTACTGGGTTCTCAACGTCGTCGGCGTGTTCGAGCCGCGACCGGTGCTGGGGCTGCCGCCGGCGGCGACGCCGGCCGCGGCTGCCGGGGTTGCCGACGGCGACCTCGTGCTGGCCGTCGACGGGCGCGAGGTGCGCTCGTGGAATGACCTGCGCTGGCAGCTGCTGCAGCGGGCGGTCGATCGCCGGGTGGTGCGGCTCGCCGTGCGCGGGCTCGACGGCGCCGAGCGGCAGCTCGCGTTCGATCTGTCGGCCGTCGATACCGGGGAGGTCGACGAGCAGTGGTTCGACCGCCTGGGCATCGAGCGCGGCGCGGGTGCACCGATCGTCCATGGCCTGGCCGAGGGCGACCCGGCCGAGCGGGCCGGGATCCGCGCCGGCGACCGCATCCTCGCGATCGACAGCGCGGCGGTGCGCAGCGCGGCCGAGGTCGCGTCGCGCGTGCGCGCCGCGCCGGGGCGCAGCGTGCAGCTGCGGATCGAGCGCGACGGCGCGCCCATCACGTTGGACGTGACCCCGCTCGCAATCGCCGCCCCGGACGGCAAGACGGTTGGCCGCATCGGGGTCGACTTCCGCGACCTCGTGCGGGTGCGCTATGGCCCCCTCGACGCGCTGGTCGAGGCCGGACGCAAGACCTGGGACACCTCGGTGTTCTCGCTGCGGATGCTGGGCCGGATGGTCGAGGGCAAGGCATCCTGGCGCAATCTCTCGGGCCCGGTGACGATCGCCGACGTCGCAGGGCAGACCGCGCGCATCGGCGCTGCGGCGTACCTCGGCTTCATGGCGCTCGTGTCGATCAGTCTTGGCGTGCTCAACCTGCTGCCGATCCCGGTGCTCGACGGCGGACACTTGCTGTACTATGCGATCGAAATCGTGACGGGCAGCCCGCCGTCGGAGCGTGCGGTGGAGCTGGCCCAGCGCTTCGGAATCGGTGTGCTGGTCATTCTGACGGCGCTGGCGCTGTACAACGATCTGACGCGCCTGCTCCTCTGATCCGAATCTCCCGCCAGCCCTCGAACACCGATCTGCCACAGGCTCACGCTTGAAACGCCGCGCTGATCACAGACCCGGCGGCGCACTCCGTTTGTGCGCCGCGGCGCTTGCCCTGTCGCTCGGCCTGGACCTGCAGGTGCGCGCCGAAGAGGCGCCACAGGGTTTCGTGATCCGCGACATCAGGGTCGAGGGCGCGCAGCGCACCGAGGCGGGCACGGTGTTCAGCTACCTGCCGGTGCGCGTGGGCGACCGCTACGACCCGTTGAAGGGGATCGCGGCGATCCGCGCGCTGTACGCGACCGGCCTCTTCAAGGACGTGCGCCTGGAGGCCGACGGCGACGTGCTGGTGGTGATCGTCGAGGAGCGGCCCGCGATCGCCGCGGTCGAACTCTCGGGCCTCAAGGAGTTCGACAAGGACAACGTCAAGAAGTCGCTGAAGGAGGTCGGGCTGGCCGAGGCGCGCGTGTACGACCGCTCGCTCCTCGAGCGGGCCGAGCAGGAGTTGAAGCGACAGTATCTGACGCGCGGGATGTACGGCGTCAAGGTGACCACCACGGTGACGCCGGTCGAGCGCAATCGAGTCAACGTGTCGATCGCCGTCGACGAGGGCGAGGCCGCGAAGATCCGCACGATCCGGTTCACCGGCAACCGCGAGTTCAGCGACTCGCAGCTGCGCGACCAGATGGAGCTGTCGACCCCGGGCTGGTTCACCTGGTACAACAACCGGGACAAGTACGCGCGCCAGAAGCTGCAGGCCGACGAGGAGACGCTGCGCTCGTTCTATCTGTCGCGCGGCTTCCTGGATTTCAACATCGAGTCGACCCAGGTCACGATCAGCCCCGACAAGAAGGACGTCTACATCACGGTCAACGTCGTCGAGGGCGAGCGCTACACCGTCTCCGAGGTCAAGCTGGCCGGCGAGCTGCTCGGGCTGGACGCCGAGCTGGCGCAGCTGATCGACGTCAAGCACGGCGACGTCTACAACGGCGAGCGGATCAACGCGATCGCCAAGCGCGTGACCGACCGGCTGGGCGTGCTCGGGTACGCCTTCGCGTCCGCCAACCCGGTCCCCGAGGCGAACAAGGAGAAGCGCGAGGTCGCGTTCACGATCCTGGTCGACCCCGGCCGGCGCGCCTACGTGCGGCACGTCAACATCGCAGGCAACACGCACACGCGCGACGAGGTGATCCGGCGCGAGATCCGCCAGTTCGAGAGCTCCTGGTTCGACGCCGACAAGGTCCGGCTGTCGCGCGATCGGATCGACCGCCTCGGCTTCTTCGAGAAGGTGGAGGTCGAGACGCCGGCGGTGCCGGCGACCCAGGACCAGGTCGACATCAACTTCTCGGTCAAGGAGAAGCCGAACGGGACGATCCAGGCCGGCGCCGGCTACAGCTCGACCGAGCACCTGGTGCTGACCGCCGCGTACACGCAGCAGGACGTGTTCGGCACAGGGCATGCGGTCGGGGTCGAGCTCAATACCAGCACGGCCAGCCGCACCATCGCGCTGTCGCACTTCGATCCCTACGTGACGCTCGACGGCATCAGCCGGACCGAGGAGATCTACGAGCGGCATTCGAACCTGGCGCGCCTGAACCTGGCGACCGTCGACCTCGGCAGCAAGGGCGGGTCGGTGCGCTTCGGCGTCCCGTTTTCCGAGTTCGACACCGTTTACTTCGGGCTCGGGGTCGAGGAGACCGACATCACGCTGACCGCGCTCAGCCCGAACCGCTACATCGACTACGTGAACCAGTTCGGCAGCACGACGGCGGGGCTGATCGGCACCATCGGCTGGGCGCGCGACAACCGCGACAACGTCATCGCGCCCACGCGCGGGCGCTACCAGCGCGCGTTCTTCGAGGTCGGCACGCCGGCGCTCGACCTGCAGTACTACAAGGCGACCTACCAGTTCCAGCAGTTCGAGCCGCTGACGAGCAAGTTCACGCTCGCCTTCAACGCCCAGGCCGGCTACGGCGACGGCTACGGCAGCCGACCCTACCCGCTGTTCAAGAACTTCTATGCCGGCGGCATCGGCAGCGTGCGCGGTTTCGAGGCCGGCACGCTGGGGCCGCGCGATTCCAACGGCGACCCGCTCGGCGGCACCAAGGAGTTCAACGGCGCGATCGAGGCGCTCGCGCCGCTGCCGGGGGCCGATCGCTCGCTGCGGGCGCTCTTTTTCGTCGACAGCGGCGACGTCTGGGGTTCGAGCGAGCCGGTCCATTTCTCGGATCTGCGCTACTCGGTCGGCGGCGGGATCGCCTGGATCTCGCCGATCGGCCCGCTCAAGCTGAGCCTGGCGACGCCGGTCCGGCATCAGCCGCAGGACCGCGTGCAGCGGTTCCAGTTCCAGATCGGGACGGGATTCTGAAGCGACCGTTGCCGGCCCCCGCGCTATGGCAAAATCTTCCTCCTTACCTGGGCAGGGGTCGTCGATGACACTGCGGCTGCGCTTGGCTCCATTCCTTTTCCTGTCGGTCGCGCTGCCGGCGGCGCTTCTGTTCGCGGCCCGCGCCGCGAGCGCCGACGAGTTCAAGATCGGCTACGTCAGCTCCGAGCGGATCCTGCGCGACTCGGCCCAGGCCAAGGCCGCCGAGCAGAAGCTGACGCAGGAGTTCGCCAAGCGCGACAAGGACCTGCAGGACATGGGAGCGAAGCTCAAGGCCAGTGCCGACAAGCTCGACAAGGAAGGGCCGGTGCTGGCCGAGTCGGAGCGCACGCGCCGGCAGCGCGAGGTGCAGGACATGGACCGGGAGTTCCAGCGCAAGCGGCGCGAATTCCAGGAGGACCTGAACCAGCGCAAGAACGAGGAACTGCAGGCGCTGCTCGAGCGCGCGCAGCGGATCGTCCGCCAGCTTGCCGAGCAGGAGAAGTACGACCTGATCCTGCAGGACGCCGTGTACGTCGGCCCGCGCGTCGATATCACGGACAGGGTGCTCAAGACCCTCGACAGCACCAAGTGACTTGATGTCGGAGGCTCGCTCGCTCTCGGATCTCGCCGCTGCGATCGAGCGCCTGGGCGGCGGCGAACTGGCGGCCAGTCTGGCCGGCGACACCGCCTGCCCGATCGGCGCGGTCGCCTCGCTCGAATCGGCCGGCCCCGGCGATCTGAGTTTTCTCGCCAACCCGCGCTACCGGCGCGCTGCGGCAGGCAGCCGCGCCGGCGCGCTGGTTCTTTCGCCGGCCGACCGCGATGCGCTGTTTCCGGGCGGCCGCGAGACCGGCGGGCTCGTGGTCTGCGAGCATCCTTACGCGTGGTTCGCGTTCGCGGCGCAGCTGCTCAGCCCTGCGCCGCCGCACGAGCCCGGACGGCACGCGGCGGCGGCGGTCGCGCCGGGCGCCCGGATCGACCCGGCGGCCCGGATCGATGCCCACGCGGTCGTCGAGGATGGCGCCAGCGTCGAGGCGGGCGCCTGGATCGGCGCCGGCAGCTTCGTCGGCGCCGGGGCGTCGATCGGCGCAGGGACGCGCCTGTACGCCGGCGTCCGCGTCTACCACGGCTGCCGCATCGGGCGCCGCTGCATCGTGCACGGCGGCGCCGTGATCGGCGCCGACGGCTTCGGCTTCGCGCCACTGGCGGGCCGCTGGGTCAAGATTCCGCAGCTCGGCGGCGTCGTGATCGGCGACGACGTCGAGATCGGCGCCTGCACCACGATCGACCGCGGGGCGTCCGACGACACGCTGATCGGCGACGGCGTCAAGATCGACAACCAGGTGCAGATCGCGCACAACTGCCGGATCGGCGCGCACACGGCCATCGCCGGCTGCGTCGGCATCGCGGGCAGCGCCGTGATCGGGCGCCATTGCCAGCTCGGCGGCGCCGCGATGATCCACGGCCACATCACGATCGCTGACGGCACGGTCATTTCGGCCGGCACGCTGGTGTCGCGCAGCCTGAACGAGGCCGGCTTCTACACCGGCGTGTTTCCGATCATGCGCAACCGCGATTGGGAGCGCAACGCCGCGCTGTTGCGGCATCTGGACGAGTTGCGCGATCGCGTGCGGCGTCTGGAAGCGAAAGCCTTGGCACGCACGACGGACCCAGAATGATGGACATCCAGGAAATCCTCGCCCACCTCCCGCACCGCTATCCGATCATCCTGGTCGATCGCGTGCTCGAAATCGAGCCCGGCAAGCGCATCGTCGCGATCAAGAACGTGACCGCCAACGAGCCCGTCTTCACCGGCCATTTCCCGAACTACCCGGTGATGCCGGGCGTTCTGATCCTCGAATCGATGGCGCAGGCGGCCGCGATCCTGTCGTTCGTCACGCTCGGGCAGAAGCCGCAGTCGGACTCGATGTACTACTTCGCCGGCATCGACAAGGCGCGCTTCAAGCGCCCTGTGACCCCGGGCGACCAGATGCGGCTGGAAGTCGACCTCGCGCGCGAAATGCGCGGCGTGGCCAAGTTCATCGGGCGCACGCTGGTCGACGGCCAGCTCGCCTGCGAGGCCGAGCTGATGTGCGCGTATCGCCCGATCGCGCTGCCGGGGAAGCGGGCCGGTTGATGGCGCGCGTGCACGCGAGCGCGCTCGTCGACCCCGGCGCCGAGCTGGCCGACGACGTCGAGATTGGACCGTTCTGCGTCGTCGGCCCGGGGGTGCGGATCGGCGCCGGGACGAAGGTCGGCGCGCACGTCGTGCTTTCGGGCCGCACGCGGATCGGTCGCGCCAACCGGATCTTCCCGTTCTGCTCGCTCGGCACCGAGCCGCAGGACAAGAAGTACGGCGGCGAGGACACCGCGCTCGAGATCGGCGACGGCAACACGATCCGGGAGTACTGCCTGTTCAACACCGGTACCGCGCAGGGCGGCGGCACGACGCGGGTCGGATCCGACAACTGGATCATGGCCTACGTCCACGTCGCGCACGACTGCACGATCGGGGATCACACCATCTTCGCCAATGCCGTGACGCTTGCCGGCCACGTCGAGGTCGGCGACTGGGCCTTCATCGGCGGCACCGCCGCCGTGCACCAGTTCGTCCGCATCGGCGTGCATGCGCTGTGCGGCGGCGGCACGATCCTGCTGCAGGACCTGCCGCCGTACGTGCTGTGCGACGGCCATCCGGCGCAGGCGCACGGCATCCACGTCGAGGGATTGAAGCGGCGCAACTTCAGCGCCGATGCGATCGCGGCGCTGCGACGCGCTTACCGCACCGTCTATCGCGACGGCCTGTCGCTGGCCGACGCGCGCGCGGCGATCGAGGAACAGGCGCGGCAGGCGCCCGAGGACTGCGCGCGCCCGCTGCGGGAACTGGCCGGGTTCCTGGCGGTGCCCGGGCGGGGGATCGTGCGGTGAATTCGTGATCGCCTTCGTCGCCGGCGAATCGTCCGGCGACCTGTTGGCGGCCCCGGTCGTCGCGGCCGTGCGGGCGCGTTCCCCCGGGCTGCGATGTGCCGGCATCGCCGGCGACCGCATGATCGCCGCCGGCTGCGAGCCCTGGCATCACGTGCGCGAACTGTCGGTGCGCGGTTACGCCGAAGTCCTCGCCGAGCTGCCGCGCCTGTGGCGGATGCGGCGCTCGCTCGCGCGCCGCCTGTGCGCCGGCCGCTGCGCGGCGCTGGTGGGCGTCGACAGCCCCGATTTCAACCTCGCGCTCGAGGCGCACGTCCGCGCCGCGGGCGTGCCGACGGTCCACTACGTGAGCCCGTCGATCTGGGCCTGGCGCGCCGGCCGGATCGAGCGCATCCGGCGCGCCGCCGACCGCGTGCTGCTGGTGTTCCCGTTCGAGCAGAGGATCTACGACGAGGCCGGGATCGCCGCGACCTATGTCGGCCATCCGCTCGCCAGCGCGATTGCGCTCGTGCCCGACCGCGCCGGCGCGCGGCGCCGCCTGGGCCTGGCGGCCGAAGGCGCGCTGATCGCGCTGCTGCCGGGCAGCCGCCGCGCCGAGATCGAACACCTCGGGCCGGTCTTCTTCGGCGCCGCGCGCCGGCTGCTGGACAGCCTGCCGGCGGCGCGTTTCGCGGTGCCGGTGGCCGATCCGAGTCTGCTGCCGGGCTTGCAGCAGTCGATCGCGCGCTGGCCCGAAGTGGCCGCGGCGACCACCCTGTTCGACGGGCGGTCGCACGAATGCCTGGAGGCGAGCGACGGCGCCGTGGTCGCGAGCGGCACCGCCACGCTCGAGGCGGCGCTTTTCAAGCGGCCGATGGTGATCGCCTACCGGATGCCGGCCCTCTCGGCGTGGATCATGCGACGCATCGGCGGCTATCTGCCGTGGGTCGGTCTGCCCAACATCCTGGCCGGCGAGACCCTGGTCCCGGAGCTGCTGCAGGAGAGCGCGCAACCGGGGGCGATCGCGCAGGCGCTGCTGCGCCAGCTCGAGGATGCCACGGGTCGCGCGCGCCTGGCCGAGCGGTTCGCGGCGATCCACGAGTCGCTTCGGCGCGATACGCCCGCGCTGGCGGCCGATGCGATCTTCGAAACGATGCGGCGCGCGCCGCCGGCAGGGAAGTCGGGCGGTGCCGGCCGCTAGGCTGGAGGCGCGCGCCAAGGCGCGCGCGCGCGTCGCGGGGGTCGACGAGGCGGGGCGCGGACCGCTGGCCGGACCGGTCGTGGCGGCCGCGGTGATCCTCGACCCGCGCCGGCCGATCGAAGGCGTGCGCGACTCCAAGCGGCTGTCGCCGGCACAGCGTGACCGCCTTGCGGCGTGCGTGCGCGCGAACGCGGTCGCGTGGGCGATCGGCTCGGCAACCGTGGAGGAGATCGACGCGCTCAACATCTTGCACGCGAGCCTGCTCGCGATGCGGCGCGCCCTGCAGGCGCTGCGGCCGAAGGCCGAGTTCGCGCTGATCGATGGCAACCGAGTGCCCGAGCTGCAGATCGGCGCGCGGGCCGTTGTCGGCGGCGACGCGACCGAAGCGGCCATCAGCGCGGCATCGATCCTGGCAAAGACGTGCCGCGACGACGTGATGCGCGAGCTGGACCGCGAATTTCCCGGATACGGCTTCGCGACCCATTTCGGTTACCCGACGCCTTCCCACCTGGAACGGCTGATCGAGATCGGGCCCTGCCCGCTGCACCGGGTGTCGTTCGCGCCGGTGCGCGAGGCGCTGCTGATGCGAGGGCAGGGGCGGCTGTGGTGACGACGCCGTGCCGGCCATGAAGGCGCTGAGCTCGCCGGCCAACCCGGCGTACCGCCGCTGGCTGCAGCTCGCGAGCAGGCCGCGCGCGGTGCGCGAGCTGCGACAGACGCTGGCCGAGGGCCTGCACCTGGCCCGGACCGCGCTCGACGCCGGCCATCCGATCGTGGCCGTGCTGCTGCGACGGGGCGCGCGTGGCGAGGCGATCGAGGGACTGCTGGGCGAACTGGACGCCGCGGTCGAGCGCTATGAGCTGGCCCCGGCCCTGTACGATCGCCTGGCGCCGGTCGAGCACGGCGCAGGCGTGATGCTCGCGATCGGTGCGCGCGACGTCGATCCGCCACGGCTCCTGGCGGCCGACATGGTTTTTCTGGACGGGCTCCAGGATCCCGGCAACGTCGGAACACTCCTACGGACCGCGGCGGCGGCGGGCGTGCGGCACGTGCTGGCGGGCCCCGGCACCGCGGCGCTATGGGCTCCGAAGGTGCTGCGCGCGGCGATGGGCGCGCACTTCCACCTGTCGTTGTCCGAAGCCGTCGCGCCCGAACGCCTGCCGGAGGCACTGCGCGGCGAATGGGTTGCGGCCGTCGCGCACGATGCGCAATCGCTGTGGACCGCGCCCCTTCCGGCCGGCGCGATCGGCTGGGTGTTCGGGGGAGAGGGCGCCGGGCCGTCGGCCGCCACGTTGTCGATCTGCAACCGGCGGCTGAGCGTTCCGACAGAGGGTGGAGTCGAGTCGCTTAACGTCGCGGCAGCGGCGGCGATCTGCCTTTTCGAACGCCGGCGCCGGAGGGAGGGACTCGCAGACCCCGCATAGCGAAATGCCATGGCTTGCCGCGGCGGCGGAGGATCCGCGAGAATGTCGCGGAGGCGCGAGGATGCGGCGAAACCTGTCGTGGAAGCGAACGCGAGCGCGTGCGGGGCGGCGCCTGACCGGCGCGCATAGGGAGGCGACCAGTGTGGGATGAAGGCGGCATCCTTTCCAAGGCGACGCGCAAGATCGCACAGCGGGCGCTTGGCAGCGGCTTGGGCCGGCTGGCCGAGCGGGCGCTCCAGGAGGGCGGGGTACCGCTCGACATCGAGCTGCCCGACGGCAACCGGTTCAACTTCGGCCTGGCTCCACGCGTCGTGATCAAGCTGCGCCCAAGCGCGTCGCCGACCCTGCTGGCGACGCCGACGCTCGGCGCGCTCGGCGAGGCCTACATCGAAGGCGCGCTCGACCTCGAGGGCGACATGCTCGATGCGATCGGCTGCGTCGAGCGGCTGGCGGAAGCGACAGGTTATTCGCCGACCGACCGCACCGCGGGTCCCGGCTCGCGCCATTCGCGCCAAGCCGACCGCAAGGCGATCGCGCACCACTACGACGTCGGCAACGACTTCTACCGCCTCTGGCTCGACGAGCGGATGGTGTATTCCTGCGCCTATTTCGAGCGAGGCGACGAATCCATCGACGCGGCGCAGCTCGCGAAGCTCGACCATATCTGCCGCAAGCTGCGGCTGGCACCGGGAGAACGCCTGCTCGACGTCGGGTGCGGATGGGGCGCGCTGCTGATCCACGCCGCAACGCATTACGGCGTCGAGGCGGTCGGCATCACGCTGTCGGAGCAGCAGGTGCAGGGCGCGCGCGAGCACGTCGCCCGCGCCGGCCTGTCGGACCGGATCGAGGTGCTGCTGCTCGACTATCGCGATCTTCCCGACCGGTATGGTGCGGCCCACTTCGACAAGGTCGCGAGCGTCGGCATGGTCGAGCATGTCGGTCTGAAGAACCTGCCGCTTTATTTCGGCGCCATTTCACGGGTGCTGCGCGACCGCGGCCTGTTCCTGAATCACGGCATCAGCTCGTCCGACGTCGAAAGCCGTCCGGTCGGCGCGGGGGCGGGCAATTTCATCGACAAGTACGTGTTTCCGCAGGGAGAAGTGCCGCACCTGCACGTGGCGGTGCGCGAGCTGTCGGCGCAGGGTTTCGAGGTCGCCGACGTCGAGAGCCTGCGGCCGCACTATGCGCTGACGCTCGAGCGTTGGTACCGGCGGCTGGAACAGGGTCGAGCGGAAGCCATCCGCCTGGTCGGCGAGAAGACCTTGCGAACCTGGCGGGCCTACCTGGCCGGCTGCAGCTACGGCTTCGAGCGCGGCTGGATGAACATCCACCAGGTGCTCGCAAGCCACCAGAAGACGCCAGGAGAAACGGCGCTGCCGCTGACGCGGCGCTGGATATACGCTTAGCTACGCGCGCCGCACGCCGCGCACGCCGCGCAGGCGCGGGCGCGCAAGCAGTCTCCGCACGGGCGCGGTCCGCGCCGGCGCGGGAGTGAAGGCGCTCCCTACGGGGTGCAGGCGGCTCGCGCGGGGAGCGTGAAGGTCAGTACGTCACGTGCGTGGCCGGCCGGTCGCGGACGCTGCCGCGCGTCGGCGCGTACTCGGCCTCCTCGGCCTGCCCCTCGATGGTGACCGACTGGATCGCGGACAGATCGAACGCCTGCACGCTTGCATCGGCGGGGGCGCCATCGATCACCCCGCGGACGTGCACCAGGCTCGTGGCGATGAAATCCTGCGGACGGAAGTGCTCGATCCTTCGGCCGTCGACGGTCGTGACCGTGACAGTGCTGCCGCCGAGGCGTCGCATGCAGTGCTGCAGATCGCGCCAGATCTTCGCGAGGTCTTGTTCCATGAAGGCTCCGTGGGAATCCGATCGAGGTGGGGCCGGTTGCCCTTCCTGCGGCATCGTTGTTATTGAGTCCGATTATCGTTCATGAATCTTTCTGCAGGAGCAGGCTAGACCATCTTTCCCCTATACACGCGACAAGCACGTGGGTTTAGTCGGTACGAGTCGAAACCACTTCGTACTCCGGCCCATAAAGCCCCACATGCGGGGAAACCCTACGATCACACGATTGCGCTAGGCGCCACCTCAGAGCCGCCGCCACGAATCCCGGGCCTGCCTATGGCACAACGTCTGCGCCGGGGCGGGAATAAACGGCGGCGGTGTCCGGTAGGACACGACACGCGCGCGTGCGTGGACCAAGAGGAGGTGACCCCATGGATCGGACGATCGACCGGCGTGAATTCATCCGGCTCGCGGGCCTCGGAGGCGTGGTGTTCGCCTCGGGGCTCGGCACGGCCGCTTGCGCGACCAAGGGCGGGATGGTCCCCGCCGGCGGCGCGGAAGACTTCTACTTCGTGCAACTCTCGGATACCCACTGGGGATTCAACGGGGCACCCAATCCCGACTCGCAGGGCACGCTGCCCAAGGCGATCGAGGCCGTCAATGCGCTGGCGCAACCGCCCGACTTCGTGGTGTTCACCGGCGACCTGACCCACCTGACCCTCGACGGCAAGGAGCGGCGCGCGCGACTGGCGCAGTTTCGCGATATCGCGAGCCGGCTGAAGGTGAAGGACGTGCGCTTCCTGCCGGGCGAGCACGACGCGTCGGTCGACCACGGCCAGGCCTATCAGGAGTTCTTCGGCGCCACGCATTACACGTTCGATCACAAGGGGATCCACTTCATCGCGCTCGACAACGTCTCGGATCCGAAGGGCGCGATCGGCGAGACCCAACTCGCGTGGCTCGCCGCCGATCTGGCGCAGCAGCCCAAGGACCGCCCGATCATCGTGCTGACCCACCGGCCCCTGTTCGACCTCGTGCCCGAGTGGGGCTGGGCGACCGCCGATGCGACGCGCGCGGTGGAGCTGCTGTCGCCGTTTTCTCGCGTCACCGTCTTCTACGGCCACATCCACCAGGAGCACCATCGGATGACCGGCGCCATCGCGCATCACGCGGCGAAGTCGCTGATCTTTCCGCTGCCGCCGCCGGGCTCGCCCGACCACAAGCCGATCGCGTGGGACGCGGCCAATCCCTATCGAGGCCTCGGATGGCGCGAGGTCGAGGCGGGGCGGACCAAGGCCGAGGCCGAGATCCGCGAGCTGAGCGTGCAGGGCGCCTGAGCGATGCGCGTGCCGCGCTACACGCGCACGGCGCAGCTGCTGCACTGGTCGATCGCGGCGGCGATCGCCACCGCCGCGGCGATCGCGCTCGGCTTCGACGGAATGCCGCTGAGCCCGCACAAGATCCGGCTGATCAACTACCACAAGTGGGCCGGGCTGACGGTGCTGTGGCTGCTGTCGGTGCGGATCCTCTGGCGCGCGACGCACCGGCCGCCGCTTCCACCGGCGTCGCTCGCCGCGTGGCAGCGAACGGCCGCGGCGACAGTCCACTGGACGCTGTACGTGCTGATGGCCGCCACGCCGATGCTCGGGTGGGTGCTGTCGTCGGCCAAGGGCTTCCCGCTGCGGTACCTGGGCGTGATCCCGCTGCCCGACCTCGTGCCCAAGGATCGGGCGATCGCGGAGTTCGTCCAGCCGATCCACCTCGCGTCCGCATGGACGCTGCTCGCGCTGGCCGGGATGCACGCGGCGGCGGCCTTGAAGCACCACTTCGTCGATCACGACGACATCCTGCGCCGGATGATCTGATGCCGTTGTCGACCCCGCTTTCAGCCCCCCTTCGGACTCTCCTTGAACCCGGAGCTCCCATGCCCCGTTCGACCGCTCGTTCCGCCGCGGTGGCCGTCGCCGCCGCGCTGTTTGCCGCCGCCTCGGTCACCGTCGCCGCCGTGGCCGACGCCGACCGCAGCCAGGTGAGATTCGTCGCGATGCAATCCGACGTTCCGCTCGACGGATCCTTCAAGCGCTTCACGGTCGACGTCGACTTCGATCCAGCCCGCCCGCAGGCTGGCCGGATCAAGGTCGCGATCGAGCTGGCCAGCGTCGACGCCGGCGGATCGGATGCCGACGAGCTGCTCAAGAGCCGGGATTTCTTCGACGTCGGGCGTTTCCCGGGCGCCAGCTTCGAATCGACGTCGATCCAGGCCACCGGCAACGGTGGCTTCCAGGCGACAGGCCGCTTCACGCTGAAGGGTCACAGCTCGGACCTGGCGTTTCCGTTCGCCGCCCGCCCCGACGGCACCGGGACATGGTTCGAGGGCAGCTTCCCGATCTCGCGCCTGGCCTACAAGGTCGGCGAGGGCGAGTGGTCCGATATCTCGACGCTCGCCGACGAGGTCCAGATCAAGTTCAAAGTGCATGTGCCGCGTTGATGCCCGTCCGCTCCGCTTCCGTCCGCTCCGCTTCCCTCGGTATATTCGGCAGGCCATGGAGCCTCAGCTTGCCTGAACGCACGCGCTTCGAGGAACTGGTGCTGCCGCACCTGGACGCCGGCTACAACCTGGCACGCTGGCTGGCGCGCGACGCGCACGACGCCGAGGATGTGGTCCAGGACGCCTGCCTGCGTGCGCTGAAGTATTTCGACGCCTTGCGCGGCGGCGATGCGAGGTCGTGGTTCCTGACGATCGTCCGCCACGCGTTCTACGACTGGTGCAAGCGCTACCGGCCCGCGCTCGCCGCCGCGGCCGACGACGCCGCGGCGATCGAGTCGATCGCCGATCCGGGCGCGATCGATCCGCAAGAGGCCGCCGTGCGCAGCGACGAGGCGCGGTCGCTGGCCGATGCGGTCGCACAGCTGCCGCTGCACTTTCGCGAAGTCCTCATCCTGCGCGAGATGGAGGAACTGTCGTACAAGGAGATCGCGCGCATGATCGACATCCCGATCGGCACGGTGATGTCCAGGCTTGCGCGCGCACGCAGCCTGTTGCAACGCTCGCCGCAATCGCTCGCGATCCGCGGCGAGCGTCCGGAGGTGGACCATGAACTGTCGTGAAGCCGAAGCGCTGGTCGAGGCATACGCCGACGGCGAGATCGGCGGCTTTCGCGCGGGGTCGATCGAGCGCCATCTGCGCACCTGCGCCGCCTGCGCGACGAGACATCAGGACGTCCTGGCGTTGCGTGCGCGCCTGCGCGCGGAGGTGCCGCGATTCCAGGCACCGCCCGCGCTGCGCGCGCGTGCCGAAGCGCTGCTGGCCGGCACGCGCGCGCCGGCGGCGCGGCCGCCCGCGGACCAGCCCCGCGATCGCGGCCGCTGGTTCGCGACGGGGGCGCTTGCCGGCTGCGCGGCAAGCCTGCTCGCGTGGTGGATAGGGAACGCCGCCATCGACTGGCGCTCGGGCGAGGACATCGCGCTCGCCGCGGCCGCCGTCCATACGCGCGCGACGCTCGAGGGCCGTCTGATCGAGGTCGCCTCGTCCGACCGCCACACCGTCAAGCCGTGGCTGTCGGCGCGGCTGGACTACTCCCCGCCGGTGCAAGACCTTGCGGGGGAGGGCTTCCCGCTGAGCGGAGGCAGGATCGAGACGCTGGATGGGCAGCGGGTCGCAACCCTCGTCTACCACTACCGCCTGCACGAGATCGACGTCTTCGTCCGGCCCGAACCCGCGCCCGCGCCTTCGGCGCCGCGCACCGTGCGCGGGTTCCATATCGCGCATGCGACCGGCTCGGGCATGGACTGGCTCGCCGTCTCCGATGTCAGCCCCGACGTCCTGGCCGCCTTCGTGGAACGCCTCGCGCGCGGCGACTCTGTGCCGTAGCCCGCCAGCGGACCGCCGGCTCCGGCCGTCAGTCGTTCGTCGTGCGCGCCGCGCTCCGGTCATCCAGGCGGGCGGCGACCTCGGACCGCGGTTCGTCGGCCTGAAGCGCCGTGTTCCAGCGCTCGAGATCCGCCTGTGTGACGTAGTCGTAGAAGTACAGGCCGTAGATCATGCGGGTGCGGTGGACGAACCGCCGCAGCGCATCCGGCCCTCCCTTGGCCGCTTCGCAGGCCAGCCTGTCCTCGTGGAGAGAGGGGGCGGTGCAGCGGTATTCGGCTTGGGCCGATGCGCAGGCGAGGGCCGCGAAAGCGGCGGCGACCGCGGCCACGATTGAGGGTTTCGACATTCCCATGCTGACCTCCAGCGGACGGGCCGTGCACGCGGCGCCTTCCGAACGATTCCCTGGCGTGACAGGGCTCGGCGCTCGAGTCGGCACCGATACTGCCAGTCTCGCAAAGTCGTGGCGAGGAAGTCCTTCAGCGTTCCTGCGACGGCCTTAAATCTTCCAAGAGGATCCGTTTCGGGGCTCGATAGCCGCTCAACCCCGCCGTTCGGCGAGGAAATCCTGCAGGATCGTGGCCGCGATCTCCTCGATCGATTTCGCGGTCGACGACAGCCAGCGGATCCCCTCGCGCCGCATCAGGCGCTCGGCCTCGATCACTTCGTGCCGGCAGTTGTCGACCGACGCGTAACGGCTGTTGGGCCGCCGCTCGTTGCGGACCTCCGACAGGCGATCGGGCGCGATCGACAGGCCGAACAGCTTGTGGCGGTGCGGTGGCAGGGCGCTGGGCAGTTCGCCGCGCTCGAAATCCTCAGGAATCAGCGGGTAATTGGCGGCCTTGACCCCGTACTGCATCGCCAGGTAGAGGCTGGTCGGCGTCTTGCCGCTGCGCGAAACGCCGATCAGGATCACCTCGGCGGTCTGAAGCCCGCCCGCCGACTGGCCGTCGTCGTGCGCAAGCGCGAAATTGATCGCCTCGATCCGGTTCTTGTAGGTCTCGGAGTCGGCGATGTGGTGCGAGCGGCCGATCGTGTGCGTCGACTTCATCCCGAGCTCCTGCTCGAGCGGTACGACGAAGGTCTCGAACAGATCGAGAATCAGCGCGTCGGCGGAGCGCAGCTCTGCGTTGATCGCCGGGTTGACCAGGGTCGAGAACACGATCGGCCGCCTGCCGTCGCGCCCGTGCGCGTCGTTGATGCGCGCGACCGCCTCGCGCGCCTTCTCCGGCGTGTCGACGAACGACATCCGGTGCTGGCGCACGCGCAGCCGGTCGAACTGGGTCAGCACGCTGTGGCCGAGCGTCTCGGAGGTGATGCCGGTCCCGTCGGAGACGAAGAAAACGACGCGTTCCTGCAGTTCGGGATTGTCCTGGGTCATGCAGTGACTCCGGGGGTCGCCGGTAAAATCCGTCGGATTCTGTCACAGGCTTCAGGTGGATCCGACATGCAAGCGGGCGCGCTCGTCGTACCTTTGAGTCAGCTTCGAATGACCGATGTCGAGTCGGTCGGCGGCAAGAACGCTTCGTTGGGCGAGATGCTCAGCCAGCTGGCCGGAAAAGGGATACGCGTTCCGGACGGCTTTGCGACCACGGCGGAGGCGTTCCGCGAGTTCCTGCGCGTCAACCGGCTCACCGAGCGGATCGGGGCCCGGCTCGCACAGGTCGACGTCGACGACGTGCGCGCGCTCGCCGAGGCCGGCTCCGAGATCCGGTCGTGGGTCGCGTCCGGGGTTTTTCCGGGCGCGTTGGAATCACAAATTAGATCATTTTTTCAACGACTTGAGAATGAATCTTCAAGTGAATTATCGGTGGCGGTGCGCTCCAGCGCCACGGCCGAAGACCTGCCCGACGCGTCGTTCGCAGGCCAGCAGGAGACCTTCCTGAACGTGATCGGCGTCGATGCCGTGCTGGAGCGGATCCGCGAAGTCTTCGCGTCGCTCTACAACGATCGCGCGATCGCGTACCGGGTTCACAAGGGTTTCTCGCATGCCGACGTCGCGCTGTCGGCCGGCGTGCAGAGGATGGTCCGCAGCGACATCGGCGCCGCCGGCGTGATGTTCACGATCGACACCGAGTCCGGATTCAGCGACGTCGTGTTCATCACCTCGAGCGTCGGGCTGGGCGAGACCGTCGTACAGGGCGCCGTCAATCCGGACGAGTTCTACGTGCACAAGCCGATGCTGTCGGCGGGCAAATTCCCGATCATCCGGCGCAGCCTCGGCTCCAAGCTGATCAAGATGGAATTCGACCCGGCGTGGCGCCCCGGGTCGGGCGGACGCAGCGTGCGAACGGTCGACGTCCCGGATGCGCAGCGGCACCACTTCTCGATCTCCGACGCCGAGGTGCTCGAGCTGGCGCGCTACGCGCTGACGATCGAGTCGCATTACGGGCGGCCGATGGACATCGAGTGGGGCAAGGACGGCGCCGACGGCAGGCTCTACATCCTGCAAGCCCGCCCCGAGACGGTGAAGTCGCGCCCGCACACGGAGTCGCATCAGCGCTACCGGCTCACTCGGAAGTCGGCCGTCCTCGCGTCGGGACGCGCGATCGGCCAGAAGATCGGCATCGGCCCGGTGCGCATCCTCACCGACGCCTCGCAGATGGATCGGATCGGCGCCGGCGACGTGCTGGTGACGGACATGACCGATCCGAACTGGGAGCCGGTGATGAAGCGCGCGGCGGCGATCGTCACCAACCGCGGGGGCCGCACCTGCCACGCCGCGATCATCGCGCGCGAGCTCGGAATCCCGGCCGTGGTCGGGTGCGGCGATGCGACCGCCGTGCTGCGCGAGGCCGCCGAAGTCACGGTCTGCTGCGCCGAAGGCGACACCGGCCACATCTACGAGGGCCGACTCCCGATGGAGGTCGAGACCGTGCAGCGCGGCGCGCTGCCCGAGATCCCGGTCAAGATCACGATGAACGTCGGCAACCCGCAGCTGGCGTTCGACTTCCAGGCGATCCCCAACGCCGGCGTCGGCCTGGCGCGCCTGGAGTTCATCATCAACAACAACATCGGAGTGCATCCGAAGGCGGTGCTCGACCACCCGAACCTGGACCCGGACCTCAAACGCGCGGTCGAGGCGCTTGCGCACGGCTACGAAAGCCCGCGCCATTTCTTCGAGAGCCGCCTTGCCGAGGGCATCGCGACGATCGCCGCCGCGTTCTGGCCGAAACCGGTGATCGTGCGGCTGTCCGACTTCAAGAGCAACGAGTACAAGAAGCTGATCGGGGGGACCCGTTACGAGCCCGACGAGGAAAACCCGATGCTCGGCTTCCGCGGCGCCTCGCGCTTCGTCGCGCCGAGCTTCGCGCGCTGCTTCGAGATGGAATGCGCCGCTCTGAAGCGGGTGCGCGAGAAAATGGGGCTCACCAACGTCCAGATCATGGTGCCGTTCGTGCGCACGCTGGCCGAGGCGCGCCGCGTCACCGAGCTGCTGGCGGAAAACGGGCTGGCGCGCGACAGCGCCGCCGCCGCGGCCGGCGACCCGGCGGCGTTGCGAGTGATCATGATGTGCGAAGTGCCCTCGAACGCCGTGCTGGCCGACCAGTTCCTCGACTACTTCGACGGCTTCTCGATCGGCTCCAACGACCTCACGCAGCTGACGCTGGGGCTGGACCGGGACTCCGGCCTGGTGGCCGAGGGTTTCGACGAGCGCGACCCGGCGGTCAAGGCGATGCTGGCGATGGCGATAGCCGCCTGCAAGGCGCGCGGCAAGTATGTCGGCATCTGCGGCCAGGGACCGTCGGACCACGCGGATTTCGCGCAATGGCTCGTGGAGCAGGGGATCGAATCGATCTCGCTCAATCCCGATTCGGTGGTCGAAACCTGGCGCCGGCTGGCGGCCGCGCGATCCCCAAGGTAGCAGCGGGCGCTAGCGCGACCGCTGCTTGAGCAGCCGGTTCTGCTCGCGCTTCCAGTCGCGCTCCTGCTCGGCGGCGCGCTTTTCGAACTGGCGCTTGCCCTTGGCGAGCCCGATCGCCAGCTTGACGCGGCCGCTGGAGAAGTGGAGGTCGATCGGGACCAGCGTGTACCCGGCACGCTCCACCTTGCCGATCAGCTTGCGGATCTCCGCCGCGTGCAGCAGCAGCTTGCGGGTCCGGGTCGGATCGGCGCGGACATGGGTCGACGTCGTCGGCAGCACGCCGAAATGCGCGTTGAGAAGGAACAATTCCGCGCCGCGCACGATCACGTAGGCTTCGTTGAGTTGCGCCCTGCCGGCGCGGATGCTCTTGACCTCCCAGCCTTCGAGCGCCAGCCCCGCTTCGAAGCGCTCCTCGATCGAGTAGTCGTGCTGCGCGCGTCTGTTCTGTGTGATCGACATGTCGGATGACCGATAGAATTCGAGTGTAACAACCGACCACCATGCACCGAGTCAGCCGTTCAGTCCTCGTTCCCTACAGCGCCGAACGGATGTTCCGGCTGGTCGAGCAGGTCGACCAATATCCGCGCTTCCTGCCGTGGTGCGCGGCGGCTTCGGTCAAGCCCGTGCCCGGCGGCGCCGACCCGCGGCAGGTCGAAGCGACGATCGAGATCGCCTATCGCGGCGTCCGCAGCCGCTTCACGACGCGCAACGAGAACCTGTTTCCCGATTCGATCCGACTGTCGCTGATCGAGGGGCCGTTCCGGCGCCTGAGCGGCGAATGGGGCTTCGTGCGGCTGGGCGACGACGCTTCCAAGGTCACGCTGCTGCTGCAATACCAGTTCGCGGCGGGCCTGCTCGGCAAGGCGATCGCGCCGGTGTTCGAATTCGTCGCCAACTCGATGATCGACGCGTTCGCCCGCAGGGCGGAGGAGCTCTATGCCGGAGCCGGCGGCTGACGCGCCCGCGTCGATCTCGGCGACCGTGGCCTACGGCCGGCCTGGGCGCCAATGGCTGCTCCCGGTCGTGCTCGCGCCAGGGGCGAGCATCGGCGACGCGATCGCCTGCTCGGGGCTGCTCGAGCTTGTGCCCGAGCTCAAGCGGCGCTCGCTCGATGTCGGCGTCTATGGACGTCCCGTCGCGATCGATGCGCCGGTGCACGACGGCGACCGGGTCGAGGTCTATCGCCCCCTGACGATCGATCCGAAGGAAGCCCGCAGGCTGCGCGCCCAGGCCGCCCGCGGCCGGATAAGCAAACCTAGGTGACGTTCCCCCTCTCCGTGAACCACGGCTTCGACGGGCGACAACGCCGCCGTTTGGCGATGTGCCCGTCGGAACCGAAAAGCGGGAGGATCGGCTTCGAGGGGTGGCTGCGCCCCCCCTCGAGCACCCCCCGCGGCATTCACGGGCGTCATTCTTGCT
>CAZEIW010000069.1:0-9284 GCA_964512305.1 uncultured Burkholderiaceae bacterium | reverse complement strand
GCGTGCCGGGCCGCCCCAAGCGCTCACAGCCCGTTGCGCGCAGCGCAAAGTAAGCCCAACCTGCGCGCCGGGCCGCCCCAAGCGCTCACAGCCCTTGGCGCGCAGCGCAAAGGTAGCCCAATGAGCGCGCCGAAAGGGCGGCCGGCGGCTCCGGTAGACTTGTTCGTTCCAGCATCCCTTCCGGCTCCCCTTCGATGCTTGCCGAACACCGGCAGGCGCTCGCGGACGTGGTCCGCGACGCCGTGGCGGAACTGTGCGCCGCACCTGCCGATATCGAACTGCAACGGCCGAAAGTCGCCGCGCACGGCGATCTGACGAGCACGATCGCGCTGCAGCTGTCGCGCACGCTCGGCCGGCCTGCGCGCGAGCTGGCGCAGCAGATCGCGGAGACGATCCGGCGCAATCCGCGGGCCGCCGGCCTGATCGAAACGGTCGAGGTCGCCGGGCCCGGGTTCGTCAACCTGCGCGTCGCCGGCGCGCTGCGCCGCGCGGTCATCGGCGCGGTCCTGCGCCAGGGCCACCGCTTCGGCACCGGCGACGAGGGCGCCGGCCGGCGCGTGCTGGTCGAATTCGTCTCCGCCAACCCGACCGGCCCGCTGCACCTCGGTCATGCGCGGCAGGCCGCGCTCGGCGATGCGCTCGCCAACCTGCTGGCGGCGCGCGGCTGGGACGTATCGCGCGAGTTCTATTACAACGACGCCGGGGTGCAGATCGACCAGCTCGCCGCATCGGTGCAGGCACGCGCGAGAGAGCAGCGCGGCGAGGCCGTCGATCCCGAGCAGATCGGCTATCGCGGCGACTACATCATCGACATCGCGCGCGACTTCCTGGCGCGGCGCACCGTGCGCGCGCGCGACGGCGCGGCCGCCGAGGCGAGCGGCGACCCGCAAGACCTCGAATCGATCCGCCACTTCGCGGTCGCCAGCCTGCGGCACGAGCAGGACCTCGATCTCGAGGCGATGGGAGTGCGCTTCGACAACTTCTACCTCGAGTCGTCGCTGTACCGCGACGGCAGGGTCGAGGCCGCGGTGCGCGCGATGATCGAGTCGGGCATGACGTTCGAGGCTGACGGCGCCCTCTGGCTCAAGACCACCGACGTGCCGCCAGGCGGCAACGGCGAGCGGGACGACAAGGACCGCGTGATCCGGAAGTCCGACGGCACGTACACCTACTTCGTGCCCGACGTCGCCTACCACGTCACCAAGATCGAGCGCGGCTTCATGCGCGCGATCGACGTGCAGGGTTCCGATCACCACGGCACGGTCGCGCGCGTGCGCGCGGGCCTGCGGATCGTGGCGCGCATGCGCGGACTGCCGGCGCCCGACGGGTATCCGGACTACCTGCTGCACAAGATGGTGCGCGTGATGCGGGGCGGGCAGGAGATCAAGATGTCGAAGCGCGCCGGCACCTACGTCGCGCTGCGCGACCTGATCGAATGGGTGGGCCGGGACGCCACCCGCTTCTTCCTCGCCTCGCGCAAGGCCGACACCGAATTCGCCTTCGACATCGATCTCGCGCTGTCGCGCAGCGAGGACAATCCGGTCTACTACGTGCAGTACGCGCACGCCCGGATCTGCTCGGTCCTGGCGCAGGCCGCGGAGCAGTACGGCGCCGGGCTGCCGCTCGACGAGCAGGCGGCGCTGGCGGTCGATCCGGCGCCGCTCGCGTCGGCGCGCGAACTCGCGCTGCTGGCGCGGCTGTCGGAGTACCCGGACGTGCTGCGCGAGGCGGCGCTGGCGCTGGCGCCGCACCAGGTCGCGTTCTTCCTGAAGGACCTCGCGGCCGATCTGCACGCGTTTTACAATGCCGAGCGGGTCCTGGTCGACGACGCCGGTCTGCGCGCCGCGCGCCTGGCCCTGCTGCTCGCGACGCGCCAGGTGCTGCGCAACGGCCTGGCGCTGATCGGTGTTTCGGCGCCGGAGCGGATGTGAGCCGCGGCACCGCCAACCGCCCGCCCCGGCTCGACGCGTTGGCGGCATGCGGCGCCCCTGGGACCCCGAAGCCATGAATCTGCACCGCTGCGAAGGGAAAGTGCTGGTCGGCTTCATCGCCGGCCTCGTCGCCGGGCTGGCCATCGCGGTCGCGGTCGCGCTTTACCTCACCAACTCGCCGGTGCCGTTCGTCAACAAGGTCCAGCGGCCGACCGAGAACGTCAATCCGGCTGCCGGCGGCCAGCTGCCGGATCCGAACAAGCCGCTCTACTCGAACCAGTCGCCGCCCGCGCTGCCGGCGCAGCCGGGGGCGCCGGAGGCGGCACCGGAGACGGCACCGGCGGCGAACGCGCCGGCTGGGGCGCCGCCCGCGGCCAAGCCGCAAGCGCCTTCCGCGGGCGCAGCCCCGTCCGCCGGTGCGGCCACAGCGGCCGCCGCCGCGCCTGACGCGGGGGGAAGGCTGCTGCTGCAGACCGGCGCGTTCAAGACGATCGAGGATGCCGACACGATGCGCGCCCGTCTCGCGCTGCTCGGACTGGATGCCAAGGTTTCGCCCACCCAGCAGGAAGGCGGCGCCACGCTGTACCGCGTCCGCCTGGGCCCGTACGGACAGTTGGACGACCTGAACGGGATCCGCCGCACGCTGGCCGAGAACGGGATCGAAGCGCAGGTCGTCCACTCCCGCTGATTCACAGATGTCGACCCCGCCGGGGTCCCGCGCGTTAACGAGATTACCGATGAAGCCCAGCAAAAGGTTCGAAATGCCGCCTGTCATGCGTCGCCGCCAGATCGTCATCGCGCTTGCCTCGAGCCCGGCGCTCGCGGTCGCGCAAACCGCAGCGAGCCCCACGCCCGTGGCGGGGGTCGACTACCAGATCGTCTCGCCGCCCCAACCGGTCGACACCGGCGACAGGATCGAGGTGCTCGACTTCTTCTGGTACGGGTGTCCGCACTGCTTCGCGTTCCTGCCGGAGCTCGAGGCCTGGCGCAAGCGCCTGCCGCCGGATGTCGCGTACGAGCATCTGCCCGTCGCCTTCAACCCGGCGTCGACTCCGCACTCGCGCATCTTCTACGCGCTGCAGACGCTCAACCGCCTCGACGACATGCACGTCAAGGTGTTCGACGCGATCCACGTCGCGAAGCGCCGGATGACCGACACGGACGAGATCGCCGATTTCATGGCTGCCAACGGCATCGACCGCGCCAAGTGGCTGGCGATATACAACTCGTTCTCGGTCGTCACGGCCGCCAACCGCGCGCCGCAGATCTGGACCGCCTACGGCATCGACGGCACGCCGACGCTCGGCTGCGACGGCAAATACCTGACTTCGCCGTCGATGGTGCGCGCCAAGTCCAACGCGGCCGCGCTGGCCGTGATGGATTACCTGATCGACCGCGCCCGGCGCGAGAGGCCGCGCAAGAAGAAGTAGCGCGGCAAGCTCGCGGCCTCGCGGCAGCGGTCGCGCCCGTCCCGGCGATGAACGTGTTCATCACAGGTGCCTCGAGCGGGATCGGTGCCTCGCTGGCGCGCGAGTTCGCCTTCCGCGGCGCGCGGCTGGGGTTGGTGGCGCGGCGCCGCGACGCGCTCGAGTCCCTTGCCCGCGCGCTGCCGCGCGGCGAGCACGAGGTCTATGCCTGCGACGTCACGGACCGCGACCGGCTGATCGAGGCGGCGCGCGACTTCGACGCGCGCGCGGGCGGCGCGGACGTCGTGATCGCGAACGCCGGCATCTCGACCGGCGTCGTGACCGAGCACCACGAGGACCTCGCGGTCTTCGAGCGCACGTTCGCGACCAACGTGCTGGCGACGGCCTACACGTTTCACCCGTTCATCGCGCCGATGCGGGCGCGCGGGCATGGCACGCTGGTGGCGATCGCCAGCGTGGCCGGCGCGCGCGGCCTGCCCGGCAGCGAGGCGTACTGCGCTTCGAAAGCGGCCGTGATCCGCTACGCGGAGAGCCTGCGGGTCAGCCTGCGGGCGAGCGGCGTGCGCGTCGTCACGATCTCGCCCGGGTTCATCCGCACCCCGATGACGGCCCGCAATCCGTACCCGATGCCGTTCCTGATGCCAGCCGACGATTTCGCGCGCGATGCCGCGGGCACGATCCTGCGCGGCGCGAGCTACACGGTCATTCCGTGGCAGATGGCCTGGGTCGAGGCGCTGCTGCACGCGCTGCCGAACTGGGTGTTCGACCGGGTGATGGCGAAGCGCGCGCGCAAGCCGCGGGTGGGGCAGGCCGGGAGTCGCGGCGAAGAATGACGTAAACCCGGCCGTGATGCTCGTGCCAGGAAGCGAACGCCGCGACGACCAGGCTGGTGTCGGCCGCCTTCATCTGCGGATGCGCTCGAGCGTGTCGCGCACCTGCTCGGCGGTCAGCGGAGGAAGCTCGGTCTCGGGAACGGCGACCACGCCTTTGCCACGCTTCTGCAGCTTCACCGGCGTCGCCGCGATTTCGATTTCAAGGCGCCCGTCGCCGGCGCGTATCTCGAGCACCTGCCCGGCGCGCAAGCCAAGCGCCTCACGCAGCGGCTTGGGTACGACGATCCTCCCTGCAGCGTCGATGGTGGATTTCATGGTTTGAATCATTGCATGCAAATACCACTTCCACACCCATCGCCTGCGACCGTGCGGCAACCCGGCCCGGCACCGCGTCACCCGCCGCGCCGCGGCGGCACCACCCCGCTGCGCTCCAGCGCGTCGATCTCGTCGTCGGCGTAGCCATGCTCGCGCAGGATCGCCCGCGCGTGCTCGCCGAACCGCGGCGGGGCAAGCCGCATCCGCGCCTGCGTGCGCGAGAACTTGATCGGCGAGGCGACCGCGCGGCTCCCGCCGGCCTCGGCGACCATCGCGCGCGCGACCGCCTGCGGTGTTGCCAGCGCCTCGTCCACGGCCAGCACCGCGCCCGCCGGCAGGCCGCCGCGCAGCAGGCGCTCGGCGAGCGCGCGGCCGTCGGCGTCCTTCAACCGCTCCGCGAGTGCCGCCCGCAGCTCGGCGCGATGCGCGACCCGGTCGGCGTTGGTGGCGAAGCGCGCGTCCTGCGCGAGTTCGGGCGCCCCGATCTCCTGCGCGAGGCGCCGGAACTGGCGGTCGTTGCCGATCGCGATGAAAAGATCGCAGGTGCGCGTGGGCCACTTGTCGTACGGCGCGATGTTCGGATGGGCGTTGCCCAGGGGCAGGGGCCGGCGGCCATCGACCAGGAAGTTGGCGGCGTGCGGATGCAGCAGCGACAGGCCGCAGTCGTGCAGCGTCATGTCGATGAACTGCCCGGCGCCGCTGCGGGCGCGCTCGTGCAGCGCCATCAGGATCGCGATCGCCGAGTACAGGCCGGTGGCCAGGTCGACCACCGGGGTCCCCAGGCGCAGAGGGCCGCGATCGGGCTCGCCGTTGATGCTCATCAGCCCGCTCATCGCCTGCACCACCGCGTCGTAGCCGGGCAGCCCGCCGAGCGGCCCGTCGGCGCCGTAGCCGGAGATGCGGCAGTGGACGAGCCCGGGGAAGCGCGGCGCGAGGGTGTCGCGATAGCCCAGGCCCCATTTTTCCATCGAGCCGGTCTTGTAGTTCTCGAGCAGCACGTCGGCGCCCTCGAGCAGCCGCAGCAGCACGTCGCGCCCGGCAGCCTGCCCGAGGTCGAGCGCGATCGAGCGCTTGTTGCGGTTGACGCCGAGGAAATAGCTGGCATCGCGCGTGCCGTCGCCGTGGGCCTCGAACGGCGGACCCCAGTCGCGCGTCTCGTCGCCCTGCGGCGGCTCGACCTTGATCACCTCGGCGCCATGGTCGGCCAGGATCATCGAGCAGTAAGGCCCGCCGAGCACGCGCGACAGGTCGACCACCTTGATGCCGGCCAGGGCGCCGCCCGCAGCCGGCCGCGTCGGGATCGTCATGCGGGCTCGCCTAGGCGGCAGCGCGCAGGCGCTCGAAGCCCGCGCTCAGATCGTCGATCAGATCCCCCGCATCCTCGAGGCCGGCGGCGATCCGGAACAGGCGTCCCGGATACGGCAGCGGCGCGATCGTGCGCTCGGGGTTCGACGGGATCAGCAGGCTCTCGAAGCCGCCCCAGGAGTAGCCGCGGCCGAACAGCTGCAGCCCGTCGACCAGCGCGTTGAGCGCCTTTTCCCCGACCGCCGGCCGCAGCACGATGCCGAAGAGCCCGGTCGCGCCCGAGAAGTCGCGCCGCCAGAGCGCGTGGCCCGGATCGTCCTCGAGGGCGGGGTAGAGGATCCGCTCGACCTCCGGCTGGCGCCGCAGCCATTCGATCAGGCGTTCCGCATTGGCCCGATGCCGGGCCAGGCGCGCCGCGAGCGAGCGCAGGCCGCGCAGCGCGAGCCAGCAGTCATCGGGGCTCGCGGTCAGGCCGAATTCGCCGATCATGTGCCGCAGCGGCTCCCAGGCGGCGCGGGTGCTGGTCACGGTTCCGAGGAGAAGATCCGAATGCCCGCCGATGTACTTCGTGACGGCGTGCACCGACACGTCGACACCGTGGCGCAGCGGCTTGAAGTAGAGCGGCGTCGCCCAGGTGTTGTCGATGACGGAAACCGCGCCGCGCCGGCGCGCGATCCCGGCAAGGAGGGGTACGTCCTGCACCTCGAAGGTCAGCGATCCAGGCGATTCGAGGAACAGCACCCGCGTCGACGGCTCGAACAGCCCTTCGATCCCGGCTCCGGCGCAAGGATCGTAGAACGTGGTCCGGACACCGTAGCGCGCCAGCGTGTCGCGGCAGAACCGCCGTGTCGGAAAGTAGACCGAATCGGGCACCAGCACGTGGTCGCCGGTGCGCACGTAGGCGAGTATCGCCAGAGTGCACGCCGTCAGGCCCGAGGGCAGCGCCCAGCTGCGGTGACCTCCTTCGAGCGCGGTCAGGGCCTCGTAGAACGCATGGTGGGTCGGCGTGCCGTCCAGGCCATAAGCGGCGGCGCCGCCGAGATCGTCCGCGCCGCGGCGCCGCATGCGCTCGCGCATGTCCTCGACGCTGTCGTGCAGCACCGTCGATCCGCGAACCAGCGGCGGATTGATGAAGTCGAAGTTCCGGTCGCGATCGCGACCGAGCGTCGTGAGCCGCGTCGAGTCCTTCATCGGTGGCTGAAGCGAAAGACGCCGCCGGCATCGCGCTCGCGTTGGAGACGGCCCTGGTGCCACAAGGCATGCAGGTGGGCGAGCGCTTCGCCGAAGGCGAAGCTCGCCTGGTGCGCGTCGAGCGTGCGCCGGAACAGCACCGGCACGATCTCCGCCGCGGTGCGCGGCGTGGCGCAGGCGGCCAGCACCTCGTCGAGACGTTCGCGATGGTGCTGGTGCTGCTGCTCGATGCGCCGATGCAGCCCGGTGAAGGGCAGGCCGTGCGAGGGCAGCACGAGCATGTCGGCCGGCAGCTCGCGAAGCCGGTCGATCGAGTCGAGATAGCGCGCCAGCGGGTCGGCATCCGGCTCGACCTCGTAGACGCTGACGTTGGTCGAGATCCTCGGCAGCACCATGTCGCCCGAGATCAGGATCCGCTCGTCCTCGCAGGCCAGCAGCGCGTGCTCGGGCGCGTGCCCGTGGCCGACCAGCACGCGGAACCTGCGCTGCGGGCCTGGGCCGGCGCCGATCGTGACCGAGTCGCCCTCGATCAGGCGGTGATACGCCGGCGGCAGGGACGGGACCAGGCGCGTGTAGTAGTTGAGGCCGCGGGCGCGTATCCGCTCGGCCGATTGCTCGGGAGACACGCCGTGAATCCGGTAGAACTCGGCCACCGTGTCGCCGTCGCCCGTCTCGGCCCTGAGCCCGCGCGTCGTGAGCAGGCGGCCGGTCGAATATTCCGCCGCCGTCATCCACAGCGGGGCGCGCCACCGTCCGTGCATGCCGCCGGTGCCCAACCAGTGCGCGTTGCCGAGATGGTCCGGGTGAAAATGGGTCGCGATCACGCGCAGCAGCGGGCGGCCATCGAACATGCCGTCGAACAGCGTCTCCCACGCGGCGCGCGTCGCGTCGGTCGCGGCGCCGCAGTCGACCAGCGTCCAGCCGCGCATGCCGTCGATCCGGTCGTCGAACAGCCACAGATTGACGTGATCGAGCGCGAACGGCAGCGGCATCCTGACCCAGAACAATCCGGGTGCCACTTCCGCCGCGGTGCCCGGTGCCGGCCAGTCGCGTCGCAGGTAGTGCAGTTCGTGTTCGGCCGGATTCACGCGGGACCTCGAGGTGCGCCGAATTGTACGCGGCGATACGTAAGCGCCGATTTTCCCGAAGGGCTTCAAGGTCTTCCGGTTTTCGAAGCGACGCTCGACGCCCTCGCTAAGATCCCCTTGTCGGAATTCAGATCGCAGCTCGGATGCCGGACGCCGACGGCGCTCATGGGAGGACCCTCCCAACCGGTCGTTTCCAGGTTCACAGGATCGAGCGCGACTCCTGGCAGGGCGTCTTCGACGGTCGACAGCAGGACGAGGCGCTTCTCGCGCTCGAGGCGGGCGGGCTGATATTCCTGCCTCGCCTCGCGTTTGCGCTCGCCGACGGCGAGCTGCCCCTGCTGTCTTCGGACTGCGTAAGGCCCGGATCGAAGCACGTCGGCTTCGATCCCGGCACCGGCGCCCTGCGCGGCACTGAAGTCGATCGGGAGCGCGCCGCGGCGCTGCGGGCGATGATGTCGCGCTATGCGCGGGACGCGGACGGGCTCGTGCGCTCGCTGTTTCCCCGCTACCGGCATGTCCTTCGCATGGCCCGCACGAGCTTCAGGCCCGTCGAAGCGGCCGGCCGGTCGAGTTCGTGGCGCAAGGACGACCGTCGGCTCCACGTGGATGCCTTTCCGTCGAGACCGAACCAGGGACGGCGGTTGCTGCGCGTGTTCACCAATGTCGATCCCGAGGGCCGGGACCGCGTCTGGAACGTCGGCGAGCCGTTCGAGGAGGTCGCCAGGCGCTTTCTGCCTTCGATCCGGCGGCCGCTGCCGGGGCAGGCGCGGCTGTTGCACGCGCTCGGAATCACGCGCAGCCTGCGCACCGAGTACGACCATATCATGCTCGAACTGCACGATCGGATGAAAGCCGACCCCGCGTACCAGGCCGGCGCGGTGTCGGAACAACTGAGGTTCCCGTCCGGCTCGAGCTGGATCGTTCAGACCGACGTCGTCTCGCACGCGGCGCTCGCGGGCCGGTTCATGCTCGAGCAGACGTTCCTGATGCCGGTGCACGGGATGCTGGATCCGGCACTCTCGCCGCTGCGGATCCTCGAACGGCTGGCGGGGCGGTCGCTGGTCTAGTGGGGGCGGGCGTCGAGGCTCCGCCCGGCACCCTCACCCCCGGCCCCTCTCCCGCAAGCGGGAGAGGGGAGAAACCCGCTGCCGCAAGCAGGAGAGCCTGCTGCCGCTTCGGCGGCGGCACACGGAT
>CAZEIW010000068.1:0-13295 GCA_964512305.1 uncultured Burkholderiaceae bacterium | reverse complement strand
CTGGATCGCTACGTTCCGGCAATCCAGCAGGGGCGCGGCGGCGAGCAGCTCCTCTGACAGCGGCCTCGCGGTCGCTGCGCGCGCCCTCACCTTCTGCCCCGCCGTCGCTGCGCGGCCCTCGCCCCCGGCCCCTCGGTCGGGGCGCGGGCCCACACCCCCGGCCTCGCGGTCGCGGCGCGGGCCCTCACCCCCGGCCCCTCTCCCGCTGACGCGGGAGAGGGGCGATTTCTTCGTCGATGGGGCAGGAGTACTTGGCTCCCTCTCCCGCGCTTTGCTCCCCTCTCCCGCGTCAGCGGGAGAGGGGCCGGGGGTGAGGGCTGCGCGCTACCGCCCTCAGCAGTGGCAATTCTCGTAACCGACGCCACCATGGCCGTTCACGAGTTTCCGCCCCTCGATGTCACTGCGAACCAACTCCCGCGCCTTGCGCGCCCGATCAACCGATGCCGAACGTCGCTTGTGGTACCTGCTGCGATCGCGTCGCACGATGCCATGGAAGTTCCGGCGACAGCATCCGATCGGGCCTTTCATCGTCGATTTCGTCTGCCTCGAATGCCGCCTCATCGTCGAGGTGGATGGCGGTCAGCACGACGAGCAAAGTCAGCTCGACCGCGGACGCGACGCGGCCCTTGGTTCGCGAGGTTTTGCGGTGCTTCGCTTCTGGAACAGCGAGGTCTTGCAGGAGACGGATGCGGTGCTTGAACGGATTGGCGAGGTGGTGCGAGCGCGCGCACCCTCACCCCCGGCCCCTCTCCCGCTGGCGCGGGAGAGGGGAGAAGAATCCTTGAGCTCCCCTCACGCGTGCCAGCAGGACAAGAGTGAGGGCTCGGCAAGCT
The DNA here is from genome assembly GCA_964512305.1 of uncultured Burkholderiaceae bacterium. Taxonomy (GTDB): domain Bacteria; phylum Pseudomonadota; class Gammaproteobacteria; order Burkholderiales; family Burkholderiaceae_F; genus CAZEIW01. The sequence continues at coordinate 12,462 of CAZEIW010000068.1, read as the reverse complement.
CCCCTCTCCCGCGCCAAGGGGTGAGGGGCCGGGGGTGAGGGCTCGTCGATCTCCCCTCGCCCGCGTCAGCGGGAGAGGGGTCGGGGGTGAGGGCTCGCGCGACGGAGGTGACCAGACCTCACCGCGCGTAGTACCCCACGCCCACCAGCATGTTGCCCACCTTGCGCAGGTAGGTGTGCTTGTCCTCGATCTTCCCCGTGACGGGGTTCGGCCACGGGTAGTCGACCTCGGCCTCGTCGCTCTTCTCCACCGCCGCCTTAAGGCGCTGTCCCAGCGGGTCGCCCTTGGCATCGCGCAGCGCCAGGGCGTCGGTTCCGATCAGGCGGCTGTCGACGCCGTGCGCGCGGAAGCGGTTGTTGCCGAGATCGATCACGAAGACATACAGGTCGTCCTCGGAGAATTCGCCGCGGTACCGGTTGAACGCATCGATCGCCCGCTGCTGATCCGCCTGCAGCGCCTGGGCGGCGCGCGCGAGCAGCGCATGCGCCTGGGCCGGCGTGGCGCGCGCGACGTAGTAGCCCACCGCGACGATCCGGTCGCCGACCTTCCGGAAGTACGCGACCTTGCGCTCCACCTTGTTGTCGAGGGGATTGAGCCAGACGTATTCGACGGTCCCCGAATCGCCCGCCCGAGCCTTGTCGAGCAGTTCCCGGAAGAACGGCTTGCCGAGCGCATCGCGCTGCTCGGCGACGTTGCGGCCGACGATCGCCACGGACGGCCCGCCGCTCGCGAGCATCATGCCGCCCGTCGATATGACGTAGACGTACAACTCGCCGTCGACGTATTCCTTCGAGCGGCCGAAGTCGGCCAGCGCGGCCTCCTTTGCCTCCTTGAGGTGGGCGACCGCCCGCTCGAGCAGGGTCTTCGCGCGCGCGGCGTCCTCCGCGGCGGCAGCCGCGTTCGTCTCCGCCGTAGCGGCGAGCGCGCTTGGCGCGCCGGTCCACGCGAGGCCGCAGGCAATTCCCGCGCAGGCCAGGAGCTTCGATACAGGCTTGGCGATCGTCATGTTCGGGCCACTCTCCAGGTTGTTTGCTCCGGCTACGCAGCACCGGCACGCGACGTGCACCGCCACGCTGCGCTCCGCATCCGGGTGAAGTCGGGCGCCGCGAGCGTACACACTTCGCAACCGGCATTTACCATCGAGACCGCATGGTCTTCTTGCAGCCTTGCCTCCGTCGACGCGAAAACGGCGCGCCCGTCTGTGCCGTCATCAGCGCCATCGGGTCCGCGCGTTACCCGGCGAAAGCGAAAAGCTGCTAGCGTTCCTGCCGCTCAAGTTCCCGGCTTCCAAGGGGCGAAGCTCAAGTCTGCGATGCGCCGCGTAATCCTTGCGCTGGTCTTCCCGCTGCTGCTGATAGCGCAGCAGGGCGCGCTCGTCCACGAACTCGAGCACCTTCCGTCGCGCTCGCAGACGGCCGGGGCGGCGGAAAGGCAGCAGCCTGCCGCCGATCGCTATTGCGACAAGTGCTTTGCGTTCGCGCACATCGCGGCGACCGCCGGCCTCCCGGCACTGCCGGCGATCGTACCGGTCGCTGTCTGGTCGCCGATCGAGCAAGCGCCGGCGGCCGAAGCGTTCGCCGAACTGCGTTCTCCCCGCAATCGCGGGCCGCCTTCCCTCCTCTGATCGTCAGCTGTTGATTCGGTGGTCCGGCACGACCGCTCCGGCGGCCGCGTTCGGTCCCATGGCTCACGCATTCAGAGGATTCCTCATGATTCGACGCGCATCGCGCGCGGCCTGGCTGGCCTTCGCGGCCGCAACGGCCTCGCATGCATTCCTGACGCCCGAAACGGCACGGGCGGGCGAGCCCGCTGCGGCCGAACCGGGCGAACGCGTGGCCGCTCCGGCCGCGGAGCAGGCGGCAACGCCCGGCGGCTCGGACGCGGCCGCCGCCGCGGACACGCCGGTGGAGACGATCGAGATCGTCGGTCAGGTGAAGCGACTCAACGAAGCCCGCACCGGGATACAGACGCAGACCGGCGCTTCGGTCTACACGCTGGATTCGGCGGCGATCAATGCCGCGCCGGGCGGCGAGAACACGCTGCTGAACCAAGTGGTCCTGCAGACACCCGAGGTGGCCCAGGATTCGTTCGGGCAGTTCCACGTGCGCGGCGAGCACAACGGCCTGCAGTACCGGGTGAACGGACTCATCCTGCCCGAAGGCATCAGCGTCTTCGGGCAGTCGCTGGATCCGCGCCTGATCTCGTCGATGACCCTGCTGACCGGCGCCCTGCCGGCGGAGTACGGCTTGCGCACGGCCGGCATCATCGACATCACGACCAAGAACGGAGCGCTGCAGCCGGGCGGATCGGTGTCGGTCTATGGAGGCAGCCACGGCACCGTTCAGCCGAGCATCAACTACGCGGGATCCTCGGGCTCGCTGAACTATTTCGTGGTCGGCGACTCCCTGCGCAACCGGCTCGGCATCGAGTCGCCGGACGGAAGCGGCACTCCGATGCACGACGAGACGCGGCAGTACCACGGCTTCGCCTACCTCGAGGACGTGCTGGACGCCGGCAACCGGGTGTCGCTGACCTTCGGCACCTCCTCGGGAACGTTCCAGATTCCGAACCAGGACGGCCTGCAACCGTCGCTCGGCTACAACGTCAACGGCCAGACGGCTTTCCCCAGCGCCAACCTGGACGAGAACCAGCGCGAGATCACGCATTTCGGCATCCTGAGCTGGCAGCACTCGGCCGGCCCGCTCGACACGCACACCGCGCTGATCAGTCGCTACTCCAGCCTCAACTTCCAGCCCGATCCGGTGGGCGACCTGCTGTTCAACGGCATCTCGCAGCAGGCCTACAAACGCAACGTCGCTTTCGGCCTGCAATCGGACGGCGCATACAAGCTCGACGCGGAGCACACGGTTCGCGCCGGCGTGTACCTGCAGAGCGATCGGTCGATCAGCCTGACGACCTCCCAGGTGCTGCCGGTCGACGCCAGCGGCACGCAGATCGGAAATTCACCGGTCACGATCGTCGACAATGGCGACCGGATCGAGCACATCGAGAGCGTTTACGTGCAGGACGAGTACCGGCCACTGCCGGTACTGACCGTCAACTACGGTCTGCGCTTCGATCATGTGACGGCGTTCACCTCGGGCAGCCAACTCAGTCCGCGCCTGAACGTCGTTTGGCAGGCTTTGCCCGTTACGACGGTGCACGGCGGCTTCGCGCGCTACTTCTCGCCGCCGCCGTTCGAGCTGGTCGGCAGCGAAACCGTGGCGAAATTCAACGGCACGTCGAACCAGCCGGCGGTGACACAGGCCGACACGCCCAAGATCGAGCGGGCGAACTACTTCGATCTCGGCCTGCTGCAGAAGGTGACGGAGACCTTCACCGCCGGAATCGATGCCTACTTCAAGCGCTCGAACGACCTGATCGACGAGGGCCAGTTCGGCGCGCCGATCATCCTGTCGCCGTTCAACTATCGCGACGGCCGGCAATACGGCGCCGAGCTGACGGCGAACTACGCCGGCCTCGACGTCTCGGCCTACGCGAACCTCGCCTTCCAGGGCGCGCGTGGGCGCAGCATCGAATCGGCCCAATTCAACTTCTCGCCGGACGATCTGAGCTACATCGCCACGCATTACATCGATCTGGATCACGAGCAGCGGGTCACCGCCTCCGCGGGAGCGGCCTACCTGTGGCGGGACACGAGGTTCAGCACGGACCTGCTGTTCGCGTCGGGCCTGCGCGCAAGCGTGACGCTGCCCGACGGCACCACGATTCCGAACGGCACGCATCTGCCGTATTACACCCAGGTCAACGCGGGTGTGAGCCACGTCTTCCAGCTGGCCGGGAGCGGGACGCTGACGGCTCGGTTCGACGTCATCAATCTGTTGGATCGGGAGTACCAGATCAGGGATGGTACGGGTGTGGGCGTCGGGGCGCCGCAGTATGGGGCGCGGCGGGGGTATTTCGTTGGGGTGTCGAAGTCGATCTAGGGGAGGCGGTGGAGGCTTCGCTCCGCGCCCTCACCCCCGGCCCCTCTCCCGCGCGAAGCGCGGGAGAGGGGAGTGTTGGCGTCAGGTGCGCCAGTGCGGGGGATAGGTGCGGTCGAAATAGGGCAGCGCCTCGACGCGCCGCATCCACGCCGCGATCTGCGGCCCGAGAGCGGCGTCGATCTCGAGCGAGGGGCGCTTGCGTTGGGCCCGCAGGGTGAGCGCGAAGAAAGGGTAGACCGCGAAATCCGCCGCGCCGGCAGCGCCGGCGAGGAAGCCGCCGCCTGCCCCGCCCACGAGCCGCTGCCAGGCGGGCAGTTCCGCGATCAGCTTTTCCCGCCCGCGCGCGATCGCCTCGTCGTTCCACTTCGACTGCGGCACGAACAGCACCTGCTCGAGCATGTCTCCCATCGACGGCACGATGTACTCGTCGGCTTCGCGGATGATCCGGCGCGCGAGACCGCGCGCCCGCGGTTCGGCGGGAAACAGCGCCGCCCCCGAGCGCGGGTAGGCGTCTTCGAGATATTCGACGATCGCCGCCGACTCGTACAGCGCGTAGTCGCCGTCCTGGATCACGGGCACCTTGCCGCGCGGATTGAGCGCGAGAAAGGCCGGCTGCTTCATGTCGCCGCGATCGAACGACAGCATCCGCAGCTCGTACGGCAGCCCCTTGTGCTCGAGCGCCAGCCACACGCGCCACGCGTACGGCGAACCGGACCCGCAGTGAAAGACGATCGCCATCGATCTCCCCTTTCGTCAGTCGTCAAACGAAACCGTAGAGCGCGCGCGGATTGTGCACCAGGACACGCTCGCGCAGGGCCGCGTCGGGTACCCATCGCGCAAGGCAGTCCAGCAGGTCGCCGACGTTGAACGGCGCGCCCGAGTACGCGACGTGCGGCCAGTCCGAGCCCCACAGGCAGCGCTCCGGGGCCGCAGCGAGCAACCGCTGGGCGTAAGGGGTCGTGTCCTCGAAAGTCGGGGCACGCTCCGACAGGCGGTACGCGCCCGACAGCTTCACCCAGCCGCCGTCGCGCACGAGCGCCACCAGCGTCTCGAACGCCGGATCGGCCGGCGCGACCTCGCGCACAGGAAAGAATCCCATGTGATCGACCACGAATGGCACCGGCAGCCGCGACAGCTGCGGCGCCAGCGCCGCGAGCTTGTGCAAGCCGATCAGCAGCTGCAGGTGCCAGCCGAGCTCGCAGGCCAGCGCACCGTACTCGGGAAGCGACTGGGTGCCGACGCCGCCTCCGAATTCGACGTTGAGCCTCAGGCCGGCGACGCCGGCATCGCGCGCGGCTTCGTAGTCGCGCGCAGGCAGCCCGAGCGGCATCACCGCGATCCCGCGCAGCCGTTCGCGGTGCGCGGCGACCGTCTGCAGCAGCAGCCGGTTGTCGGTGCCGTGCACGCTGACCTGCACCAGCACGCCGTTGCGCATCCCGGTCGCGTCGAGCATCCGCAGGTACTCGGATGGCGGCGCGGGCGGCGGCGTGTACGAGCGCGCCGCGACGAAGGGATGCTCGGGCGGTGCCCCGATCACGTGCGCATGCGTGTCGACGGCGCCCTCCGGCACGCGAAAGTCGCGCGGCGGCCGCGGCCGCGGGTCCGGGCCAGGCGATGGGGCGCTGCCCCGCTCAGGCATCGGCGTCGAGCTGCCGGCCCCGCGTTTCGGGCAGCATCAAAGCCGCCAGCAGCATGATGCCGTAGGCGATCACGGCGAACACCGCGATCGCCATCGACAGCAGCATCGTGTGCGACACGTAGCCGACCAGGGCGGGGAACAGCGCGCCGAAGCCGCGGCCGAAGTTGTACGTGAAGCCCTGCGCCGACCCGCGCAGGCGCGTCGGGAAGAGCTCGGTGAGGAACGGCCCCATGCCGGAGAAGTAGCCGCTCGCGAAGAAGCCGAGCGGGAATCCGAGCACGAGCATCGCGTCGTTGGAAATGCCGAGCTGTGTGTAGGCGAGTACCAGCAGCATCGCACCGGCGGAGAAGACGATGAACATCTTCCGCCGCCCGATGCGGTCGGCAAGCCAGGCGCCGACCAGGTAGCCGGCGAAGCTGCCCAGGATCAGCAGCGCGAGGTATCCGGTCGAGCCGACGACCGAGAGCTGGCGCTCGGTCTTCAGGAAGGTCGGCAGCCAGGCGGTGATCGCGTAGTAGCCGCCCTGCGCGCCCGTGGCGAGGATTGCCGCGAGGACGGTCGTGCGCAGCACGCCCGGGCCGAAGATCTCCCAGATCGCCGGCCGGTCGCCGCTGGCGGCCTGGCGCGCGCGCGCCGCCGCGGAGATTTCGGGCTCGCGAACGTGGCGGCGCAGGTAGAAGACCAGCAGCGCCGGCGCGGCACCGAGCGCGAACATCGCGCGCCAGGCCGTTTCCGCAGGCAGCAGCGTGAACAGCACCGCCTGCGCCAGCACGGCGGCGCCCCACCCGACCGCCCAGCCCGACTGGACGCTGCCGACCGCGCGGCCGCGGTACTGCGCGCGGATCGTCTCGCCCATCAGCACGGCGCCGGCGGCCCATTCGCCGCCGAAGCCGAAGCCAAGCAGGCCGCGAGCCAGCATCAACTGGCCGAACGTCTGCGCGAATGCGCACAGGAGACTGAACAGCGAGAACCACAGGATCGTGATCTGCAGCGTGCGGACCCGCCCGATCCGGTCGGAGATGTAGCCCGCGAACCAGCCGCCGAACGCGGAGGCGAAGAGCGTGAGCGTCACCGCCAGACCGGCGGATCCCTTGTCCACCTGCCACAGCGCCATCACGGTCGACAGCACCAGCGGATAGATCATGAAATCCATGCCGTCGAGCGCCCAGCCGCCGAAGCAGGCCCAGAACGTGTGCCGCTCCGGGGCGGTCATGTCGCGGTAGAAGGTGGTGAGGCCGGTGCCGGAGGTATCGCCGGCGGCGGAAGGTGACCCGGTGACGGTCATCGTGTTCCTCCTGGGCTGCTGCGGGTGACGCCGGGGCATGTTGCGGCGATTCACGGTGGTGCGCACTCTCACCCTTGACGCTGTGAGCTTCGGGTGCGCACCCTCACCCCCGGCCCCTCTCCCGCAAGCGGGAGAGGGGAGGCACGGCGGCCGCTTCAAGCTCCCCTCTCCCGCTTGCGGGAGAGGGCGCCACGCCGGCCTTGAAGCTCCCCTCTCCCGCTTGCGGGAGAGGGGCCGGGGGTGAGGGTGCGGGACCCGCTTCTCCTACCCGAGCCCGTGCCCCGCGTAAATCGCCCACAAGCGAGCGAGGTCGCCGGTGCCGTCGTTGCCCTGGACGCTGTGGAATATCTGCACCGCCCTGGCCTTCTGGCCGGCCATCGCATACGCAATGCCCAGGTGCAGCTTGGCGTCCTCGGGCCGTTTCAGCCCGCCCTTGTGCAGACCCTGCTCCATCATCGCCAGGCCCTTGTCGAACTTGCCGTTGACGACGTAGTTGTAGCCGGTGTTGAGCAGCGCGTCGCCGGTCTTGGCGCCTGCGGCTTCGGTGTCGCCCTGCCCGAGCGTCTTCTGATCGTCGGCAGCCTGCCGCGTGGCCAGGTCGAGCAGGCGCTTGTGGCGGTCCGCGTCGTTGCCCTTGCCCAGCACGCCGGCGGCGAAGCCCTGGTCGATCACCTTCTTGGCCTCCGCCGGGTAGCCCGCCTGCAGCGCGAGTTGCGTCAGCGCCATGTAGTCGCCGGCCGAGGTCAGGTTGCCGCTGGCGAACTCCAGCCGCAGCAGGTCGAGCTCGAGGCGCTCCGAGAAGCCGGGCTTGCGAAGCAGCCGGCTGATGACGTCGGCCCAGTACTGCTTCTTCGGATAATCGGCGACCAGCTTCTCGAGCACCGAGGAATAGCCCGCCGCGTCGTTCATCTTCAGGTAGCAGCTGGCGAGGAACTGCAGCCGGTCCTCCGGCGGCGTGCGGCCCGCCTTCTCGTCGGCTTCGATCTCGTCGCGCAACCCACGCGCCGCCGCGGCGAAATCGTTGCCGAGGTAGTGCGCCTGGATCAGCAGCTCCTGCATCTGCGCGTCGGTGCCGCCCTCCTTGATATAGCGCGCGCCCCAGGACGCCGTCTTCGCATAGTCCTTCTGGCGGTAGTACAGGCTGGCGACGACCTGGATGAACTTCAGCTGCTCGGCCGGCGGCAGGCGCCCGGAGTTGATCGACGCTTCGAACGAGGCGATCGCCGTCGCGTCGTCGCCGGCGCCGGCCGCCGCCGAGCCGCGCATGCGGTCGATCATGTAGTTCTCGAACGCGGTGCGGTTCGGAACCGCTTCGGCCTCGTGGACCTTGGCGAGCGCCTCCTTGTACTGCTTGGTGCGGATCAGCTCCTGCGCCGCCTGCAGGGGCTTGCCGACCTCGGGTCGCACGGTGTCGCCCTTGGCCTCGCCCTTGACCTCGCCCTTCTGGGCCTCGGGCTGGTTCTGGGCGAGCGCCGGCACGGCGGCCAGCGCGAGCATCGCGCCGAGCAGGGCGGCTGCCGCAGCTCTGGCGAGCGAAGGGAGATCTCGCATCTTCGGGTTCACTTGATGAATTGCTCGTTGCCGACCAGGCCGATCTTCGTCACGCCCAGGCGCTGCGCCGTGGCCATCACCTCGGCCACGTACTTGTAGGTCGCGAGCTTGTTCGGCCGCAGGTGCAGCTCGGGCTGGTTGGCGCCCTGCGCGGCAACCTCGGCCAGCTTCGCCTCGAGCTCCGGCCGGCCCGGCACGACCTTGCCGTCCCAGTAGATCGTGCCGTCGAAGTCGACGTCGACCTGGACCACGACCGGGGGCGTCTTCGGCGGCGGCGGATTGCCGACCGGCATGTTGAGGTTGACCGCGTGCAGCTGGATCGGGATCGTGATGATCAGCATGATCAGCAGCACCAGCATCACGTCGATCAGCGGCGTGGTGTTGATGTCGACCATCACGTCGGGATCGCCCGACGAGCCGCCTCCGGGACCGACTTGCATTGCCATTCCTGACTCCTTGCCTGGACTCCCGCCGTTCCTGCGGCGCCCGTTCCCAGCGCGGCCGCGCGGGCGGTCAGCCGCCGTTGTTCGGCGGCGGCTCGATGATGAAACTCACCTTGACGATGCCCGCCCGCTGGCAATCGAACACGACCCGCCCGATGCCTTCGTAGCGCCCCGCCTGGTCGCCGCGGATGTGCACTTCCGGCTGCGGCTTCATCACGGCCACCTTCTTGAGCTTGTCGACCAGCACTTCGTTGTCGGTGATGAGCTGCTGCTCCCAGTAGACATCGCCGTCCTTGTTGACCGAGATCGTGATGTTGTCCGGCTTGGTCTGCTGCGCCTGGTTGCGCTCCTTCGGCAGCTCGAGCAGCACGCTATGGAGGACGACCGGGATCGTGATCAGGAAGATGATCAGCAGCACCAGCATCACATCGACCAGCGGCGTCGTGTTGATCGACGCGACCAGATCTTCGTCCGACGACTCCTGGCCGACCTGCATCGCCATGGCTTACCCCACGCGGGCGCCTGCGGCCTTGGCCACCGCCTTGGTCGAGGCGCCCAGCAGCACCGAGTGGAGGTCGGCGCCGAACGCGCGCACGCTCTCCATCGCGACCTTGTTGCGCCGGACCAGCCAGTTGTAGCCGAGCACCGCGGGCACCGCCACCGCCAGCCCCATCGCGGTCATGATCAGCGCCTCTCCGACCGGGCCGGCAACCTTGTCGATCGACGCCTGGCCCGCGATGCCGATGGCGGTCAGCGCGTGATAGATGCCCCACACGGTGCCGAACAGCCCGATGAAAGGCGCGGTCGACCCGACCGTGGCCAGGAACGCCAGCCCGTCCTGCAGGCGGCTCTGGATGTTCTCCACCGCGCGCTGGATCTGCATCGTGACCCAGGTGTTGAGGTCGATCTGCTCGAGCAGCGCGCTGCCGTGGTGCTGGGTGGCGCCGACGCCGTTTTCGGCGATGTAGCGAAACGCGCTGTCGTTCTTCAGGGCCTTGACGCCGTCGGGTATCGAGGTGGCGGCCCAGAACTTCTTGTTCGCGTCACGCGCCTGGCGCAGCAGCCTGAATTGTTCGTACACCTTGGTGAACATGATGTACCAGCTGCCGAACGACATGATGCCGAGGATGATCAGCGTGCCGCGGGCGACGAAGTCGCCGCCTTTCCAGAGCGCGTCGAACCCGTACGGGTTTTCGACCGTCTCCTTGGCGGTCTCCGATGACGCGGCCGCGGGCATCGGCGCCTCCTTGGATCCCTCGGCGGCAGCCTGCGCAAGGCCCGGCTGCGGCAGCAGCCCGTATAAAGCGACCGGGGCTGCCCCGATCAGCAAGGTCGCTGCAATGGCGACCAGTCGTTTGCAGAGCTGCATAGCTCCTCCTTCAGAGATCTTCGCGAGTTCGAACGCGGGTTGGCGGGTTTGCGTGTGCGGCGGCCACCGCCCTCACTCGAGCTTCCACACGTACTGCAGCTTGGCCCACGACTGCTCCGGCTTGCCGTCGATCGACCCCGGCTTGAAACGGCACTGGCTGAGCGCGTTCTTGGCCGCTTCGTCCAGCCGGGCGTGACCGCTCGTCGATTCGACTTCCGATTTCAGCACCTGACCGTCGACACCGATCAGGAACTTCAGCGTCACGGTGCCGGTTTCCTCGTTGCGCCGCGAGGCCATCGGATACGACGGCTTCGGGCACGAGTGCGCCGCGTCGATCACCGGCGCCATGCGCACCGGCGTGTGCGCCACCGGCGGCGGCGCCGGGGTGATCGCCACCGGCGCCGGGGGCGGCGTCGTGGTCACGGCGGTGATGGTGGCCTGGGGCGGAGGCGTCACCGCGATCTGCACTTCCGGCGGCGGAATGAACGGCGGCGGCGGCGCCGCCAGCTTGGGGGGCGGCGGCGGCGGCGCCTCGGGCGGCGGCGGCGGCTTGGCCTCTTCGACGATCTTGGTCTCGATCGGCTGCTTGATCACCTCGACCACCTTGCGCGCCAGGCCGGTGACCAGCGCGTAGATGAGGACGACGTGCAGCACGGCGACGAATATCAGCCCGAGCAGGTGTTTCGCCGGGTTCCGCTGCTGCTGCGCATAATCCATTGCGCATCGCCCTCCGTTTGTCGATCTGCCCGCGCGCCACGCCGACCGTCGCGTGACTGCCGCGTGAAAATCCCGCGAGTCTAATGGTTAGACCGCCGGTGCGCTCGCAAAATGCATGCCGCGGTGCGGTTTCCCGGTCCGCACGGGAATAACCACACGGTCCAGCTAGGAAAATGCGCTCCATTATCGCGGAGCCTCCGACCGAACGGGCCACCCAAGCGGCCGCTGCGCCCTGCGCGTTATCCTTGTGCATCGGCGCCGCGGTCCCGCGCTTCGCGCGGCGGCCTTGCGCGGCGCGGCACGCACCGGAGACCCCCCATGCTGCAACGCGTTTCCTCGCTGCCGTCGCTCGACGACGGCGGGCTGGTCAAGACCCAGGCGTACATCGACGGCGCGTGGGCCGACGGCGCCCACGGGCGCTTCGCGGTCCTGAACCCGGCCGATGGCGGAAAGCTGATCGAGGTCGCCAACTGTGGCGCGCGCGAAGCGCAGCGCGCGATCGACGCCGCCGCACGCGCCTATCCGGCATGGCGGAGCAAGACCGCCAAGGAGCGCGCCGCGGTCTTGCGCCGCTGGAACGACCTGATGCTCGCCGCCGCTTCCGACCTGGCCAAGCTGATGACGGCCGAGCAGGGCAAGCCGCTCGCCGAATCGCGCGGCGAGATCACCTACGGCGCGAGCTTCGTCGAATGGTTCGCCGAGGAAGGCAAGCGCGTCTACGGCGAGACGATCCCCTCGCCGTGGCCCGACCGGCGCCTGCTGGTCTTCAAGGAACCGGTCGGCGTCTGCGCCGCGATCACGCCATGGAATTTCCCGAGCGCGATGATCACGCGCAAGGTCGCGCCCGCGCTGGCCGCCGGCTGCACGGTGGTGGTCAAGCCGGCGGAGCAGACGCCGCTGTCGGCGCTGGCGCTGGCCGAGCTCGCCGGGCGCGCCGGCTTTCCCGCCGGCGTGTTCAACGTCGTGCCCGCGGATGCCGATCGCAGCATCGAGGTCGGCCGCGTCCTGTGCGATTCGCCGGTGGTGCGCAAGCTGTCGTTCACGGGGTCGACGGCGGTCGGAAGGATTCTGATGCAGCAGTGCGCGCCGACCCTCAAGAAGCTGTCGCTGGAGCTGGGCGGCAACGCGCCCTTCATCGTGTTCGACGATGCCGATGTCGAGGCCGCGGTCGAAGGCGCGCTGGCGTCGAAATACCGCAATACGGGCCAGACCTGCGTCTGCACCAACCGCTTCTACGCCCAGGAAGGGATCTACGACGACTTCGTCGCCCGCCTGGCGGCCCGTGCGTCGCAGCTGAAGGTCGGCTCGGGCATGGAGGCCGGCGTGCAGCAGGGTCCCCTGATCGACGAGGCCGCGCTCGCCAAGGTCGAGGCGCACGTGGCCGACGCGCTGTCCAAGGGCGCGCGCGCGCTCACCGGCGGCAAGCGCCACGCGCTCGGCGGGACCTACTTCGAGCCGACCGTGCTCGCCAACGTCGACTCCGGGATGCTGTTGGCGCGCGAGGAGACCTT
>CAZEIW010000067.1:0-19556 GCA_964512305.1 uncultured Burkholderiaceae bacterium | reverse complement strand
GGTTTCGGCGTGTTCGCGCGCGGCCATTTTAGCCACGCGTCCGGCCGCGCCGCCGCCACGGCCGTGAGCTTACCCGGCGCCCGCCGGGGACGCCGGTCCGTCGCTCGCGCTTTCGCGCGTCGGCTGCCCGGCGACGCCCTGATCGCCCACCTCGCCGGGATCGACCGCAGGACCCGGGTCGCCGAAATCGGCGAGCGCCCCGAGGTCCTCGTCCAGTTCCTCGACTGGGGCGGGCTCCGCGGCGTGCAGCACCTGACGCACGCGCGCGTCCAGCGACAGATCGAGCAGGTCCTGTCCCAGGATGTCGAGCTCGACCCGCTGGCCGCGCGGCAGGGCAGGCAGCCCGGGCAGGCGCGCGACCAGCGGCAGCCCGTCGAGACGCACCAGGTCGCCCTTGAGGAGGGTCGCGCCGATCCGGTCCAGGCCCTCCTGCTGCAGCCAGCGCAGGCACCAGTACCGCTCCATCGTCGCCTGGAAATCCGCGAACGATCCGTATGCAGCGTCGAACGCGGACACGATCGCGAACAGCTCCGCGTCGCCGCGCGCGTACGCGGGCGCCCCGCCGCGCAGCGCGGACAGCAGCTGGCGCTGGTTGACGAGGTCGACGTAGCGGCGCAGCGGCGACGTGCTCCAGGCGTAGTGGCGCACGCCGATGCCGTCGTGCGGCGCCGGAGATGTCGACATCCTGACCCGGCCGAGGGACTGCGAACGGTAGATGCCGACCTTTCCCATCTCCTCGAGCCACGCGCCCCAGCGGCTGTTGGCGAAGATCATGAGCTCGGCCACGATCATGTCGAGCGGCGCGCCGCGCGGGCGCGGCCGCAGGCTCACCCGTGCCGACTCGCCCTCGCCGTCGAGCACGAACGTGTAGTCGACGCGCCCCTTCGGTTCGGGCTTGCCGCGTGCCGCCTCGCGCGCGGCCAGCAGCGCGCCGGCAAGCCGCCACAGCTTGGACAGCTCCTCGCCGAACGGCACGTCGGGGCACCCCGACGCGAGGCTCTCCTCGGTCACCCGCTCGTCGAGCCGGTCGTGCCGCAGGTTGGCGGCGATGCGCACCCTCTCGACGGTGCTGCTCCACCCGAGGACGCTCCAGGTCCCGGGATCGACATCGAGGTAGAGCGACAGCACGGGCAGCTCGCGTCCTTCCGCCAGCGAGAACCGGTCGACCCACGCCGGCGGGAGCATCGTGAACTTCAGGCCGGGCGCATACACGGTCGACATGCGCGCGCGCGCGACGGCGTCGAGCGCGTCGCCGCGGGCGATCGCCAGCGCGGGCGCGGCGATGTGGATGCCGATCTTCAGCCGCTCGCCCAGGGCGCGGACCGAGAACGCGTCGTCGATCTCGGTCGTCGAGCTGTCGTCGATCGCGAAGGCGTCGACCTCGGCCAGCGGCAGCGCCTCGATGCCGGCCGGCGGCGCCGGCAGCTCCGGCGGGAAGCCGGTGCCGCGCGGAAACGCCCGCGCGAGAAAGCTCTCGAGGTGCCAGCGGTACGGCGACGCGATCGCGCCGCGCGCGATCAGCAGCCGCAGCGGCGTCGTCTGCAGCGAGCGCGCCGCCTGCTCGAGGGCCTTGAACTCGACGCCGTTGCGGTCGGGCTCGATCACGAGCGCCGTTCCCTGCGCCCGGATCGCCTCCGGCAGTTCGCCGCGCACGAGCTGCCCCGCGTACTGGTCGCGCAGCTCGTCCTGCCGGCGGCGGCGCTCGACCGCCACCAGCGCCGCGCGCAGGATGTCGGGCGGCGCCGGCCTGAAGCGGCCGCGCCCGCGGCGATGGAAATAGACCGGCGCCGAATGCAGCCGCAGCAGGATCGCCGCCGCCTCGACCGCGTCCGGCGCGTGCCCGAAATACTCGCGCGCCAGGTCGGCGAAGTCGAATTCCAGCTGCGGCGCGCATTCCCACAGGAAGTCGAGATCGATCTGCGCCGCCTGCGCCTGCGCCTGCTCCAGCAGCTGCGCCGGCGGCGGGCGATCGAAGCGCAGCACCACATGGCTGGTCTTGATCTTGCTGCGCTTGCCGCTCGGCGCCTCGACCTGGCACGAGGCCTCGGTCGCCGACAGGACGCTGGCGGCCTTCAGGCTGCCGTCTTCTTCGAACACGACGTGCATGGTCGGTGGCGGGATGCGGACAGTGGGGTTCTCGGCGGCGTCGGGCGCTGACGCGCGCGGCAGGCGCGCGCCCGGGTGGCCGTAGATTAGATCATCGAACCCGCGCGCCGCCCGCCGTCCGCGATCCGCGCGCGCACCGCATGTCCGGGATGCGCCGGCCGCGCCGCTCAGCTCACCTCGAGCTCGACACCGCCCGCGATGCGCAGCAGCTCGTCGGGCCGTATTGGAAACACGCAGTGCGGGGTGCCGCCGGCCGCCCACAGAAGCTCGAAACGCCGCAGCGACGCGTCCACGAAGGCGACGAGCGGCCGCGGGTGGCCCAGCGGGGCGACGCCGCCGATCGCGAACCCGGTGTGCTCGCGGACGAACTCGGGCGACGCGCGCTCGAGGCGCTCGCCCAGCACGGCCTCGATCCGCGCCTCGGTGACGCGCCGATCGCCGGCGGCGATCACCAGCACCGCGCGGCCGCTGCCGGCGGCACGAAAGATCAGCGACTTCGCGATCTGGCCCACCTGCACGCCGAGCGCGTCGGCGGCCTGCTGCGAGGTGCGCGCGGCCACCTCGAGCTCGATCACCTGCGACTCGAGGCCGTGCGAGGCGAGCGCGCCCTGCACGCGCTGCGCCGACGGCGGCAGCGGACGCGCGGCCATCAGACCGTCAATCCTCCCCCGACCTCGATCACGGCGCCGTTGATGTAGCTGGCGTCGTCGGACGCGAGGAACGCGTACACGCTCGCCACCTCGGCGGGCTCGCCCAGGCGCCTCAACGGCACCCGCTCGGTCATCTGGTCGAGGACCTTCGACGGGATCGTCGAGATCATCGAAGTGGCGATGAAGCCGGGGCACACGGCGTTGCAGCGGATGCCCTTGGGGCCGAGCTCGCGCGCCCAGGTCTTGACGAACCCGATCACGCCGAACTTGCTCGCCGCATAGTTGCTCTGCCCGAAGTTGCCGTACAGCCCGACCACGCTCGACGCGTTCAGGATCACGCCCGACTTCTGTTCGAGCATGGTCCCGACCACCGCCTGGCTCGTGTTGAAGACGCCCTTCAGATCGACGTCGATCACGCGGTCGAACTGCTCGTCGGTCATGTTCTGGAGCCGCGCATCCTGCGTGATGCCGGCGTTGTTGATCAGCACGTCGATGCGGCCGTAGTCGGCGCGCAGGCGCGCCACCATCGCGTCGATCTGCGGCCGCTGCGTCACGTCGACGACGAAACCCTCGACCTGCTCGCCGTTGAGCTTCAGCCCCTCGACCGCCCGGTCGACCGCGTCCGGCGTGACATCGGCCACCGCGACGGTGGCACCTTCATCGAGAAACCGGCGCGCGGTGGCGAGTCCTATGCCTTGCGCCGCCCCGGTCACGATCGCAACCCTCCCTTTCAGCCGCATTGCCTTGCCATGCCTTTCCATGTTCCGTCCATCGTGCAAGCCGTGCATGCGCGTCAGCATGTCCCGCCCGGCGACGGAACCGTCGCCGGAGAAACTCCGCAAAACCGCAGCACTTCGGGCAAATAATCCCCGAACGACGACAGACCGTGGTCCGATCCCTCGATCACGTGCTGGCGGCAGCCGGCGTACTTCGCCACCATCGTCCGGTAGTCGATCACCTCGTCGCCGGTGGCGGCGATCAGGAAATACCGCTCGGGGCGCGTCACACCCGGCGTGTCGAGCGCGCGCAGCTCGTCGAGGTACTCGGCCCTGACCTCGACCGACCGTCCGGAAACGTACTCCGTTCGCATGCCCAGATGCGGCTGCAGGTCCTCGTACGGCCGGATCGCCGGATTCAGCAGAACGGCCCGGCACCCGATGCGCTCGGCGAGCCACGTCGCGTAGTAGCCGCCGAGCGAGCTGCCGATCAGCGCCAGGCGTCCCGGGTCTTCGAGCTGCGCCGATCCGAGCGCGACTTCCGCCGCGGCACGCGGCGATACCGGCAGCTGCGGGCACGCGAAATCCGCCTCCAGGCCGCGCGCCGCCAGCGCCGAGCGCAGGACGGCTGCCTTGGCGGAGGCCGGCGAGGAGAGGAACCCGTGCAGGTACAGGATCATGCCGGCTGGCGTGCCTGCGCGGCGGGGGTCGACGCGGGGGTCGAGGCTGGACCCGCGGCGGCGAGCGCGTCGAGGATCCGCCCATGCACGCCGCCGAACGATCCGTTGCTCATCACCAGCACGTGGTCGCCGCCGCGCGCCGATCCCGCCACGGCCTCGACCAGCGCATCGATCGACTCGAAGACGCGCGCGCGCTCTCCCAGCGGCGCGAGCGCCTCGACGGCGTTCCAGCCCAGCGCGTGCCGGCCGGAGCTCGGCGCGAAGCACAGCACGAGGTCGGCCTGCCGCAGGCAGGCCGGCAGGCGGTGCTGCATCGAGCCCAGTTTCATCGTGTTGGAGCGCGGCTCGAGCACGGCGAGGATCCGCGCCGGGCTGACGCGGCGGCGCAAGCCGGACAGCGTGGCCTCGATCGCGGTGGGGTGGTGGGCGAAGTCGTCGTAGAGGGTGATCCCCGCGCGGACGCCGCGCACTTCGAGCCGCCGCTTGACACCGCCGAACCGGGCGAGCGCCGCCAGCGCGGACTCGGGCGCGACCCCGACGTGGTTCGCCGCGGCGACCGCGGCGAGCGCGTTGCTGCGGTTGTGATCGCCCGCCAGCGCGAGGCGGCAGCGCCCGAAGCTTCGGTCGGCGCGCAGGACTTCGAACCCGCCCTCGTCCGCTTCGGCCGCCGCGCCAGGGACCGGATCCGCCGCCGAGTCCGGGGCCGCATCGTCGGTCTTCGCAGCGCGCCAATGCCAGCCGGCCTCGTCGTCGAAACGCTGCAAACCGCACCAGTACCCGCGCGCGAGAACGCGCCCGAGCGCCTCGTCGCGGCCGTTGACGACCAGCAGCCCCGAGCGCGGAATGCAGCGGACCAGGTGATGGAACTGGGTTTCGATCGAAGCCAGGTCGGGGAAGATGTCCGCGTGATCGAACTCGAGGTTGTTCAGGACCGCGGTGCGCGGGAAGTAGTGCACGAACTTGCTGCGCTTGTCGAAGAAGGCCGAGTCGTACTCGTCGGCCTCGATCACGAACAGGTTCGATCCGCCGCTGCGCGCCGACACGCCGAAATCCTGCGGCACGCCGCCGATCAGGAAGCCGGGCTCGAGGCCCGCGCAGTCCAGGATCCAGGCGAGCAGCGAAGCGGTCGTCGTCTTGCCGTGCGTTCCGGCGACCGCGAGCACGTGGCGCCCGCGCAGCAGCTCCTGTCCGACCCACTGCGGCCCCGACACGAAAGGGGCGCCGCCGTCCAGGATCGCCTCCATCAGCGGGTTGCCGCGGGTGACGACGTTGCCGACCACGAACAGGTCCGGGCGCAGCCCCAGCTGGTCGGCGCCATAACCCTCGATCACGTCGATGCCGGCGCCCCTGAGCTGATCGCTCATCGGCGGGTAGACACCGGCATCGCAGCCGGTGACCCGATGGCCGGCGTCAAGGGCCAGGCGGGCAAGCCCCCCCATGAACGTGCCGCAGATGCCGAGAACGTGCAGGTGCACCGTGGGACCAGGTCGCCGGAAGAGCGCGCATTCTATCGGCCACGGCGCGCCGGCGGCCGGACGCCGGGACCGGACGCGCCCGCGACGCTAAACTGGGCGCTCATCGGGCAACCGCAAGCCGCGTCAAATGACCCTGTTCAACCCGCGATCGGGGGGCGATCTGAAGGCCGAGGTCGCCGCGGCTGCGGCGCGCCTGATCGCCGAAGACGGCTGCGATTACGCGACCGCCAAGCGCAAGGCCGTGCGCGAGGTGTTGGGCGACGGCGAGCGCGCCCGGCGCGCACTGCCGGACAATGCGCAGATCGAAGCCGAGCTTCGCCGGTATCTGCAGACGTTCGCGGCCGACACGCAGCCGGCGCTGCTGGCGGACCGGCGCAAACTGGCGCTGCGGCTGATGCAGCAGCTGGCGGCGTTCAATCCCTACCTGGTCGGCGCGGTCCTCAACGGCACGGCGACCGAGCACTCGGACGTGGTGCTCAACCTGTACACCGACAGTGCCAAGGAGGTCGAGATGTTCCTGCTCGACAGGGGAATCGACTTCCAGGTCGGCGAGAGCCCTGGGACCCAGGAGACGCTCCACTTCGGGGTCGCGCCCGCCGGTGCGCGCGGCCGCGACGCGACGATCGGCGTCACGCTCGCGGTGTGCGATTCCAACGCGCTGCGGATCACGCAGCGCCCCCGCGCCGACGACCCTTCGTTGCACCCGGTGGAGCGCAGCGGCCGCGCCAACGCCGAGATGGTGCAGCGGCTGCTGGCCGACTCCGGGCCTGGCGCGGGCGGCGCCGCGGTGCGCTGAGCGGATTCGACGGCGAATGCGCGCGCGCACCCTCACCCTGGGTCTGGCGGCAGCGCTGCTGCTGGCGCTGGGAGCCGGCGCCGCGGTCTGGCGCTACGAGCAGACACGCGAACAGCAGGAGTCGCGCGCGGCGGCCGACGCGCTGTTCGCGGTCGACTTCGACGACGCCGACGGCCGGGATCAGCCGATGAGCCAGTGGAAGGGCAAGCTGCTGGTCGTCAACTTCTGGGCCACCTGGTGCGTCCCGTGTGTCGAAGAAATGCCCGACCTGCAGCGGATCCAGGACGAGTTCGCGGCGCGCAACGTGGCGGTGGTCGGGGTCGGAATCGACGATGCCGACAAGATACGGCGCTTTCGCACCGAGCATGCGCTGCGCCTGCCGCTGCTCGCGGCAGGTTTCGATGCGCTCGGCCTGGTCCGCGGTCTCGGCGATCTCGACGGCGTTCTGCCCTATACTGTGCTGATATCCACCGATGGACGCGTGCTGCGACGCCATATGGGCCAGGTGAAGCCCGACCAGCTGCGCGCCTGGCTCAACGGCCAGACTTGAGCCGGCACCACCGGGCGCGCTGTCGCGCGATGCACGGCGCTGGACAAATCGGCAGATTCTGCCGACAATTCCCGGCTTCCGGCGTCTTCTAAGCTCTATCGGCTGGAAATCCGAGAAACAAACCATCGGTACCGAGCGCCGTGGCGCAATCGATCCTTGTCATCAGCGGACCGAACCTGAATCTGCTCGGCACCCGTGAGGCGTCGATCTACGGACGGCAGACGCTGGCCGACATCGAGCGCGAACTCACCCAGGCCGCCGACCGGCTCAAGGTCCGGGTCGCCTTCTTCCAGAGCAATCACGAGGGGGCGCTGATCGACCGGATCCAGGCTGCGCGACCGGAAGGGGTCGAGTTCATCATCATCAACGCCGGCGCCTACACGCACACCAGCGTGGCGCTGCGCGACGCGCTGGCTGCGGTCGCCATCCCGTTCGTCGAAGTGCACCTTTCGAATATCCACCGGCGGGAGCGGTTCCGCAGGACCTCGTACCTTGCGGACCAGGCGCTGGGTTCCATCGTCGGCCTGGGAGCGGCCGGATACCGCCTGGCGCTCGAGTTCGCTGCCGCGCATTCGCCCGCACCGTGAGGCGGGCGGCCGCCGGCCTGATTGACGCCGAGCGCGGGACACACTGAATAACAACGTCGCGGCGCAGGAGGGGGACCATGGATTTGCGCAAGCTCAAGACACTGATCGACCTGGTCGCGGAGTCCGGAATCGCCGAAATCGAGGTCACCGAGGGCGAGGACAAGGTCCGGATCGTCAAGCACAGCGTCGGCGCCGCGCCGGCCGTGGTCCCGGGGGCGATGCCCGCCGCTGCCATGCTGCAGGCCGGCGCGCCCGCCCCGTCACCGGCGGCGCCGCCCGTGGCCGCGCCGCCGGCACCCGAGGAACCGAAGGGTCACGTCGTCAAATCGCCGATGGTCGGGACGTTCTACCGGTCCCCCGGCCCGGGTGCCAAGGCCTTCGTCGAGGTCGGACAGGCGGTGAAGCCAGGCGACACGCTGTGCATCATCGAGGCGATGAAGCTCCTCAACGAAATCGAAGCCGAGGTCGCGGGGTCGATCAAGGAAATCCTGGTCGAGAACGGGCAGGCCGTGGAGTACGGCCAGCCCTTGTTCGTCATCGGGTGAGCCGGGATCGGTGACCCCAAGATGGCCCGGACGGCCGTTCCAGGAAAGACTGGCTGACCGGCACGCGTCGCCGCCGGCACCCGGGGCGGATCCATGGCCGAGTTGCATCAACCGTTAGGCAGCGCAGCCTCGGGCCGGACGCCGGACCGGGGCACCACGGGCCGCCGCGATGCGCCTCCAATTTTCGAAAGTTCGAGTGCCATGTTCGGAAAGATTCTGATTGCAAATCGCGGCGAGATCGCGCTGCGCATCCAACGCGCGTGCCGCGAGCTCGGGATCCGCACCGTGGTCGTGCACTCCCAGGCCGATACCGACGCCAAGTACGTCAAGCTGGCGGACGAGTCCGTGTGCATCGGCCCGGCGGCCTCGAAGGAAAGCTATCTGAACGTGCCGGCGATCATCAGCGCCGCGGAGGTCACGGACGCCGAGGCGATCCATCCCGGGTACGGCTTCCTCTCGGAGAATGCCGATTTCGCCGAGCGCGTCGAGCGCAGCGGGTTCGTGTTCATCGGCCCGCGCCCGGAGTCGATCCGCCTGATGGGCGACAAGGTATCGGCAAAGCGGGCGATGAGCGAGGCCGGCGTGCCGACCGTGCCGGGCTCCGAGGGCGAGCTGCCCGAGGAGCCGCGCGAGATCGTCCGCATCGCGCGCTCGGTCGGCTATCCGGTGATCATCAAGGCCGCCGGCGGCGGCGGCGGCCGCGGCATGCGGGTCGTGCACACCGAGGCCGCGCTGCTGAGCGCGGTCACGATGACGCGGCAGGAGGCCCAGGCGGCGTTCGGCAACCCTGCCGTCTACATGGAGCGCTTCCTCGAGAACCCCCGCCATATCGAGATCCAGGTGCTCGCCGACCAGCACAAGAACGCGCTGTGGCTGGGCGAGCGCGACTGCTCGATGCAACGCCGCCATCAGAAGATTCTCGAGGAGGCGCCTGCCCCCGGCATCGCCCGCAAGCTGATCGAGCGCATCGCGGAGCGCTGCGCCGACGCCTGCCGCCGCATCGAGTACCGGGGCGCCGGCACCTTCGAATTCCTGTACGAGAACGGCGAGTTCTACTTCATCGAGATGAACACCCGCGTGCAGGTGGAGCACCCGGTCACCGAGATGGTGACCGGGATCGACATCGTCCAGCAGCAGATCCGCATCGCCGCGGGCGAGAAGCTCCTGCTGCGCCAGCGCGACATCGTCGCGCGGGGCCACGCGATCGAGTGCCGGCTGAATGCGGAGGATCCGTTCAAGTTCACGCCCAGTCCGGGGCGGATCACGGCGTGGCATCCGCCTGGCGGACCGGGCGTGCGCGTCGACTCGCACGTGTATGCCGGCTATTTCGTGCCGCCCAACTACGACTCGATGATCGGCAAGCTCATCTGCTACGGCGACAACCGCGAGCAGGCGATCGCGCGCATGCGGATCGCCCTGTCCGAGGTCGTCGTCGAGGGCATCCTGACGAACATCCCGCTGCATCGCGAACTGATGATGGACGAGAAGTTCGTCCAGGGCGGGACGAGCATCCACTATCTGGAGAAGCGCCTGTCGGACCGCCAGACGAACCTGATTTGACGCGTCCCACGATGTCCCTGCTCGAGTTCGAATTGCGGCTCGACGCGGACGCGGTCGATGCCATGTCGGACGCCCTGCTCGATGCCGGCGCGCTTTCGGTCAGCGTCGAGGATGCCGAGGCCGATACCGCGCGCGAGCAGCCCCTGTATGGCGAGCCCGGCGCGGACGCGGCGCCGCCCGCCTGGCGGTGCAATCGCGTCCGGGTGCTGATCGCGCGCGATGCCGGGCCGGACCAGGTGCTGGCGCAGGCGGCAGCCACGCTCGGCATCGACGCGCCGGCGATCGATGCGACGCGCGAGATCGCCGATGCCGACTGGGTCCGCCTCACGCAGGCGCAGTTCGAGCCTATCGCGGTGGGGCGCCTCTGGATCGTGCCGACGTGGCACGAACCGCCCGATCCGCTTGCGCCGACGGTCAGGCTCGACCCCGGGATCGCGTTCGGGACCGGCAGCCACCCGACGACGCGGCTGTGCCTGACATGGCTGGAGCGAAACCTTCGGCCCGGGGCGAGCGTGCTGGACTACGGCTGCGGCTCGGGGATCCTGGCGATCGCGGCGGCGCGGCTGGGCGCCGGTGACGTGGTCGGGACCGACATCGATCCGCAGGCGCTCGAGGCGGCGCGCAGGAACTCGGATCTCAACGGCGTGCCGGCCCGCTACACTGCGCCGGATGGCTTGGCCGCGCTGCCGGCGCGGCGGTTCGACGTGGTGGTCGCCAACATCCTCGCCAGCCCCCTGATGCTGCTCGCACCGTCGTTGGCGGCCCGCGTCGCGCCCCTGGGTTCCATCGTCCTGTCGGGTGTTCTCGAGCGCCAGGCCGAGGCGGTCATCGCGGCCTACCGGGGCGCGGATGCGGCGCTCGCGCTGGCGGTCTGGCGGCGCGACGGCGAGTGGGTCTGCATCGTGGGCCGGCGGGGGGTCTGACATGGCGCTGGCTGCCCGCTGCCCCAACTGCAAGGCGCTGTTCCGGGTCGTCGCCGACCAGTTGAAGCTTCGGGGCGGACTGGTTCGATGCGGCGTATGCCGGCAGGTGTTCGATGCCATCGGAAGCCTGACCTATGTCGACGACGGGTCGTTTGCGAGCCGCAACGCACCGTCGTCCGGCGCTGCGCCACCCAAGCGCGGTCCTGCGCCTCCGACCCTGTACATCTCGGCCGACGAAATCCGCCTTCCTGCCGCGGTCGCCACCCAGCCGGCACCGCCCGACGAAGGTGTCCCGACGCTGAGCCGCGGCACCGAGCCCGGCCTGCGCGAGACGCGCCCCGGGCGGGCAGAGCCCGACGCCGCGGTGGAGCCCCGGATGCGGCGGCCGGCGCGCGCCGCTGCCACGCGGGAGCGGGCGCCCGACACGGCGCCGGAGCCGGCGACGGCGCCCCGGCCGCCGGCCGACGAGGCCGCCGGTGCCGACGCAGCGCGCGAGGCCGCACGCGACGCCGAGACCGAGACCGAGACCGAGACCGAGGCAGAGGCCGAGCCCGATCTCGAACCGCTGACCCGGTCGGTCGATCCGCTGCCCGAGGAGCAGGCTCCCCTTTTCCTCAGGCGCGCGCAACTTCGGCCGCGGCGCGTATCGCTCGCGTTCGCCGCGGGGTCGGCATTGCTCGCGCTGGCACTTGCGTTTCATGTCGGCCTGGCATTTCGTACCGGGCTGCTGACGACATGGCCGGAGCTCAGGCCGGCGCTGCTGCAGATCTGCAGCCTCTACGGCTGCTCGGTCGAGTGGCCGATGCATGCCGAGCTGCTGGCCGTGGTCGGCAGCGAGTTGCAGGCGATCCCGGGTACCGACGCGATGGAGTTGAGCGCGGTGATCCGCAACCGGGCCGGATACACGATGTCGCTGCCGGCGCTCGAGGTGACGCTCACCGACACACAGAACCGCGCGATCGCCCGCAAGGTGTTCGCGCCGGCGGACTACCTGGGGTCGCGCGGCGAGCCGTCGGCACGCATCGACGAAGGGCTTGGCGCCGGCGCCGACTACCCGGTCAGGCTCGTGTTCGAGGCGCGCGGCCTGAGCGCCGCGGGCTTCGTCGTCTACCCGTTCTACGAGTAGCGGGACCCTGGCCGGTCCGCGATCCCGCCGATACCCCTTACCGACCCCTCCGGCGAAAACCGGTCCCGAACGCAACGGCGAACATGACGACTCTGATCTGCGGTTCGATCGCCTACGACTCGATCATGGTGTTCGCCGGGCGGTTCAAGGACCACATACTGCCGGACCAGGTGCACATCCTGAACGTGTCGTTCCTGGTGCCGACGCTGCGGCGCGAGTTCGGCGGGACGGCGGGCAACATCGCGTACAACCTCGCATTGCTGGAAGGGTCCCCGCTGCCGATGGCCACCGTGGGCGATGACGCGCAACCCTACCTCGAGCGTCTCGACGCCCTCGGCATCGACCGCGGCCACGTCCGGCAGGTGCCCGGCACCCTCACCGCGCAGGCGTTCATCACCACCGATCTCGACGACAACCAGATCACCGCGTTTCACCCCGGCGCGATGTCGCACTCGCAACTCAACTCGGTGCCCGAGCGGGCGGGCATCGGCCTCGGGATCGTCGGTCCCGACGGCCGCGACGGAATGCTGGCGCACGCGCGCGAGTTCGCCGAACTGGGCATCCCGTTCGTGTTCGACCCCGGACAGGGGATGCCGATGTTCGATGGCGCCGAGCTCGACTGGTTCATCGAGCGCGCGCCGTACGTCGCGCTGAACGACTACGAAGCGAAACTGCTCAGCGCGAAGACGGGCAGCGATCTGTCGTCGATCGCGTCCCGCGTCCGCGCGCTGGTCGTCACGCGCGGCGCGCTGGGCTCGCAGATCCACGCCGCAGGGCGCGTGCTCGACATCCCCGCGGCCCCCACACGCGCGGTAGTCGATCCTACCGGCTGCGGCGATGCCTACCGGGCGGGGCTGCTGTATGGTTTATCCACCGGGATGGACTGGGAAACGACCGGCCGCCTGGCTTCGGTGATGGGCGCCCTCAAGATCGAGCAGGCAGGGGCGCAAAAACACACCGCGGCGCGGGGTGAGATCGAGCAGCGTTTCGCCGACGCCTTCGGCTATCGACCCTGGTAGGGTCGACGACAGAGCAGGCCGTCGCGGGCGCGCGCCCGCTGCCGAAACTTGCCCCTGCGAATCCGGTCGAAACAGATGCGCGTTGACGGATTTCTCGAGGAGTCGCGAATGAAACTGGCACTGGCAGCTTGCAGTGTCGCCGCGCTGGCCGCGGCGACGATGACCGGGTGTGCGGAGCCGCGCTCCGCCAACGTGTACCGCGCGGGGGACACGATGCGCGAGCAGGTGGTCCGGATGGCAACGGTCGAAAGCGTCCGGCAGGTCACGATCGATCGCGGGGAAAACGGCGTCGGAACGGGCGCAGGCGCGATCGTGGGCGGGATCGCGGGCAGCAACGCCGGCGCAGGCAAGGGCTCAGCCGTCGGCGCGATTATCGGCGCGGTCGCCGGCGGGATCGCGGGCCAGGCGATCGAGCGCGGCGCTTCGAAGGTTCCCGGGCTCGAGATCACGGTGCGCCTCGACAACGGCGAGATGCGTGCGATCGTCCAGGAGGCGGACAATCAGACATTCCTTCCCGGCGAGCGCGTCCGGCTCCTCTCGGAGGGCGGCCAGACCCGCGTGACGCACTGACCGGCGCATCGGTCGGGGCGGCGCGTCCGCGACGCGCCGCTACAGGCCCGACCAGTCGAGCACCAGCAGCAGCACCTGGACCAGCACCAGGAAAGCGACCGGCGAGAGGTCGAAGCCGCCGATAAGCGGCATCACCCGCCGGAACGGCGCCAGCACCGGTCGCGTCAGCAGGTCGAAAATGGGTGCCAGCGGCGCGTGCGGGTTGACCAGGCTCAGCAGCACGTGGATGAACACCAGCACCATCAGCATGTACAGCGCCCACCGCAACACCAGTCCGAGCACGCCGGGCAACATGAGCTGCCAGGCGCGCATCGGTCCGATCCCGAGCGCCTGACCGATCAGCGCGAAGACGATCGCCACCAGCAGGGCCGCCACCAGGCAGGGCCAGTCCCAGCGCGTGCGGCCCGGGATGAGGACGCGAAGCGGCGCCACGAGCCATTCGGTGAGGCCGATCGCGAACTGTGCCAGCGGATTGTTGCGGCCGATCCTGAGCCACGAAAGGTAGGCGCGCAGCAAAAGGGCGCCTCCGAGGAGCGCAGCGGCGGTGTTCAGCAGCAGGTGGACGATTCCAAGCAGCAGCATGCCGGCCCTTTTCCTTAAGACCAACGGACGGTTCGCGCGCGCGCCTTGATGGCCGGTGATCGAGCTGCTGCGACCGGCACCGCGAAGCGAGGCGGAATTGTAGCCGCGGCGCCGCGCCCGGCGGCCGCGATGCCGGCTTTAGGCGCGCGCCGCCCGGTACCGGCGGGCAAAAAAAAGGCGCCGCTAAGCGGCGCCTCGAGTCGATCTACGACGGCAAAGCTCAGGGCCTGTTGCCGGTCGGGAAAGGCCATGCCGCAGCCGGACTCAGGGCGGTCTTCGCCCCTGGCGCGGGCGCAGCAGCCGGAGCAACCGAAGCTGCCGGTGCAGGAGCCGGCGCCGCAGGCTTCGCGGCGGCCGGCTTCCTGGGTGCCGACTTCTTCTTCGCCGCCGGCTTCTTGGCGGCCTTAGCTACTTTTTTTTTAGCGGTTTTCCTGGCCGACTTCTTCTTGGCGGCCTTTTTTGCTGTCTTCTTTGCTGACTTCTTTGCTGACTTCTTTGCCGACTTCTTTGCTGACTTCTTCTTGGCGGCTTTCTTCGCCGGCTTCTTCGCAGCCTTCTTCGCCGACTTCTTCGCAGCCTTCTTCGTTGCCATGTGGATCTCCTTAAGCAGAGAGGTTGATTGACGATGCTTCGAAGGGAAACCCGGTCGCCCAAAGACGGCGCACCGGGCTATTCATCGGCGCATGCGGAGGCTCGGTCGCCGCGGCGTGCCCAGAAATGCGTTTTGAATGGCGCATATCCGAGCGAAGCGCGGAACGGACAGGGCACTGGCCGTTGACGCTGATGAATTCGGCACGATTTGCGAGCGCCGGCCCACGGCCGGGCGCGCGCAAAGGAAACGCCGGCGCGAAGCCGGCGTCGGAAGGCGGTGAATGCGGAAACTGATCGAACCCGGGGCGGAGACTCAGGAGATGGGCCGTTTTTCGAGAGGGTGAGACACCGCAAGACCGGAGCGTCTCTAAGTGACCCTGCCTGCTGACGACTGATCGTCGACTGTGACTGTCCGAGTTCAATTCGGCATTCGATCGTTTGATCGAGCAATCAAACGCACGGCGCATTTTTACTCTCAATCGTGGCGGATCGCAAGAATTTTTTTCGGTTTTTGCGTTCGATCGTCTGATTTGCCGCATCGATTCGCGATCGAACGGATCGTCGATCGCGCGTCGTTCGCGCATCGTTCGCATCGAGCGCATCGCGTCGCTCATTCCCAGTTGAGCGCTCCGCCGCTTTGATACTCGATCACTCTGGTCTCGAAGAAGTTGCGCTCTTTTTTCAGATCGATCATCTCGCTCATCCAGGGGAACGGGTTCTCCTCGGACGCGTACAGGGGCTCGATGCCGATCTGCTGGCAGCGGCGGTTGGCGATGTACCGCAGGTAGCCCTTGAACATCGGCGCGTTCAGCCCGAGCACCCCGCGCGGCATCGTGTCCTCGGCATAGCGGTACTCGAGCTCGACCGCGACGCCGAAGAGCCGCCGGATCTCGGCGCGGAACTCCGGCGTCCAGAGCCCCGGATTCTCGAGCTTGATCTGGTTGATCAGGTCGATCCCGAAATTGCAGTGCATCGACTCGTCGCGCAGGATGTACTGATACTGCTCGGCGGCCCCGGTCATCTTGTTCTGGCGCCCGAGCGCCAGGATCTGGGTGAAGCCGACGTAGAAGAAAAGCCCCTCCATCATGCAGGCGAACACGATCAGGGAACGCAGCAGAGCCTGGTCGTTCCCGGGCGTTCCGGTCCGGAACCCGGGGTCGGTCAGGACGTCGATGTACGGGATCAGGAACTCGTCCTTGTCGCGGATCGACGGTATCTCGTGGTAGGCGTTGAAGATCTCGCTCTGGTCCAGGCCGAGCGATTCGACGATGTACTGGTAGGCGTGGGTATGGATCGCCTCCTCGAAGGCCTGGCGCAGGAGGAACTGGCGGCACTCCGGGGCGGTGATCTGCCGATACGTACCCAGCACGATGTTGTTGGCGGCCAGGGAGTCGGCCGTGACGAAGAAGCCGAGGTTGCGCCGTACGACGCGCCGCTCGTCCTCGGTGAGGGCGCCGGGATCCCGCCACAGCGCGATGTCGCGCGACATGTTGACTTCCTGCGGCATCCAGTGGTTGGCGCAGGCCGCGAGGTACTTGTCCCAGGCCCACTTGTACTTCAGCGGCACCAGCTGGTTGACGTCGGTGTGGCCGTTGATGATCCGCTTGTCCTCTGCCCGCACCCGGGCGCTGCGGCCAGGAGGAGGATGCGGCGCGGCCGGCTGGCCGGCCTGCCGCTCGTTGGCCCGCTCATCGGCTCGAACTCCCGCCGCCGCGCTCCCGCCTTCCCATGCCAGCATCGTCTTGGTCCCCCGGGTTCGGAATCGCCAGTGCGCCGCCGGCCGCTACTGGCACGCCTCGCAGTCGGAAAACCCCGGATCTCCAGGCCTGAGCGCGCACACCGGGCCCGCCGCCTCCCGGATCTCGGCCTGATCGCCGGACGGGACCGCGTTCAGGCGTCCGCTGCGCGAAGTCGATTTCTCGGCCTGGGTCGCGCCCAGGGTCCGCAGGTAGTACGTCGTCTTCAGCCCGCGCAGCCATGCCAGCCGGTAGGTCTCGTCCAGCTTGCGGCCTGAAACTCCCGCCATATATATATTGAGGGACTGCGCCTGGTCGATCCACTTCTGGCGCCGCGCCGCGCACTCGATCAGCCAGCGCGGCTCGATCTCGAATGCCGTCGCATAGAGCTGCCGCAACTCGGCCGGAATCCGGTCGATCCGGGCCAGGCTGCCGTCGAAATACTTGAGATCCGAGACCATCACCTCGTCCCAGAGTCCGAGCTGCTTCAGTTCGCGGACCAGGGCATCGTTGACGACCGTGAATTCGCCGGACAGGTTGGACTTCACGAACACGTTCTGGAAGGTCGGCTCGATGCTGGCGGCCACCCCGACGATGTTGGAGATCGTTGCCGTCGGGGCGATCGCCACGCAGTTCGAGTTGCGCATGCCGAAACGCCGGATCCTCTCGCGCAGCGCGTCCCAGTCCATCGTGGCGCCGGAGTCGACCTCGACGTGGCCGCCGCGCTCGGCGGCGAGCAGCGCCAGCGTGTCCTGCGGCAGGATCCCGCGGTCCCACAGGGACCCGGCAAACGACGAGTACCGCCCGCGCTCGTTCGCGAGCTCGGTCGAGGCCCAGTAGGCGTAGTAGCAGACCGCCTCCTGGCTGCGGTCGGCGAATTCGACCGCGGCTTCCGAGGCGTAGGGGACGCGCAGCAGGTACAGGCAGTCCTGGAATCCCATCACGCCCAGGCCGACCGGCCGGTGGCGAAGGTTCGAATTGCGCGCCTTGCCCACCGCGTAGTAGTTGATGTCGATCACGTTGTCGAGCATCCGCATCGCGATGCCGATCGTGCGCTTGAGCCTGGCGTGATCGATCTCGTGGCCGCCGCGGCCGTCGGGCTTCATGTGCGCCGGCAGGTTGATCGAGCCGAGGTTGCATACCGCGATCTCGACCGCGGAGGTGTTCAGCGTGATTTCGGTGCACAGGTTCGAGCTATGGACCACGCCGGCATGCTGCTGGGGCGACCGCAGGTTGCAGGCATCCTTGAAGGTGATCCAGGGGTGCCCGGTCTCGAACAGCATCGACAGCATCTTGCGCCACAGCTGGACCGCGCGGATCTTCTTGACCGGCTTGATCTCGCCCGCGGCCGCCCGCTGCTCGTGGCGCAGGTACGCCTGCTCGAAGGCCGCTCCGGTCTTGTCGTGAAGGTCCTGGCAGTCGCTGGGCGAGAACAGCGTCCACTCGGCGTCCTCGAGCACCCGCTTCATGAACAGGTCCGGGATCCAGTTGGCCGTGTTCATGTCGTGCGTCCGGCGCCGGTCGTCGCCGGTGTTCTTGCGCAGCTCGAGGAACTCCTCGATATCCAGGTGCCAGGTCTCGAGGTAGCAGCAGACCGCGCCCTTGCGCTTCCCGCCCTGGTTGACCGCGACCGCCGTGTCGTTGACGACCTTGAGGAACGGCACGACGCCCTGCGACTTGCCGTTGGTGCCGCGGATATGCGCCCCGAGCGCCCGCACCGGCGTCCAGTCGTTGCCGAGCCCGCCGGCGTACTTGGCAAGCAGCGCGTTGTCCTTGATGGCCTCGTAGATCCCGTCGAGGTCGTCGGCGACCGTGCTCAGGTAGCACGACGACAGCTGGGAATGGCGGGTGCCGGAGTTGAACAGGGTCGGCGTCGAGCTCATGAAGTCGAAACTCGACAGCACCTCGTAGAACTCGACCGCCCGCGATTCGCGGTCGATCTCGTTGAGCGCCAGGCCCATCGCGACCCGCATGAAGAAGGTCTGCGGCAGCTCGAAGCGCCGGCCGTCCCGGTGCAGGAAATAGCGGTCGTACAGGGTCTGCAGCCCGAGATAGCTGAATTGCAGGTCGCGCTGCGGCTGCAGCGCCGCGGCAAGGCGCCCGAGGTCGAACTGCGCCAGCCGCTCGTCCAGCAGCCCGGCCTCGATGCCGACGCGGATGCACTCCGGAAAGCACTCGGCGTAGCGGGTCGCCATCTCCGACTGCGCCGTTTCCCGGCCCAGCACCTCGCGCCGGATCGTGTGCAGCAGCAGGCGCGCGCTGACCTGGCTGTAGGCGGGATCGGTCTCGATCAGGGCCCGCGACGCGAGGATCGCCGACTTGTGGACCTCGGCCAGCGCGACGCCGTCATACAGGTTGCGCATCGTCTCGGCGAGCACCGCCTCGACCGACACGAAGCGGGTCAGGCCCTCGCAGGCGGCTTCGATCGTCGCCCGCAGATGCCCGGCGTCGAGCGGAAACCGCCGTCCGTCCTCGAACACCGTGAGCGGCGCAGCGGCCGGCGCCTCGGGCTGGCGCTGCCGTGCCCGCTCCTGGGCCCGGCTCTCCCGGTACAGCACGTACGCGCGAGCCACATCGTGCGCGCCGTCGCGCATCAGCGACAGCTCGACCTGGTCCTGGATGTCCTCGATGTGGAAAGTACCGCCCGCGGGCTGGCGGCGCCGCAGCGCGACGACGACGCTCGCGCTCAGGCGCGCGACCTGCTCGCGGATCGCGGCCGAGGCGGCGCCCTGTCCGCCGCGCACCGCCAGGAAGGCCTTGGTCATCGCGAGCGCGATCTTGGCCGGCTCGAAACCGACGACCGCGCCGTTGCGGCGGATCACCTGGTAGTCGGCGTAGGACGAGGCGAGCGGGCGGGCGAGCGCCTCGGCCCCGCCTTGCGCCATCGGATCGAAGGCTGCACGGAGCCCGGCTCCGCCTGCCGCCGGCTCAAGCTCGGGAAACTGCATCGGCGCCTCCTGTCGTGGTGCCCGCACCGGCCGCCGCCGCGGCCCGCCGGCCTACAAGCTGTAGTTCCGAACTCTCACCGGGGAAGCGGCGCCGCGCGAGGCGCGGCTGCGCGGCCCCGCCTGGCTTCCTTGCCACAACATATTGTATGCCATGCCGCAAGTGTCACAAGAGCTAGTGGGGCGCATCTTATGAGAACTCGCGCCGGCGGGCAACCTGAAAATTGAGGGCACGCGTCGCGGCACCGTCGGTCGATGCCGGCGGCGCGTCGGCGAGCGTGCTGCCGGCCGGCCGCGCGCACCTGGAGAGCCTCCAGCCGCGGCGGCGGCGGCACACGGACCATGAACCGCGTGCCAGCAAGAATGACGCCCGTGAATGCCGCGGGGGGTGCTCGAGGG
>CAZEIW010000066.1:0-14955 GCA_964512305.1 uncultured Burkholderiaceae bacterium | reverse complement strand
GCCCCTGGTGGCGGGGGCCGCCCCCACAAAAACCCCCCCCCCCCGTTGGGGGGTGGGGGGGGGGGGGGCGGCCGGCCGCCGGAGCTCCGTTTCCCACCCTCACCCCCGGCCCCTCTCCCGCAAGCGGGAGAGGGGAGTTTTAGCGGCGGGCGGCGTCGATCCGCTCGCACATCGCTTCCACCGCGTCGAGCATGCGCGGCGTGGCGCGATCGAGCTTGTCGGCGTCGAGCGTTTCGAGATGGCCGCGCGCGACCGCCCGCATCGAGCCGAAGCGCTTCCACGCGGCGAGCGCGCCGCGGTCGACGCCGCCGGGCTCGGAGGCGATCAGCACGTCGGGGTCGGCGGCCAGCACCGCCTCGGCGTCGATCGTCGGCACCAGGGGCGACAGATCCTCGAACACGTTGCGGCCGCCGCAGACCCGGATCGCTTCGCTGACCACGTGCCGGCCGGATAGCGTCATCAGCGGCTGCGGCCAGACCTGGTAGAAGACCCGCACGGGCGCGCGCGCCGAGTACCGCGCCCGCAGCGCCTGCAGCCGCGCCCGGAACGCATCCGCCGCCGCGGACGCCCCGGGCGCCGCCGTAAGCCGGCCCAGGCGCTCGAGCGTGGTCGCGATCGATTCGAGCGACCCCGGCTCGCTGACGAACACCGGCACGCCAAGCCCGGCCAACGCATCGAGCGTCGCGGCCGGGTAGCCGCTGCCCCAGGTGACGATCAGGTCCGGTGCGAGCGCGGCGATCCGTTCGAGGTCGACGCTTTGCGCCCGTGCGACCCGCGGCAGGGCACGTGCCGCGGGCGGGAAGTCCGAGTACTCGCTCGCGCCCACCACGCGATCGCCGGCTCCGATCGTGAACAGCAGCTCGGTGATCGCCGGCGACAGGCTGATCACGCGGCGCGCCGGCCGCTCGAACGCGACCCGGTGGCCGGCGTCGTCGACGACCGAGGGCACCTGCGCGCCCGAAGGCGGCGACGCCAGGGCGAGCGCGAGCGCCGGCCCGAGCATCCACCCTAGCATCCGCCCGAACATCCGCGAGGCTGCCGCCGCCCGTCCGCGCGATCGCCTACTTCGATGCGGCACCTGGCGGTCCGAGCGGCTCGGTGACGAACCCGATGCGCGTGAGGCCGGCGCGTTGCGCCGCGGCCATCACCATCGCGATTGCCTCGTAGCGGGCGTTGCGGTCGGCGCGCAGATGCAGCTGCGGCTGGGGCACGCGCCGCGCGGCCTGGGCGAGGCGATCCTGCAGCTGCTGCGCGTCGACGGCGTCGCGGTCCCAGGTCATCCGGCCGCCGGCATCGATCGACAGCTCGACCGCGGGCGTTCCGATCGCGACCGCCGGCGAGCGCTCCTTGGGCAGTTCGAGCTTGATCGCGAAGGTGAGCAGCGGCGCGGTGATGATGAAGACGACCAGCAGCACCAGCATCACGTCGACCAGCGGCGTCACGTTGATCTCGGCCATCGGTTGCGACGGCGAAACACCCCGCTCGAAGCCTCCGAAGGTCATCGCATCGGCCCTGGCCCCGCGGCCCGCTTCAGCCGCCGGCCGGCCGCGAGCCGACCGTCAGGTAGGCGTGCAGGTCGTGTGCGAAGCCGTCCAACTCCGCCAGCACGAGGCGGTTGACGCGCGCGAAGCCGTTGTAGGCGAGCACGGCCGGGATGGCGACCGCGAGGCCGAAGGCGGTCATGATCAGGGCCTCGCCGACAGGGCCCGCGACCTTGTCGATCGACAGCGTGCCGGCGGCGGCGATGCTCAGCAGCGCGTGGTAGATGCCCCACACCGTGCCGAGCAGGCCCACGAACGGCGCGGTGGCACCCACGGAGGCGAGGAAGGTCAGGCCGGATTCGAGCCGGGCCGCGGCTTCGTTGATGCGCTGGCGCAGCACGCGCGTGATCAGTTCCGACCGGTCGACCTGCGCCGCGAGGCTGCTGCCGGGCACCTCCCAGTTGGCGGCGCCCGAAGCCGCGGCGGCGAGGGGCACGAAGATGTTCTCGCCGTCGACCGGCTTCAGGGCCGCGATCGCCTCGTCGACCGAGCGCGCGCTCCAGAACTGGTCGAGCAGGCGCGCGGCGCGCCGCACGCGCACCCACGCGGAGCCCTTGGAAAGGATCAGGAACCAGCTGAAGACCGACATCACGAGCAGCACGTAGGCCGCGCCGCGGATCACGCCGTCGGCCTGGGCCCAGAAGTGCGCGAATCCCAGGCCCTCGGGCATCGGCTCAGGCCGCCAGCACGTCGCGCATGTCGAACAGGCCGGCGGGCCGTGCCGCCACGAAGCGCGCCGCGCGCAGTCCGCCGAGCGCGTAGCTCATGCGGCTGCTCGACCGGTGCGTGATCTCGATGCGCTCGCCGCTGCCGATGAACATCACCGTATGGTCGCCGACGAGGTCGCCGCCGCGGATCGAGGAGAATCCGATGGCGCCGTCGCGCCGCTCGCCCGTGTGGCCCTCGCGCGCGTAGACCGCGACCTCGTCGAGCCGGCGCCCGTTCGCCTGCGCGATCAGCTCGCCGAACTTGAGGGCGGTGCCCGAAGGAGCGTCGACCTTGTGGCGGTGATGCGCCTCGACGATCTCGACGTCGTAGCCCGCCAGCAGGCGCGCCGCGAACTCGACCAGCCGGAAGGTGGCGTTGACGCCGATGCTCATGCTCGGCGCGAACACGATCGCGATGCGCCGAGCCGCGGCCGAGATCGCGGCCTTGCCGGCTTCGTCGAGCCCGGTCGTGCCGATCACCATCCTGACGCCCCCGTCGGCGCAGGCTTTCAGGTGCGCCAGCGTTGCCTCGGGGCGCGTGAAGTCGATCAGCACGTCGGCCCCGCGGATCGCGGCGAGATCGTCGGTGACCGGGACGCCGATCGAGCGGCCGAGGAAGTGCGCGCAATCGCGCCCGAGATCGGGACTGCCGGCCCGGTCGAGCGCGGCCGCGATGGTCATGTCGCCGGCCGCGAGCGCCGCCTCGATCAGCATGCGCCCCATTTTGCCGGTGCTGCCGGCGATCGCGAGTTTCATGGCCGACGTATCAAGGTTTGACGCGGCGAGGGATTGACGCGCGGACGCTACTTCGAGGCCGGCAGCGTGATCTGCGGTTGCTCTTCCTTCGGCGGCGGCTTCGGCGCCTGCTTGGGCTTGCGGCCCAGGATCAGGTTGTCGGCGAGCGACTCCGGCGGCATCTCGTCGCTCTCGAAGCGCGTCAGCCGGTTGTCGCCGAAGTAGATCACCAGCTTGCGGATCTGCGTTTCGCCCCCGCGCCGCTTCAGGTAGTAGGTGTAGTCCCAGCGGTCCTGGTGGAACATGTCGGTCAGTAGCGGCGTGCCCAGCATGAAACGGACCTGGTCGCGCGTCATCCCGGGGCGCAGCTGGTCGACCATATCCTTGGTGATGATGTTGCCCTGCTGGACATCCGGCCGGTACGGCGTCAGGAACCATGGGGTCCAGTCCGTCAGCGTCGAACAGGCGGACAGCGAGGCGCACAACGGCACCGCCGTGACCAAAATGAGGGCCGCAAGGCCCGTCGCGGAAGGAAAATGCTTGTTAAACATGACCCAGGACAAATTCGGACCGGCTCGGACGCCGCCCATCGACGATATGATACCCAGGATGATGCTTCCCATATCTGTTGCGACCCGAGGTGCGCCACATATGCCGAATTCAGCCGATCTGAAAGTCAGCGGACTCAAGGCCACGGCCCCGCGCCTGAAGATCCTAGAGATATTCCAGCGCCGCTCGCTGGAGCAAGGCATCCGCCACATGAGCGCGGAAGATGTGTACCGGATCCTGACCGCCGAACAGGTCGACGTCGGGCTGGCGACCGTCTATCGCGTGCTGACCCAGTTCGAGCATGCCGGCCTGCTGTCGCGGCGGCACTTCGAGGCGGGCCGGGCGGTGTTCGAGCTCAACGAAGGCGCCCACCACGACCACCTCGTCTGCCTGACCTGCGGGCGGGTCGAGGAATTCGTCGATGGCGAGATCGAAAAGCGGCAGCAGCGGGTCGCCGAGGAGCGTGGGTTCGAGCTTCAGGAGCACGCGCTGGCGCTGTACGGGGTCTGCCGGAAGGAAAATTGCCCGAATCGGCCGAAGGAGTGAGGGGGGCGGTTTAAGCCCATTCCCTCACCCCCGGCCCCTCTCCCGCGAGCGGGAGAGGGGAGGCATTAGCGCGGGGTATGCGCGGCGCGCATTCCCCGAAGAATCAAGTCAGCATCTCCCTGGCGTGCTGGCGGGTCGTGTCGGTGATCTCGACGCCGCCGAGCATCCGCGCCAGTTCCTCCACGCGCGAGCGGCGGTCGAGCACACCGATCCGTGACACCGGCCGCCCGTCGCCGTCGGCCGCTTTGGTCACCACCTGGTGCTGGTCGGCGCGCGCCGCGACCTGCGGCAGGTGGGTCACGCACAGGACCTGGCGCAGCTGCCCGAGCTGCTTGAGCAGGCGCCCGACGGTCTCGGCCACCGCGCCGCCGATCCCCGCATCGACCTCGTCGAAGATCAGCGTCGGCACGGCGGTGGCCGTAGCGGCGATCACCGAGACGGCAAGGCTGATGCGCGACAGCTCGCCCCCCGAGGCGACCTTCGCGAGCGCGCGTGGCGTGCTGCCGCCGTGGGCGGCAACCAGGAATTCGACCCGCTCGAGGCCGAAGCTCGAGGCTTCGGCGGGCGTCAGCACGGCCTCGAAGCGGCCGCCGGACATCGACAGGTCCTGCATCGCGCGCGTGACTTCGCGCCCCATGTTCGCCGCCGCCGCCGTGCGCGCGGCGGACAGCGCCTGCGCGAGCGCCGTGAAGCGCTCGCGGGCGAGCGTTTCCTCCGCGCGCAGCCCGTCCAGATCGGCGGCGGCCGCCAGCGCGGCCAGGCGCGTCCGCGCCGAATCGAGCAGCGCGCACAGGCCGTCGGGGGCGCTGCGGAACTTGCGTGCCGCCGCGTGCAGCGCGCCGAGCCGGGCCTCCACCTGCGCCAGCCGCCCTTCGTCGAGCTCGCTGTGCGACAGGTAGTGGTTGAGCTCGCGGCCCGCCTCTGCGATCTGGATGCGCCCGTTGTCGAGGGCGTCGAGCACCGGCCTCAGGCGCTCGTCGTAGCCGGCGAGCGTGTTGAGCCGGGCGTAAACCGTGTCGATCCGCGACGAGACGGCGTCCTCGCCGTCGA
The DNA here is from genome assembly GCA_964512305.1 of uncultured Burkholderiaceae bacterium. Lineage (GTDB taxonomy): Bacteria > Pseudomonadota > Gammaproteobacteria > Burkholderiales > Burkholderiaceae_F > CAZEIW01. Next base: position 9,827 of record CAZEIW010000066.1, on the reverse strand, counting down.
GCACCGCATCGAGCGCGGCGCGCGCGCCTTCCAGGAGGCTCGCGCCATGCGCCAGGCGTTTCTGCTCGGTCGCGACGCGTTCCCACTCTCCCGGCTCGGGTGCGAGCGCGGTCAGCTCGTCGACGACGCCCGCCAGGTGCTCGCGCTCGGCCTGTGCGGTCGCGTTGGTGGACTCGGCCTCGATGCGCTTTTGGGTGGCGCGGCGCAGCTGCTGGAACGCCTGCGCGACCTCGCGCGCCGCCCCCGCCAGACCGCCGTGCTCGTCGAGCAGCTGCTGCTGCGCGGCCGGGCGCAGCAGCGACTGGTGCGCGTGCTGGCCGTGGACGTCGAGCAGCAAGTCGCCCAGCTCCTTCAATTGCGCCAGCGTCGCCGCGCTGCCGTCGATGAACGCCCGGCTGCGGCCGCCGGCATCGATCGTGCGACGCAGCAGCACGCTTTCGGCGCCTTCGGTCCCGAGCCCGGCGCCGGCGAGCCAGGCCGCGACCGCCGGCGAGGCGCGGAACTCGGCCGCGACCTCGGCGCGCGCGGCGCCTTCGCGCACGACGTCGGCATCGCCGCGCTCGCCGAGCGCGAGCAGCACCGCATCGATCAGGATGGACTTGCCCGCGCCGGTTTCGCCGGTGAGCACCGTGAACCCCGGCCCGAACTCGAGGTCGAGCCGGTCGACGATCACGAAGTCGCGGATCGATAGCGCGAGCAGCATCGAGGTCGAACTAGGCGCGGCCGTGCTCTTCGCTCGACATCACGTTCCACTGCAGCTTGTGGCGCAGCGTGGCGAAATAGTTGTAGCCGGGGGGGTGCAGCAGCGTGGCGACGCGGTCGCTCAGGCGCGCGCGCACCACGTCGCCCGAGGCGAGCTGCGAGAACGCCTGCATGTCGAAGTGCGCGCTGGCGTCGCGCACGTCGGTGAGCTCGATCTCGACCACGACGCCGTCGGGCAGCGCGATCGGGCGGTTCGACAGCGTGTGCGGCGCGACCGGCACCAGCACCAGGCCCCGCAGCGACGGGTGGAGGATGGGTCCGCTGGCCGACAGCGCATAGGCGGTCGAGCCGGTCGGAGTCGCCAGGATCACGCCGTCGGCGCGCTGGTTGCACATCGTGACGCCGTCGACCCGTACGGTGAACTCGACCATGCCGCCGGCCACGCCGTGCGACACTACGACGTCGTTGAGCGCGTGCGCGCGCGAGGTCACGGCGCCGGCGCGCAGGATCTCGGCCTGCAGCAGCGGCCGGCGGTCGGTCTCGTAGCGCCCCGCCAGCATGTCGGCGAGCACCTCGGGCATCTGGTCGAACGCGATGTCGGTGATGAAGCCGAGGCGGCCGAAGTTGATCCCGATCATCGGCACCTGGTAGGCCGACATCTCGCGCGCGATGCCGAGCATCGTGCCGTCGCCGCCGAGAACGATCGCGACGTCGGCGCGCGCGCCGATCTCGGTGAGCGAGAACCCCGGCATCGGCGCCATGCCGGCCGCGTCTCGCGAGGCCGCGTCCAGCAGCGGGTTCACGCCGGCCCTTTCGACGATGCTCAGCAGCTCGTTCAGCGCCTGGTGCAACGCCGGCCGGTTGCCTTCGGTCCTGGGTTTGGCAAAGATCGCCGCATTGCGGAAGGACTGCGCCATAGCGGGCGATTATGCAAGAAAAAGATCGCACGACTGCGACGCTGACAAGCGGTCGCGCGGTTCGTAGAATGACCGGCACGGGGCCGTCCGCGGCCTCCCGGTTGGCCGCCTGCCGCAACGGATCGAGCGGCGCCCGGCTCCCGCTGCCGCAAAGACGGGGTCAGCCGCCACGGACAGGGGCGGCCCCGCGGCGGATTGTCGATGCAGGATCACGTGGATGCTGGATAAGCGCGCGCGGCTGCTGTTGAAGACCCTGATCGAGCGGTACATCGCCGAAGGTCAGCCGGTCGGATCGCGCTCGTTGTCGAAGATCTCCGGGCTCGAGCTGTCGCCCGCCACGATCCGCAACGTGATGGCCGACCTCGAGGAACTGGGCTTCCTGGTCAGCCCGCACACCTCGGCCGGGCGCGTGCCGACGCCGCGCGGCTACCGGCTGTTCGTCGACACCCTGCTGACGGTCCAGCCGCTCGAGGCCAACGAGACCGAGATCATCAAGGGCCAGCTGCAGATCGCGGAGCCGCAGCGGGCGATCGAGGCCGCCGCGCAGCTGCTGTCCAACCTGTCGCATTTCGCCGGCGTCGTGCTGACGCCCCGCCGCACGTCGACCTTCAGGCAGGTCGAGTTCCTGCGCCTGTCGGACCGGCGCGTGCTGATGATCGTGGTCGGGCCGGACGGCGACGTCCACAACCGGATCCTGATCACCGAACGGCCGTATACCCAATCGGAGCTGATCGAGGCGGCCAATGCGCTCAACACCAACTTCGCGGGGCAGAGCTTCAATCAGGTTCGAGCGCGCCTGCAGGGCGAGCTGCGAGAGTTGCGCGAGGAGATCACGGCGCTGATGGAAGCGGCGGTCGAGGCCGGCGCCGAGGCGGCCGAGGAAATGGACCCGGTCGTGATCTCCGGAGAGCGCAATCTGCTCGGCGTCAACGATCTGGCGACCGACATGGACAAGCTGCGCGCGCTGTTCGACCTCTTCGAGCACAAGACGCGGCTCATCAGCCTGCTCGACACCTCGAGCCGGTCGCAAGGGGTGCAGATCTACATCGGCGGCGAGTCGAGCATGGTGCCGCTCGACGAGATGAGCATGGTGGTCGCCCCGTACGAGGTCGACGGCAGGGTGGTCGGAACGCTCGGCGTGATCGGGCCGACGCGGATGGCCTACGAGCGGGTGATCCCCATCGTCGACATCACCGCCCGCCTGCTGTCGAGCGCGCTGTCGCGCGACTAAGGCCTGGGGCCCGCCGGCGGCCCTTTGCGGGCCTGCCGCTACTCTCCGCGCCCGCCGCCGGCGGCCGCGCTGTGGACCGTCAGCTGGGTCGCGGTCAGCACGCCGTCGGCGATCGACCCGGTCACGTCGACGAACACGCCGTTGCCGAGCGACACCTGGGGATCGAGTTGGGTGATCGCGGCGCCGCTCGCGTCGATCCGCTGGTCGCAAACCATGAAGCTCGCCTGCGACACGAAGTCCTGAACGAAGCCCTGGACGGTGACGGCGCCGGCGGCCGGCGGCTGCCAGATGAAGATCGAGCTGGCGACCAGCACGCCGCCATTGCTCGAAGCGACCACCGTGACCGGATCGCCGTCGTCGAGCAGCACGCCCTGCGGACTCATCAGCGTCTGCGCGTTGAACGTGATCTGCGCCTCGTCGACGCTGAAACTGCCCGTGCTGCCATTCACGACCACGTTGTAGGCGACACCCACGATGTTCGTCTGCGGCGCGCTGCTGCTGTTGTCGAGGAACTCGACCACCGCGGCCGCGAGTTCGCCCCCCGACATCCCGCCGCGCACCCGGACGTCGCGGTTGTCGGCGAGGTCGGCCGCCGTGCCGTTGACGTAGCGCGTCGACGCGCCGAAGCGCACGGTCGGCGTCACGCCGGCGAGCCCGAAGCTGCCCGCGGCGGCGTCCAGACCGGCGATCGGGCCGACGAGCACCGGAAGGAAGGCCGCGCTGCCGCTGCCGACCACCTGCACATTCGAGGCCTGCACCGCACCGCCCGAGACCTGGCCGTTGACGGTCACGACCACGCCGTCGCCGACATTGGCCAGGGTGCCGCCGGCGTAGCCCGTCGCCTGCGTCAGCTGCACCAGGGCGCCGCGTACGCGGAAAGCGCCGCCCGGGGCGAAGAACCCGGTCACGGCGCCGGTCAGCTGCGCCTGGACATCGGAAGCCCCGACGACCGTCAGATCGGCGACCCGCAGGATGCCGCCCATCATCACGCCGTGCAGGCGCACCACGCTGCCGGCCCGCACGTCCGCGAGCGTGCCGCCGGTCACGGCGGCCGACGACGCATCGGCGACAACGCCCTCGACCTGGAAGCTGGAGGGCGACGCATACTGGTTCACCGTGCCGCCCACACGCACGTCGGAGCCGTCGGCAGGAAGCGTCGTGCCTGACCGCAGGGCAAGCGCCTGCAGCGTGCCGCCGGCGGCGGGCACCGTATTGCCGAAGACCTCGACCCGCATGCCGTTGGCCGGAGCCTGCCCCGAGGGCACCAGGGTCGCGCCCTGGTAGCTGACGGTTTGGGCGCCGGCGGGCGAGGCGATCACGAAGGTCTGCGCGCTCGTATCGACCTGGGTCGCGGTGCCGGACAGGCGGATCACGGTGTCGCCCGCCTCCCTGCGCTCGACGCGCGAGGCGAGCACGTTGCCGGCCGGGTCCCGCTGCCCGTGCACCTCGACGCGCTTGCCCGGCAGCAGGCCGGCCAGACCGGTGACGCCCTCGAACACGGTCGGAACCGCGGCCGCCGCATTGACCAGCACCGACTGGCCGAGGATCGAGAAGCCGCTGGCGGTGATCGAGCCGGCGTCGATCGGGCCGATCAGCTCGGCGGCGACGGTGGCGGTCCCGATCGCGTTGGCCGCGGGGCGAACCACCCGGATCTGCTGGCCCAGCTTCAAATTGCCGGTGGCGACGGCCAGCGGGTGGCTCGGGTCCTCCTCGATGTTGATCTGCCCCTGCGTGTCGTCGTACGTGACGCCGTCGACGATCACGCTGCCGAACCCGGTGACCGAGCCGATCGTCATGCCGGACCCGTTTTCCCCGGGCGCCGACGCCAGCAGGAAATCGCACGACAGCAGCGCCGGCGCCAGCGCGCACGCGAGCGCGATGCGGGTCAGCCTTCGCAGCGCGCCGCGCATCAGTGTTCTCCGGGCGGGTCGCCCGCCGCGGCATCATCGGCGCTTTCGTCCTCCGGCGCCCCGGCCACCGGTTCGGAGTAGAAGTAGATGCCGAAGCGCATCCGCGAGTGCCTCTCCTGCGGGGCCTGCGCCGCATCGCTCAACACGTGCTGCGCGGCGGCGTCGTAGACCTGCTTGGCCGCGCGGCGCCAGATCGACGCCGTGAGCTCGCGCAGCGCGGCGACCGATTGGTCGCTCAGCCTGTCCTCGAACACCGAGCGCTCGATGAACGGGGCCTTGCGTCCGCTGCCCACGTTGGCGAGGTTGCCCATCGTGGCCGCCATGAAGTCGTGCGCGTTGGCCGAGATCGACAGCAACAGCTCCTCGAAGCCTTGTTGCGGCACGAAGCTGTCGGCCTTCAGATGCAGGAGGTCGCCGCGCATTTCTGCCAATCCTAATCTCAGCAGTTCGTCGAGGACCGAGCGCGAGTGGAAATCCTTCGACACGGAACGGGTCAGCTGTTCGAACGACGGACCTTGGCCCGCTCGTGTACGTACCGGCAGCGGCAGGGGATTGCCCTCGTTGTCGAGATAGGCCGAGTCGCGGCTCCAGCGCGCGAATACCTGCGACGCGATCGACAGTGCTCTGGCGGGCGTCGACCGGCCGGCCGTCCGGTGCGCCATCGCGCGCACATCCTTGCGATGCACGCCCGACAGCAGGCTCAGCGCCGAGTCCGTGATGCGCTTGTCCTGCCGCTGCAGCGCCTCGCGCGCGGCGTCCAGGAACGCCTGCTTGAGTGCCTGGGCAAATTGCGAATAGGTGACTCCCTGCTCGATCAGCGCGCCAACCAGCGGCGTCACGATCGACAAGGTCTCACGCAGCAGCAGTTCCGCCCGGGTCTGTTTGCTGGGACTGTCCTGGTTCACGGGTCGGTCGAACGGCGTACGAAGTGGGTGTTGTGGGCCGCGCGATTTGGGATTATTTCCCGTTCTTTCCGACCATAGCATCGGCGTTTCCGTGAGGCTTAACCGGTTTGCGCTAGCCTTCCCGTTGAGCGGCTTGGGACCTGCCGTTCCCGCAGGGCCCGGCGGACGCGAAACGAGGGCCGGCATGGGCGGATAACATCCGCCTGCGCGGACCGGCGGCCTTAAGGCAGGGTGCGGCCCCGAATCGACAACCTCCGAGACTGGCTCACTGGCCCCATTTCCATGCGGTACCTGAACACGGCCCAGTACACCCACGGCGACGCGGATCGCACGGCGGTGCTGCTGGTCAATCTGGGCACGCCGCAAGCACCGACCGCGCCGGCCGTGCGGCGGTACCTGCGTGAATTCCTCTCCGATCCGCGCGTGGTCGAGATCCCGCGCCCGCTGTGGTGGCTGCTGCTCAACGCCGTGATCCTGCCGCTGCGTCCGCGCCGCTCGGCCGCCAAATACGCCGCGATCTGGAGCGCGGAGGGCTCGCCGCTGCTGACCAACTCCGAGCAGCAAGCCCGCCTTGTCGCGGCGGAGGTGGCGCGCCGCGGGCTGGATTTCGAGGTCGCGCTGGCGATGCGCTACGGCGAACCCTCGATCGGCGCCGTGCTGCAGCGGCTGCGCATGGCACGGGTGCGGCGCCTGTTCGTGCTGCCCTTGTATCCGCAGTACTCGGCGGCGACCACCGGATCGGCGCTAGACGGCGTGTTCCATGTGCTGGAGCGCTGCCGCGATATGCCGGAAGCGCGCTGGGTCCGCGGCTTCCATGACGAGGCCGGATACATCGAGGCGCTGCGCGACTCCGTGAAGGCGTACTGGGACGCCAACGGCTGGCCCGATCGGCTCGTGATGAGCTTCCACGGACTGCCGCAGCGCAATCTGATGCGGGGCGATCCGTACCACTGCGAGTGCCAGAAGACCGCGCGCCTGCTGGCCGAGTCACTGGGCCTGCAGCCCGACGAGTACGTGGTCAGCTTCCAGTCGCGATTCGGCCGCGCGCAATGGCTTCAGCCCTACACGGCCGCCACGCTGCGCGAACTGGGCCGGGCGCGCCTGCGGCGCGTCGACGTGGTCTGCCCGGGCTTCGTCGCCGACTGCCTCGAAACGCTGGAGGAGATCAGTCTGGAAGGCCGGCGCGAGTTCCTGACCGCGGGCGGCCGGCAGCTGCATTACATCCCGTGCCTGAACGATTCGCCTGCGTTCATCCGCACGCTGGCCGACCTGATCGAGCGCCACACGCAGGGCTGGCCGATCACCGCCGCCGCCCGCGCCGAGCGCGAGCGGCAGGCGCTGGAGGGCGCGCAACTCGCGCGGCGCATGGGCGCCGCGCGGTGACCGGCGAATGTGAACGCAGCCCTCAGCTGCGGGGGGCGACGGCAGGGTCGACGCGGATCTGATTGCCCTGGAGGTGTACCCGCTGGCCGATGATGAGGCCCGGATCGCCCGGCAGCGCCACGGTGCGCACCTCGCCGCTGTCCATCCGGACGTCGACCTGATACGTGGTCGTGGCGCGGGCCTGCTTCTCGATTTCGTGTCCGGCCAGCGCTCCGCCGAGAATGCCGACGACCCGCGCCGCCTCGCGGCCATGGCCCTGCCCGACCTGGTTGCCGAGAATGGCCCCGACCACTCCGCCGGCGACGGCCCCGGCGCCGGTTGCGTTGCCCTCCGCTTTGACGGCGCGGACCGCATTGACGACACCGCAATCGGCGCAAACAGGGGGCGGCACGGTGGCGACCACGTCGGGCGGCGGGGCCGGCGGCGTGCCGGCCGGCGGGGGCGGAATCGGCTGTTCGACCGGCTGCACCGGCGCAGCGGCGACCGGTGCCGCGGCCACGGTCGTGGATGGTCTCGGCGGCTTCACCACGTGCGGCTTGGGTGCGGCGACCGGGGCGGGAGCCTCGGGCGCGGCCGCCTCCGCAGGGGCCGCGGCAGGCTCGGGCGCCGGTGCCGGAGGTTGTGCCGCAGCGGTCTCCTGGTCTGCCTTGCGGGCCGAAACCTGGCTGTTGACGAGCGTGACAGCCGCCAGCACGCTGACGACGATCACCGCGATGGCGGCGGTCGCGACCAGCGGGTGAAGCTTCCTGGCGGTCGTGACGGGGGTGACGGGTTCCATCTTGTCCTGATCCTCCGGGGGGCCGGCCGGCGCAGGCCGGGCGGCGATGTCGAAATTCGCCGCCTTGCGGCGGCGAGGGCTGGTGATGTTAACGATTGGACCCGCGCCGCGATGACGGCGTGCTGCGTTAGGCTCCGGCGATTGGTAACCGATTGTTGGGCGTCGACCCAGGCTAGGGGCCTATCGAGCCCCCGGAATGCGCAATTCGGGCGGCTGGCAGCTTGAAATCGGCCCGTACGCCCCCAAAATGCAGTCAGCCTTCTGCGCGACGGCGGGTGGGCATTATTCAAGCCGTTGAATTCACGGCAATTTCGGAGGAAGCATGGCGGGACTCGAGCCCGAGTTCAAACCCAATGGCACGCCTGAAGCGGGGGCCGCGAACGAGGCGGCGGTGCAGCCCGCGACCGCGTCGGCGGCCGGCGGAGGGCCGCCGCAGCCCGTGGCGGCCGGCGATCGCGAGAGCGAGTTGAGAGCGGCGCTCGAGGCCGCTCAAGCCAAGGCGAACGAGTACTACGACCTTTACCTGCGCGCGCGCGCGGAGACGGATAACGCGCGCCGGCGCGCCCAGGAGGATGTTGGCAAGGCGCACAAGTTCGCGGTGGAGTCGTTCGCCGAGGCGCTGGTGCCGGTGGCCGACAGCCTCGAAAAGGCGCTGCAGGTGCCGGCCCCGACGGTCGACGGGTTGCGCGAGGGCGCCGAAATCACGCTGCGGCAGCTGCGCGCCGCGTTCGACCGCAACCGGCTGACCGAGATCAATCCCGTCGGCGAGAAATTCGACCCGCACCGGCACCAGGCGATCGCGATGGTTGCGGTTCCGGCCGACGGCAGCGTCGCCCCCAACCATGTGGTTTCGGTGCTGCAGAAGGGCTGGATGATCGCCGACCGCGTGCTTCGCCCGGCGCTGGTCACGGTGGCGCAGGCCTCTTGAAAGAGCGGGGCGCGGACGCACGTTAACGGGTGATGGCCTGACGGGCTGCGTCGGGACGGTTACGGCTCGAAGAGGACAGCGGTACGGGGATTGCGGGTAACACGCGAGAGCGGACACATCGGATAGAGGGAACGGCAGATGGGCAAGATCATCGGTATCGACCTGGGCACGACCAATTCGTGCGTCGCCATCCTGGAAGGCGGCCAGGTCAAGGTCATCGAGAACTCGGAGGGGGCGCGCACGACGCCCTCGATCGTCGCGTATCTCGAGGACGGCGAGATCCTGGTCGGCGCGCCCGCCAAGCGGCAGGCGGTCACCAATCCGCGCAACACGCTGTACGCGGTCAAGCGGCTGATCGGCCGGCGCTTCGACGAAAAGGAATCGCAGAAGGACATCGGCCTGATGCCGTACAAGATCGTCAGGGCCGACAACGGCGACGCCTGGGTCGAGGTGCGCGGCAAGAAGATCGCGCCGCCGCAGGTCTCGGCCGAAGTGCTGCGCAAGATGAAGAAGACCGCCGAGGACTACCTCGGCGAAACCGTGACCGAAGCCGTGATCACGGTGCCGGCCTATTTCAACGATTCGCAGCGGCAGGCCACCAAGGACGCCGGCCGGATCGCCGGGCTCGAGGTGAAGCGCATCATCAACGAGCCCACCGCGGCGGCGCTCGCCTACGGCATGGACAAGAAGAACACCGGCTCCATCGCGGTCTACGACCTCGGCGGCGGCACGTTCGATATTTCCGTGCTCGAAATCGGCGACGGCGTGTTCGAAGTGAAGTCGACCAACGGCGACACGTTCCTCGGCGGTGAAGACTTCGACCAGCGGCTGGTCAACTATCTGGCCGACGAATTCAAGAAAGAATCCGGTATCGACCTGCGTTCGGATCGTCTCGCCCTGCAGCGCCTGAAGGAAGCGGCCGAAAAAGCGAAGATCGAACTTTCGAGCGCGGTGCAGACCGAAGTGAACCTGCCCTTCATCACGGCGGACGCTTCGGGCCCCAAGCATCTCACCATGAAGATCACGCGCGCCAAACTGGAAGCGCTGGTTGATGACCTGATCCAGAAGACTAT
>CAZEIW010000065.1:0-27737 GCA_964512305.1 uncultured Burkholderiaceae bacterium | reverse complement strand
GAACCACGGCTTCGACGGGCGACAACGCCGCCGTTTGGCGATGTGCCCGTCGGAACCGAAAAGCGGGAGGATCGGCTTCGAGGGGTGGCTGCGCCCCCCCTCGAGCACCCCCCGCGGCATTCACGGGCGTCATTCTTGCTGCCACCCGGTTCATGGTCCGTGAGCCGCCGCCGCCGCGGCAGCAGGCTCTCCCGCAAGCGGGAGAGGGCAAGTGTTTTAGGGCGCTCCCTTCGCCTTCGCGGCCAGCGCGGCGAACTCCTCGCGTCCGAAGGCCGTGCCGGAGATTCCCCAGCCACCCTCGGCAGCCTCGGTCAGCAGCACCCAAGTCCGGCCCGCCTGTGCCGGGTCGCCGCAGACGCGCGCGACGATCTCCGTGACCTCCCTGACGAGTTGCTTCTGGCCGGCGCGGCTCAGCGCCGCCGGCGGCGTCACGACCTGAACCCGCACGCAGCGGGCGGACGCCGTCGCCGCCGTCTGTACGGCCGGCGCGTCCATCCGATGGATGAACGCGGCCGTATTGTTCAGGTGAAAGGGCCCGGGGGTTGCCACCCCCTCGGCGCGAAGTATCGCCTTGCAAAGCTCCTCGCCCAGCTGGCGGTCGCTGCCAGCGGGGAAGAGGTCGGCCGCTGCGTAGACGTCGATCATCGGCATGTCAGACTCCCGGCGGGGTTGAAGGGAGCGGAAGATTACGATCATCATCCACATAAGGATGATGATGAACATCATCCACACTGTCAAGGCGGACGGGCCGGGGAACTCTCCGATGGGGCATTCGCGGGTGGGGAAGGTCGAGAGCCACGATCGCATCGTGCGGGTGGCCGCCGCCAGGTTTCGCGAGAACGGCGTCGACGGCATCGGCGTTGCCGATCTGATGAAGGACGCCGGCCTGACTCACGGCGGCTTCTACAGGCACTTCGGCACGCGCGACGAGCTCGTGGCCGAGGCCGTCGAGCGCGCCTTGCGCGACGGCGGGCTGGCCGTCGAGGCGGTCTTGAAGGGCCGCAACCGGCCAGCGGTTCTGCTGGCCGCGCTGGTGGACGCCTACCTCAGCGCCGAGCACCGCGACAACCTCGCGACGAGCTGCGCCGTGACGACCCTGGCCGCCGACGTGGTTCGCTGCAACGAGCGGACCCGCTCGGCGTATACGCGCCAGGTCGAGATCTACCTCGAACTGCTTGGCAAGCTGATCGCCGGCCGCGGGCCGAAAGCGAAGAGAGCCAAGGCCATCGCCGCCCTCTCGACGCTGGTCGGCGCCGTCTCGATGGCGCGCGCGGTCAACGACGAGAGGCTGTCACGCGAAATACTCGCCTCGGCCGCGGGGGAGCTCAAGGCCAGCTTCGCCTGACCGAGCGGCCACGTTCGCATCGGTTCTCGGGCGCAATCGTCCATTGCCGGGGCCGGCCCGCCGCCGTATCCTGCATCGACGCCGTGGGGAAGATCACGGATGCTCCTCAGTGCAGATGCGTTCGATCACAAATCCTCCACTATGGTGTGCTGTCATCGCGGCACTGCTACTCGCGCCCACGGCCTCCATTGCAGTACAGCCACCGGAGAAATCCTTCAGCCAATCCAGGGACGTCGACGAACTCGAGCGACTGAAGGTGGAGGTCGTCAACCTGTATCGCGCGGGAAACTTCGAGGAGGCGCTCCCAAAGGCTGAACGCGCTCTCGCAATCGCGGAGAAGACGCTTGGCCCCGACGATCCCTCGATTGCGGGGCGTCTCAACGACCTGGGTGCGGTGTATCAAGCCATCGGTGCTTACGCCGAAGCTGAGCTGCGATTCACGCGCGCGATTTCCATCACCGAAAAAGTGCGCGGCCCAAAGCATCCCGCCACTGCGACGCTTCTCGACAATCTTGCGGCAATGTACTTTTTCACGGGCGCCTACGCGAAAGCGGAACCGCTGTTTCAGCGCGCCTTGGACATACGGGAGCATGCACTGGCTCCCGACGATCAGGACATCGCGACAAGTCTCGATCACATCGCAACCTTGTACCAAGCCACGGGTGATTACCCCAGGGCCGAGCCGCTCTACAAGAGAGCTCTAAAGATCCGGGAGGAAGCGCTTGGTCCTGATGATCCGGGCACCGCGGCGAGCCTGAGCAATCTTGCCGACCTGTACCGGGTCACGGGTGCTTACTCACTGGCCGAGCCGCTTATCAAACGGGCCTTGACGATCAATGAAGAGACGCTTCGTCCTGACGATCCCCGCGTAGCCAGAAGTCTGAATATCCTGGCGCTCCTGTACCGAGGGATGGGCTCCGACGCGAAAGCCGTGCCTCAATATCAGCACGCATTGGCGATTGCCGAGAGGGCACTTGGACCCGACCACCCTGCCACCGCCACCATTCGAAACAACCTCGGGCTGTTGTACAGATCGATCGGCGCTTTCGGTGAGGCCGAGCCCTTGCTTCGGCGCGCGCTGGCGATCGACGAAAAGGCATTCGGTCCCGATCATCCTTCCGTCGCCACGAGCGCGAACAGCCTGGCGTCGCTGTATCAGTCAATGGGCGAGTACGACAAGGCCGAAGCCCTCTACAAGCGAGGTCTCGCAATAATTGAGAAGGCGCTTGGCCCCGAGCATCCGCACACCGCCGCCGCGCTCAACAACTTGGGGTCGCTCTATTACGCCAAGGGTGTCTGCGCGGAAGGCGAGGCGCTCGGCGAGCGAGCTCAAGCCATAAACGAGCTGAACACCGCGCGCGCCCTGCTCGCAGGGTCGGAGGCGCGGAAGCTGGCCTTTCTGTGGCAGGACCGAGGCAACACCTATGCCAACGTTTCCCACTCGTTGGCCTGTTCGACAGCGCGCAGCAAAGCGCTCGGATTGACCAGCGTGCTGCAGTACAAGGGGCGCGCGCTCGATGCTTTTTCCGATGGCGTTGCGCGGTTGAGGCGGAGCGTGGCTCCGCAAGACTTGGGGCTCTTCGATCAGCTATCCGGTGTCGCGCAGGAAATCTCGACCTTGACTTTCCGCGGCCCCGAGAAACTGTCGGCCGAGGCGTACGCGGAGCGCCTGGCGGAGTTCGCCCGGAAGAGCGACGCGCTGCAGGAGGAGCTTTCCAAGCGCAGCGCAACGTTTCGTCAAGCCGCCACGCCGATCACACTGCGGGGCGTGCAGCGTGCATTGCCCGCCGGCGCGGTGCTGGTCGAATGGTTGCGCTATCTGCCATTCAATCCAAGGGCGACGGGTCCCGAGAGCGCCTACTGGGGCGCGCCGCGGTACGCAGCGTACGTTTTGAGGAGCGATGGCGAGCCGGCGGCGCTTGATCTGGGCGCGGCCGCGCCGATCGATGCGTTGGTAGCGGATCTTCGTGCCGCGTTGAGTGACCCCCGAACCACCTACGTTTCAGAGGTCGCCCAGGAGCTCTATGAGAAGCTGTTCGAGCCGTTGCGGCCTCATGTGAAGGAGGGCGAGCATCTCCTGCTGTCCCCGGATGGGCAACTGAATCTGTTGCCATTCGCGGCCCTCGTGGACGGCCGGGGCCAGTTTCTCGTCCAGCATTTCGAGATCAGCTATCTGACCAGCGGGCGCGATCTGCTGCGGGCAAGCCCGGATTCGATACCCGGAGAAGGCGCGATCGTGCTGGCTGACCCCGACTACGGTCCATCTGACGTCGCGCCGCCTCCGAGTGGAGTCACCTCCGGGGACGCACGCTCGGCCGACATGGACCGCAGTGGGCTGCTGTTCAAGCGACTCGAGGGTACCGCCGAGGAAGCGAAGGCGCTGAAAACGCTGTTGCAACTCGATGCGGCGCACGTACTGACCGGCGACCAAGCCACCGAGGCCAGGCTCAAAGGGCTGCATGGCCCGCGCATCCTGCACTTGGCCACCCACGGTTTCTTCCTGGGCGACCGCGACAGTGTCTTCCGACCCGCCGGCTTCACGGCGGGTACTCAGGATGCGGCGGGTGAGAACCCCCTTCTGCGCTCCGGACTTGCGCTAGCGGGGGCCAACGCCAGGCGTTCAGGAACGACCGATGACGGGATCCTCACGGCCTCCGAGGCCGCACAGCTCAATCTGGTCGGCACGCAGCTGGTGGTGCTTTCGGCTTGCGAGACAGCGGTCGGCGCGGTTCAAACGGGCGAGGGTGTCTATGGTTTGCGCCGGGCCCTGGTGCTGGCTGGTGCGCAGGCGCAAATTGCGTCGCTCTGGAAGGTCGCTGACTCCGCCACGCAAGCTCTGATCGTCGACTTCTACCGGCGCCTGCTCAAAGGCGAAGGCCGTTCGCCGGCTTTGCGCGCGGCCCAGGAAGCGTTGCTCGCGGACCCACGATACCGGCACCCGTACTTCTGGGCGGCGTTCATCCAGATCGGGGATTGGACTCCTTTGGCCGCGCTGAAATAGCAGCCGGCGACTCGACAGGTCAGTCGGGGTCGGCCTCGCTCAGCCGCTTGCCGGCCGCCCGCAGCTGCGCCTCGGCCTGCGCACCGATGCTCTCGACGAGCTCGGCCGCGCTTTCGACGCTCCTGATGAGATCGACGACCTCGCCCGCCCAGACCATTGCGGTGTCGAGGTCCCCCTCGCGGGCCGCCGCGTGGAACGCGGGGCGTTCGGCGTCCAGGCTCCGTTCCAGTTCGCCCTCCCGCCCTTCCCAGCGCTGCATGAAGCGGTTGCGAAGCGCCCGCCCGTCGTACGGGGGTGGCCACGCGTAGCCGCGCACGATGTCGAACACGCGCGTGCGCGCGGTCTGGCTGCCCCGCGCGGCAACGATGCGCCGCTTGGCCTCGCTGAAGCCCAGCGCCTCGTGCGAGGCGTAAAAGCGAGTCCCGAGCAGCGCGCCGTGGGCCCCGAGCATCAGCGCTGCAGCCAGGCCGCGGCCGTCGCCGATGCCGCCGGCCGCGATCACCGGCGTCGGTGCAACGGCATCGACGATCGCCGGAACCAGCGGCAAGGTCGATCGAGCGCCGCCGTGACCGCCCGCCTCGGTGCCCTCGGCGACGATCAGGTCGGCGCCGGCCTCGCAGGCGACGAGGCCCTGATCGACGTCCTGGACCTGGCAGATCAGCCGGCAGCCGGCCGACTTGATCGCCTGCGCATACGGGCGAGGATCGCCGAAGGAGAGCATGAACGCTGCGGGCCGGAAGCCCAGCGCGAGGTCGAGCACCTCGCGCTTGATCGACCAGGTGATCAGTCCGACCCCCCAGGGCCGAGCCGTTCCCCGGCTGACGAGCGACAGCTCGGTGCGCAGCCACGCAGGGTCCCCGTAGCCGCCGCCGACGAGGCCGAGAGCGCCGGCGTTGGAGACGGCGGCGGCGAGGTGGCCGCCCGCGACGCCGCCCATGGGGGCGAGCACGATCGGGTGGCGCAGGCCGAACAGCTCGGTCAGGGCTGTGGTGATCACGTTCGAGTGCGGACGTCGGGCACCCGGAACTCTAACCCGGCGGCGACAGGAAGTCGGGCGAGGCGGAACGTCGATCAGCGCCGGTCAAACCCATTGGATCGACCGGGCCTCTGTTCGCTCCGACTCCGACCGATACGTGATTACACACAATGCGGGATCGCCGGCCGTATCTCACGCAATAAAGTATCAAAGCACGCGGGCGCAGTATCGAGTGTTTCCGCGGACCTCGCCTATCTTTCGCGTCTCGATGCGCGCGCAGACATCGCATCCACAAGAAAAAAATTCCAACGACCCACAAGGAGAACCGTCGTGAAACTTCAAGCACCGCTGGCCCTCGCTCTGGGCCTGGCGCTGGCGCAGGCCCACGCCGAGACCGATCTCGTCATCGCAACCGTCAACAACCCCCACATGATCGAGATGCAGAAGCTGACGCCGTTCTTCGAGAAGGCCAACCCCGACATCAAGGTCAAGTGGGTGACGCTGGAGGAAGGCGTGCTGCGCCAGCGGGTGACGACCGACATCGCGACCAAGGGCGGCCAGTTCGACGTGATGACGATCGGCATGTACGAGACGCCGATCTGGGCCAAGAAGGGCTGGCTCAACGAGATCAAGCCCGACGCGGGCTATGACGTCGACGACCTGCTGCCGGCAATCCGCGACGGGCTGTCGGTCGACGGCAAGCTCTACGCGGCGCCGTTCTACGGCGAGAGCTCGATGCTGATGTACCGCAAGGACCTCACCGACAAGGCCGGCATCACGTTCCCGGCGCGCCCGACCTGGGACCAGGTGCGCGACGCGGCGGCGAAGATCACCGACCAGAAGGCGGGCGTGTACGGCATCTGCCTGCGCGGCAAGCCTGGCTGGGGCGACAACATGGCCTTCATCACGACGATGGTGAACAGCTTCGGCGGCCAGTGGTTCGACATGTCCTGGAAGCCGCAGCTCGAGACCAAGCCCTGGCACGACGCGATCACGTTCTACGTCGACCTGCTGACGAAATACGGCCCGCCGGGATCGTCGGCCAACAGCTTCAACGAAATCCTGGCGCTGTTCAGCGAAGGCAAGTGCGGGATGTGGATCGACGCGACCATCGCGGCGTCGTTCATCACGGACCCGTCGCAGAGCAAGGTCGCCGACAAGGTCGCCTTCGCGCAGGGGCCGTACAGCGTGACGACCAAGGGCGCCAACTGGCTGTGGGCCTGGGCGCTGGGAATCCCGGCGGGCTCCAAGAACACCGCCGCCGCGCAGAAGTTCATCAACTGGGCGACGTCGAAGGACTACGTCAAGCTGGTCGCGCGCGAGAAGGGATGGGGGTCGGTGCCCACCGGAACGCGCAAGTCGACCTACGCGACGCCCGAATTCCGCAAGGCGGCGCGCTTCGCCGAGGCCGAGAGCCAGGCGATCGCGAGCGCGAACCCGAACGACAGCACGCTGCCCAAGAGCCCGTACGTCGGCGTGCAGTTCGCGGCCATTCCCGAGTTCCAGGCGATCGGCATCGCGGTCGGCCAGCAGATGAGCGCGGCGCTCTCCGGCAGGGAGACCGTCGACGCGGCGCTGAAGGCGTCCGAGACGGCGGCCGATCGCGAGATGCGCAAGGGCGGCTACTACAAGTGAACCGGCTTCGCGTGCGCTGGCCCGCGTGGCCCGCGCACCGGCTCGGTCCTGACGCCGCGGCGGTGGCTGGCGGTCCGCGAGACGGACTGGCGCCGGCTGCGGCCGGCGGCGGCAGCCTCGCCGGTGCCGGGGCCCCGACCGCGGCCAAGAGCCGGCTGCTGCCGCGCCTGCTGCTGGCGCCGGCGGTGAGCACGCTCGTCGTCTGGATGATCGTGCCGCTGGCGATGACGGTGTACTTCTCGTGCCTGCACTACAACCTGATGCAGCCGGGCGATCGCGGTTTCACCGGGCTGTCCAACTACGAGTTCTTCGTCACCGACCCGGATTTCGGGCCGTCGGTCCGCAACACGCTGGTGCTGCTGGCGTCGGTGATCGCGATCACCGTCGTGGCGGGGGTGGCGCTGGCGCTGCTCGTCAACGACGCGTTCCCCGGGCAGGGCATCGTGCGCGCGCTCCTGATCTCGCCGTTCTTCGTGATGCCGGCGGCCAACGCGCTGCTGTGGAAGCACATGATGATGAACCCGGTCTACGGCGTGCTGGCGCAGCTCTGGAGCTTCTTCGGCGCGAAGCCGGTGGACTGGCTGTCCGATGTCCCGTTGCTGTCGGTGATCCTGATCGTGGCCTGGCAATGGCTGCCGTTCGCCTGCCTGATCTTCATCACGTCGCTGCAGTCGCTCGACCGCGACCAGATGGAAGCGGCCGGCATGGACGGCGCCAACGCAGTGCAGAAGTTCTGGCACCTCACGCTGCCGCATCTCGGCCGCCCGATCACCATCGTGATCATGATCGAGATGATCTTCCTGATGGGCGTGTTCGCCGAGATCTTCACGACCACGGGCGGCGGGCCGGGCAACGACAGCACCAACATCGCGTTCCTGATCTACAAGCAGGCGCTGATGAGCTTCGACGTCGGCGTGGCCTCGGCCGGCGCGCTGTTCGCGGTGGTGATTGCCAACATCGTCGCCGTCTTCCTGATGCGGATGATCGGCCGCAACCTGGACTGAGCCAATCATGCGCGCCGGACTGATCGCCCGCACCTGCGCCGCCTGGCTGATCACGCTGGTGCTGGTGTTTCCGCTCTTGTGGATGGCGTTGACCGCGTTCAAGACCGAGGGGCAGGCGATCGCCGTGCCGCCGCTGTTCGTCTTCACGCCGACGCTGGAGAACTTCGCCGAGGTCCAGCAGCGCAGCGACTACCTGCTGTACGCGAGCAATGCCATCATCACCAGCCTGATGTCGACGCTGCTCGGGCTCGCGATCGCGGCGCCGGCGGCGTACTCGATGGCCTTCTATCGCAACGCGCGCACGCGCGGCCTGCTGATGTGGATGCTGTCGACCAAGATGATGCCGGCCGTGGGCGCGCTGGTGCCGGTGTACGTGATCGCGCAGTGGGCCGAGCTGCTCGACACGCGCACCGTGCTGATCCTCGTGTTCATGCTGTCGAACCTGCCGATCATGGTCTGGATGCTCTACTCGGGCTTCAAGGAGATCCCGCCCGAGATCCTCGAGGCGGCCCGGATGGACGGCGCGACGGTCTGGGGCGAATTCGCGCACGTGATCCGCCCGCTCGCCGCGGGCACGCTGGCATCGACCGGCCTGCTGTGCCTCGTGCTGGCGTGGAACGAGTCCTTCTGGTCGCTCAACCTGAGCTCGGCCAAGGCCGGCACGCTCGCCACGCTGATCGCGTCGTACTCGAGCCCGGAAGGCCTGTTCTGGGCCAAGCTGTCGGCGGCGTCGCTGCTCGCCGTTGCGCCCATCGTCGTGGTCGGCTGGTTCAGCCAGAAGCAGCTGGTTCAGGGGCTGACCTTCGGCGCGGTCAAGTAGCGCGGTCAAGTACGACAACCGGAAGCGTGAGGAGTCGTCCGTCATGCCCTTCCTCGAATTGAAGAGCGTCGAGAAGCGGTTCGGCACGCATCGTGCGATCAAGAGCGTCGACCTGTCGATCGAGAAAGGCGAGTTCATCGTCTTCGTCGGTCCGTCGGGCTGCGGCAAGTCGACGCTGCTGCGGATGATCGCGGGCCTCACCGAGATCGACGCCGGCACCGTGCACCTGGACGGCCGCGACATCACGCGCCTGCCGTCGTCCAAGCGCGACCTCGCGATGGTGTTCCAGAGCTACGCGCTCTATCCGCACATGAACGTGTTCGACAACATGTCGTTCGCGCTGCGGCTCGCGAAGGTCGAGCGCTCGGTGATCCAGGAGAAGGTGCAGCGCGCGGCCGAGATCCTGAACCTCACCGCATACCTCGACCGCACGCCGCGCGAGCTCTCGGGCGGGCAGCGCCAGCGGGTCGCGATCGGCCGCGCGATCGTGCGCGCTCCCAAGGTATTCCTGTTCGACGAGCCGCTGTCGAACCTCGATGCCGCGCTGCGCGGCCAGACGCGGGTGGAGATCGCGAAGCTGCACCGCGAGCTCGGCGCGACCACGATCTACGTCACGCACGACCAGGTCGAGGCGATGACGCTCGCCGACCGGGTCGTCGTGCTGCGCGACGGCGCGATCGAGCAGGTCGGCTCGCCGCTCGCGCTGTACGACGCGCCGGCCAACCAGTTCGTAGCGCAGTTCATCGGCACCCCGCAGATGAACGTGATCGACGTCGGCAAGCTGCCGTCGCTGCGCTCGGCCGTCGGCAACGGCTTGGCGAACGGCCTGAGCGTCGGCGTGCGCCCCGAGGACGTCACGGTCAGGCCGGCCGGATCCGGCAGCCTGAGCGGCCACGTGGAGATCGTCGAATCGCTCGGCGCGGACACGCTGATCTACGCCAGCGTCAGCGAGGGCGGCGGACCGGCCGTGGTGGTGGTCGCCCGCCAGCAATCCCGCACGGCGCTGCATCCGGGCGATCCGGTCGGACTGGACATCGCGCCGGCCTCGTTCCACCTGTTCGACCGCGAGGGGCGCGCCGTACCGCAACCGCACTGAGGCCCGGCGCCGGCCCTCGAAGATCGAAGTCGCGACTTTCCAGCCTGACGCGGGGGTTCGACGTGAGCGAAGCCAGCAGGACGCCGCCGGACGTCAACGTCATCCTTCACATCGGCCTGGGCTCGTTCCATCGCGCCCATCAGGCCGTCTACCTGCACCATCTGCGCGAGGCCGGCGACCGGTCGTGGTCGATTATCGGCGGCAACATCCGCGACGATCAGGCGCAGACGATCTCGGCGCTGATCGCCCAGCGCGGCGAGTACACGCTGGAGACCGTGACGCCTGCGGGCGAGCGGCATTACGAGCGCATCCGTTCGATCGCCGAGGTCATCCCTTACGAGTCCTCGCACCGGCGACTGATCGAGGTCGGCGCGCGCGCGACGACGCGCATCATCTCCTTCACCGTCACCGAGGCCGGGTACTACCTGGACGCCAGGGACCGGCTCGACACCGCCTATGCCGACCTCGTCGCCGACCTCGACGGGCGCGCGTGCGGGACGATCTACGGCGCACTGACCGCGATCCTGCGCGAACGGGTCAGGAGCGGCGGCGCGCCGGTCACCCTGCTCAATTGCGACAACCTGCGCCGCAACGGCGACCGTTTCCGGGCAGGCCTGCTCGACTTCCTCGACCGCCGCGGCGAGCGCGCGCTGCACGAATGGGTGCGGACGGGCGCCAGCTGTCCGAACGACATGGTCGACCGCATCACGCCACGCCCACTCCCCGGCGTGGCCGAACGGGTGCGCGCGGCGACGGGCTGGAACGACGGCGCGCCCGTGATGGGCGAGCGGTTCATCCAGTGGGTGGTCGAGGACCGCTTCATCGCCGGGCGTCCCGCATGGGAGCGCGTCGGCGTCGAGATGGTCGAATCGGTGCACGCGTACGAGGAGGCCAAGATCCGCCTGCTCAACGCGACCCATTCCTGCATCGCCTGGGCCGGAACGCTGCGCGGACTGACGTACATCCACGAGGGCGTGCGCGTGCCGGCGATCCGCAAGATGGCCTTCGACTACGTGACCGACGGGGCCATCCCCTGCCTCGACACGCCCGAGCATCCGAGCCCGGTCGATCTGCGCGCCTACCGCGACGTCGTGCTCGACCGCTTCGGCAGCCCGTTCCTGAACGACACCAACCAGCGCGTCGCGATGGACGGCTTCTCGAAGATTCCGGGCTTCATCGCGCCGACGCTGCGCGAGTGCCTCGAGCGCGGCGCGCCGCTCGACAGCACGGCCGTGCTGCCGGCGCTGTTCTTCGCGGTGCTCGAGCGCTGGCACCGCGGCGCGCTGCCGTACGAGTATCAGGACGGCGTGATGGATCCCGCGGCCGCGCACCGCATCTTCGAGGCGCCGCAGCCGCTGGCCGCCTTCTGTCGCGACCCGATGCTGTGGGGCCCGCTCGCGGGCAACGAGACCCTCGCCGCTGCCGTGCGTGACGCGCACGCGCGCGTGCGGCAGTTCGCTGCCGCACCTTGAGGCGACGAATCAACCGGCGCAACAAGCCGAAATGAGCCAATGATGACCGTGTCGCAACGGCTGCTGGGAAGCCACGCGCTGGTGACGGGAGCCGCGGGCGGCATCGGCCTCGCCGTGGCCGAGGCGTTCCTCGACGAGGGCGCCCGCTGCACCGCGGTCGACCTGGGCGCGGCTCCGGGCCCGGGGCTCGCGGCGCTGTCCGAGCGCTGGCCCGGCGCGCTCGCCTACGCGAGCGCCGACGTTTCGAAGGTCGGGTCGATCGGCACCCTGCTCGAGGCCGCTTCGGCCAGCTTCGGGACGGTCGACGTGCTGTTCAACAACGCGGCCGTCTTCGACATGGCGCCGCTGCTCGAGTCGGACGAGCGCATGTACGAGCGCCTGTTCGACGTCAACGTCAAGGGCATGTTCTTCGTGATGCAGGCCGTGCTGGCGCGCATGGTCGCGGCGGGCCGGCGCGGCAGCGTGATCAACCTGGCCTCGCAGGCGGGCCGGCGCGGCGAAGCGCTGGTGTCCCACTACTGCGCCAGCAAGGCCGCGGTGATAAGCTACACGCAGTCGGCTGCACTCGCCATGGCACCGCACGGAATACGGGTCAACGCGATCGCGCCCGGCGTGATCGACACACCGATGTGGGACCACGTCGACGCGCTGTTCGCCCGCTACGAGGGGCTGCAGCCGGGCGCCAAGAAGATCGCCGTCGGCAAGGCGGTGCCGCTGGGCAGAATGGGCGTGCCGCGCGATGTCGCGGGCGCGGCCGTCTTCCTGGCGAGCGCGGAATCCGGCTACATCACCGCCCAGACGCTGAACGTCGACGGCGGCAACGTGATGTCCTGAGGGCAGCCCGCAGAGATGCCCGCACGCAAGAAGCCGCGTCAGGCGCCGCGCCGCCGGCAGCCCGAGCTCGAACGCGACCCGGCGCGCCTGCCCGCGCTCGGCTACGAGCCGGCCGAGGACGCCGGGTTGATCCGCTGCCTCGCGCACGGCTTCCCGACACCGCTGGCGCGCTGGCACTTCCACCCCGAGTACGAGCTGCACCTGATCACGTCGACCTCGGGCAAGGCGTTCATCGGCGACTGGATCGGGCCGTTCCAGCCCGGCCACCTCACCCTGTGCGGCCCGATGCTGCCGCACAACTGGATCTCGCTCGACCTGCCGGCGGGCGGCGTCGCCGAGCGCGACCTCGTGATCCAGTTCCGGCACGAGCCGATCGCTCACGCCGTCGAGATGATCCCGGAGCTCGCCGAGGTGCTGCCGATGCTCGAGCGCTCGCGCCACGGCATCGAGTTCCTCGGCATGTCGGGGCGCGCGCACGCGCACTGGGTGCGCACGAAGCAGGCGCGGGGCGTGCAGCGGCTTGCGGCCTTCCTCGACTTCCTGGGCGATCTCGCGCGCTGCCCCGATTACCGCCTGCTGTCGAGCGTGATGCTGCAGGGCGAGGACGACGCGACCGGGGGCCGGGCGATCAACGCGATCATCGACCGCATCACCGTCGACGTGGCGCAGCCGCTGTCGGCGTCGGACATGGCGGCCGAGCTGGACATGAGCGAGACGCGCTTTTCCCGCTTCTTCCGCCGCGCCACGGGCAACACCTTCACCGATTTCGTCAACCGCGCGCGCGTCCACCGTGCCTGCCAGCTGCTGATGGACACCGACCGCCAGGTGACGCAGATCTGCTATGAAGTGGGCTTCAACAACGTCTCCAATTTCAACCGCCGCTTCCTCGAGATCAAGAACCTCACGCCGTCGGAGTTCCGCCGCCAGGCGCAGCGCCGCTTCGAAGGCTCGCGCGGCTGAGTTGCGCGCCCGCGCGCTATAGTTCCGCCATGTTCCTCGGCATCGACCTGGGCACGTCCGAAGTCAAGGTCGTGCTGCTCGACGAGCGCCACCGGATCGCCGCCACGGCCGGCCGGCCGCTCGCGCTGCAGCGCCCGCACCCGCTGTGGAGCGAGCAGCACCCCGACGACTGGTGGCAGGCGACCGACGGCGCATTGCAGGCGCTCGCCGCCGACCACCCGGGCGCGATGGCCGCCGTGCGAGCCATCGGGCTGTCGGGGCAGATGCACGGCGCCGTCCTGCTCGATTCGGGCGGTCGCGTGCTGCGGCCGGCGATCCTGTGGAACGACGGGCGCAGCGGCGCCGAGTGCGCCGCGCTCGAAGCGGCGGTGCCGGCGCTGCGCGAGATCACCGGCAACCTCGCGATGCCCGGCTTCACGGCGCCCAAGCTGTGCTGGGTGCGCGCGCACGAACCCGACGTCTTCGCGCGCACCGCGCGCGTCCTGCTGCCGAAGGACTGGCTGCGGCTGCGGCTCACCGGCGAGGCGGTGAGCGAGATGTCGGACGCTTCCGGCACGATGTGGCTCGACGTCGGCGCGCGCCGCTGGTCGCCTGCGATGCTGGAGGCCTGCGGCCTGTCGATCGCGCACATGCCGGCACTGGTCGAAGGCAGCCAGGTGTCGGGGCAATTGCGCCCCGAGCTCGCGCGGCGCTGGGGAATGCCGGCGGTGGTCCCCGTGGCCGGCGGCGGCGGCGACAACGCGGCGAGCGCGGTCGGCATCGGCGCGGTCAGGCCGCGGCAAGGTTTCGTTTCGCTCGGAACGTCGGGCGTGGTCTTCCTGTGCGACGAGCGCTACCGGCCCGACGCCGCCTCGGCGGTCCACACCTTCTGCCATGCGCTCCCGGGCACGTGGCACCGGATGAGCGTGATGCTGTCGGCGGCGAGCGCGCTGCGCTGGGCGCGCGAGCTGCTCGGTCTGCCCGACGAGCCCGCGCTGCTGGAGCGGACCGCGCAACTCGATGCGGCCGGGCGGGCGGGCGCGCCGCTGTTCCTGCCGTATCTGAGCGGCGAGCGCACGCCGCACAACGATCCGAACGCCAAGGCTGCGATCTTCGGGCTCACTGCGGCGCATGACGCCGCCGCGGTCGGCTACGCGGTGATCGAAGGTGTCGGCTTCGGCCTGCGCGACGGTTGGGCGCGCCTGCACGCCGCGGGTGAAGTGGAATCGCTCTCCCTCGTGGGCGGCGGCGCGCGCAGCCGTTTATGGGCACAACTGCTGGCCTCTACGCTCGGCGTCGCGCTGGTGACGCATGAAGGCGGCGAAGCGGGCGGCGCCCTCGGCGCGGCGCGGCTGGCGTGGCTCGCGGTTGGCGGCTCGCTCGCCGATGTGTGCCCGAGTCCCCCGGTTCGCGAGCGCTTCGAGCCCGAACCTGAAGTGCAGGAATTGCTGGCGCCGCGCTACGAGCGCTTCCGGGCGCTTTATCCGGCCGTGCGGGCGCTGTTCGGATGAAAGGGTGCTTAGACACTCGACGCAAATTCTCTGTTCGACCCCACGTCCACGGTGGCAGGAATACGGTAACGCAGCGCCGGCACGAGGGGGCCGAGAAACGCAAGCAAGCCGTGCGTGTTCATCCAGAGTGCATAGGCGACGTACTTGGGGTCGCGGCTCAAATGGCGCTCCTCGGTTCGCGCGCGCCCGTAGTAGACCAGGTTCAGCGCGAGCAAAAGACAGCAGTTCCGGACAGCCGCCTGCCAGCTCTCGAAGCTGACGAACGGCACCGAGATAAGCCACCAGCTCAGATTCTTGCTGAGGTACGCAGGGTGTTTGGAATAGCGATACGGGCCGCTCGTGATGATGCCGCGGTGGGTGAGGTTCGAAAAGCGCAACCCGAAGGCCACCGTCGATAGCGCGTATACGAGCAGAAGAAGAACGATGACCGTGCCCCAGAGTATTCGCAGCGCCGGCCAGCCGTTCAGCCAATTGTCCCAGTAGAGCTGATCGTCGTACTGCAGGTAGTAGCGGCCGACGAGCGAATAGAAGGGCTGGTAGCACATGAGCGCCAGGACCCACCCACCGACGGTGGGTTCGACGCTCTGGATCTGGCTGCCAAAGAGTCGGAAGGTGGTCACATACCCGGTGACGCAAAACAGCAGATCGATGACAAAGCTCAAGTGATAGAAGACTTGGAAAACGGGTACCGTGTCGTGACTGGCGCCGTGCATCGCGTTATACAAGGCGACAACCTCGTCCCCCAGGTAGACGACCATCAACGGAAGAAAGAAAGCCTTCACGAGCCAACCGAGGAGATGACGGCGGATCACCGAGCGCTCGACGTCGTGCACGTGCCCGGTCATGACAAGCCCGAATTGATAGAGCTCGTCACGGATGTCCGCGCTCCGGGAGTCAAGCCAGACGAGCGCGATCGGAATCAAAAGCGCAAATGGCGCGATCGTCTTGAGGAAACGCCAATAGGGTTGGTAGAAGTCGCCGCGGTACTCTGGCAGCAGCCAGTACAGGAACCCCACGAGCGTGATAGTCGCCGAAAGTCCGACGATTCGAAGCGCCACTCGCTCGAGGTCGAGTTCTCGGACTGGAAGCCGCAGGATGTCCGCGCCGCTCGCACGCCTGAGCGCCGGCACGAACAGCTCGGCTCCGCCCATCACGAGGATGATCGCCAGGCAGGGCAGCAGTGGAAGGTAAGCGATCTTGACCGAACCGGCCCAGGGCTGCCACGGTGCAAGGAACCAAAGGCAAACCAAGGCGGCGCCGAGAGCAACTGCGGCCGCAGCGAAGCTCGTCGCGGAGGCAGGCCGCTCGCCTCGCACGGAGCCTGCCAGCAATTCAGTCGCCGGCGCTATCGGACGCAAGTTACAAGATTGGATAGGGTGTCCGAGATGGCTTCATCTACGCCGTTTGAAAGGTCGACGGCATAGTGGGATGTGGGGAACGTGGAGGAGGCCACCGTCGACGAAGTCGTAGCGCCCAGCACCCACCCTCTTCCGACCATGGCGGCCGAAGTGTAGAGCGCATTGAGTTCGGCTTCGGTCGGAAGCCTCCAGCCGGTCATTCCGTTGATCGTCCCGGCGCAAAGGCTGGTCGCGGCGCTGAACGAATACATAGTTACGGGCGATATCGGCATCCAGGTCAGCCCCCCTTCCGCAACGTAGGCTGCATATGCGACGAATGTCACGCTGCTCGTCGTGCTAGCCACGACCCCGCTGGCGTCCTTTACGGAAAAAACAATCACGTTCGGGGCGCCGACGCCCGGCGTGGGCGACACCGGAATTCCCGTTGGGGTACCTGAAACGATGCCGGTCGCCGGATCGAAAGCAAGTCCGGCCGGAAAGCTGCTGCCGATGGCTGGCGTATACGAATAGGTATAAGGGAGAGTGCCCCCCGACGCCGCTAGCGGCGCGAAGGCCGTCATGGGAGTGCCAATCGTCAGGTTTTGAGGGGTCGGGTTCGCGGTCGCGGTGATACCTGTTCCTCCACCAGAGGACGAGCTGCTGCTCGATCCACCGGACGACGAGCCGCCACTCGATCCGGAGGACGAACCGCCGCTCGTGCCTCCTGAGGAAGAGCTGCTGCTTGAGCTTCCTGACGATGAGCTTCCGCTCGATCCGCCCGACGACGAGCTGCTGGTCGATCCGCCCGACGACGAACTACTGCTTGAACTCCCGGAAGAAGAACCGCCGCTTGAGCTACCGACGGAAAGACTGGAAGACGCAAGGCGAAATACCGTACCGGCGTTGTACGCACCCCCAATGTAGGTCGTACCGTACAAACCTCCATCGCTCGCCTGGATCAGCGCATCCCCGTTTTCCTGGGGGTGCGCCCCATCGGCGGTTCCACCGGCAAAGGAGTAAATCACGGTTTCGGCTCCGGCAGGCGTTACCCTGAACACCGCTCCTTGTTGATACTGCCCTCCGCCTCCGCTCGTGCCGTAGAAGTTCCCATCGCCCGCCTGCAGCAGGGTCCCATTGGGTGCATAAGCGTCAAGCGGTGGGGTGAATGAATAGAGAATGCTTTCAACCCCCGTCGGTGTAATCTTGAATACCGTACCGCCGTTGGTCGAGCCGGCCATCCTGGTTGTACCGTAGAAATTTCCGTCGCTCGCTTGCATCAGGGCATTGGGTACGGCCCCTTCCGGTACACCTCCGTTCATTCCACCGCTGAATGAATACAGCACGGTGTACTGTCCTGCGAGCGTGAGCTTAAAGACAATCCCATAGCCGTTGCTCGTGTAAACGGTTGTACGACCTGTGTATGGCCCCCCACCACTTGTCGTTCCGTACAGACTTCCATCGCTCGCTTGAATCACACCGTTCGGGGTCGCACCATCCGTGGTACCGCCTTTGAATGAATACAGCACCGTCTCGGCCCCCGCGGGCGTGATCTTGTATACGGTGCCATAGCCATACGCGCCGCCACCTGTGGTCGTACCGTAGAAATTTCCATCAGTTGCTTGAATCAGGCGGCTGGCCACTCCGCCGGCGTCAGTAGGGCCTGAATTCAATGAAGAATAGAGTAAGGTCTCGGCTCCTGCAGGCGTAACCTTGAATACGCCGTAGGCGCCACTAGAGCTCGCAGAGCCTGTCCCATAGAAATTCCCGTCGCCCGCCTGGACTAGCGATGCGGCGGGGATGTAAACATCCGCCGTGGGCCCGCTCATGAACGTGTAAAGCGGAGTCTCCACTCCACTAAGCGTGATCCTGAATACAGTGCCAGAACCATAGGCGCCGAAACCCGGCGATATACCACCATCGCGGGTCGTTCCGTACAAATTTCCATCGCTTGCCTGGATCAGCCCACCTTCGGGGTCGGAGCCATCGGGTGTCGTGCCTTGGAATGTGCCTGAAAAGGAATGAAGCACGGTCTCCGTAAAAGCCGCGCCGCCACCGGACGATGAGGCACCTGAAGAAGATGATGAGGAGCCGGATGAGCTCGACCCGCTCCCACTGGACGATGAGGCACCCGAGGAGGACGAGGATCCGGATGAGCTCGACGAAGAGGATGAGGAACCCCCGCCGCATGATGTCAAGAGCAGCGCGACGCCCAGCAATCCCATCAACAGCCGCATTTTGGAATCAACGCTCCAGCGAATCGGACTTGGCATGGCAGGAATATCCGACGGAGAGACGTGATGAATCGAGCGCTTTCCAAGTGCGCCACGGCCCTATCCGGGTGTTCATCGCCGGGGCCCCTGGCAGCGGACAAAGGCACAGTTAGTTGGATGTTGCCTTCCGCGCGGGGACCGCGCATCCATAAAGTTGTAGACGAGCGCGAGGCCCTGCAGGTGCAGATGTTCTCTAACGGGAGCGCTGCCCCGCGTTCGGCCCGAAATGATGCGCCGGCGAACCCGAAGAACGTCGCGGCCTACTGCCGCGACGGCAGGCGGGCGACGTGTTTCGCCACACTAGCCATTGTCAGCTCTGGCCCACAGCGCCTCGCCCTGGCGGAGGATCCGGACGACCTCGCTCTGCCGCGTGGCCCCGAACTTCTGGAGGATCGCGTTGATCTGGCTGCGGACGGTCCCGATGCGGGTCCCGTTGCTTCTTGCGATGTCCTCCGCCGGCAAGCCCTCGGCGATCTGGGTTGCGACTTTGGCTTCGGTCGGCGTCAACCGGAACATGTTCGCCAAGGCAAAAGGGTCAAGCGTGCTGATCCGCCTGGGATCAAAGAGGGTCGCAAGAATTTGCGGACGTTCTCCAAACACACCGAGTGCCTGGCTTGGCACCAGCAGCGAGAGGTGAAGCCAGGTTGGTGGATCAGACTGGCGACGGCGCAATTCGACCAAGGCGGTTGAGCCATGTCCCGCACTCTGAAGCGCAGCGACTGCGCCTGTCAGAGCCTGGTCGGTCCGTGCATCGCGCAGCGCGAACCGCGTCCCGCGCAGCGCCACCCACCGTTCGGCCTGCTGCTCGGCCACCGCCTCGGAATTGGCGTAGTAGACGAATCGATCCGCGTCCAGCAACCACATCGGGTAAGGGAACACCGCCAGAAGCTTGTGCCCGGCGAGGGCCTCGGCCGCAAGGCGACGAACCCGCTCATAAACCTGGAGCGCTTGGCGCAAATGCTCTCCGAGCCGCTTCGCCCAGATCCGATCTTCCGTGTCAAGCGGGCCGCGGGACGTCGAGAGCTGGATTCCGAATATGGCAACCGATTGAACGTCGAGCGGGATCACGACCCCCGAGACGTAGCGCGAATCGAAGGAGGTCAGGAATTCCTGGTAGAAACGGTCGTTCGCCGCGAAATCGTCGTCAAAATGCTCGTGGCAATGAATCCAGTGAAGTGGCGGATGCGTGATCGCGAGCCGGACGCGCGGATCGAGAAGATGATATTTCTTGAAATAGTCCAGGACCGGGCGATCCATCTCCGGGCCGGCCGCGTACACAGAAACGACATGGCCGGTCTGCAGGTTGTGCGTCTGAACCGGCGTGCAACGTGCCCGCAGATTGACGCGAACCCTCTCCAGAGCGGCGTTCCAATCGAGGTCCCCGGTTGCCGCGCGATAAAAGCCCGCCACACACTCGTCGTAGCTGGATTCGTCCATTGCCCCAAAGCGCCCTCCTCTCCAGGAGCGCCCGCTTTCGTCTTTGTGTCACCAAGGTAGGCGTGGCTATTGGCCCCGTCAATTGGGTCGGTTGACCCATTAGCCATCAGACCGACCTGGATAATCGACGGTGGCGGCGAAGGCCACGAGTGAGCACCGGGTGAAGAACTGCAGGTGTCTAGGGCTCGGAGCTAATGCGGCGCCGGCCGCTCCGCCCCTTCCATGGGTTGTTGCAAAATGATATCGAGCGCGATCACGAAACCGAAGACGACCGTAAAGAAGTCGATCGTCAACGCCGTGATGTAGGCTGCGGCGCTGTATTGGAAGCCTTCCAAGACGTAGCCAAGCATCCCCAGTGTCACAGCGGCGCCGAATACGACGAAGACCGCGAATATGGCAGGCGGCGGTCCTTTGCCGACCAGCTTGCGGCGCCGGTGCGGATAGGTGACCTGAAGAGACAGCATCGGCAGCGCGAAAAGCACACTAGAGCCTCGCCAAACCCACGCTTCCTGAAGGTCGTAGAGCGCAAGCAGCGCCGGCAGCAGCGCTGCCGCCGTCAATACGAAAATGTGCGTCATGATCGTTTTGGCAAGGAATCTGTCAAGCAGCGACAACCTCGCTCCAGCGGCCGGTCGGAGGGTCAACAAGAGCGCCGAGACCCCCCCGAACGTGATCATCAGGCCAGCTAGTGCGTACAGGAGGATTGCGCCTTTGACTTCCATGTTCTTCTCCACCTAAGAACCAAGCTCGTTTTGTCTGATTCGAAATCCGGAAGTGGACCTATTTCTCGATGCCGTGGTTGGGTGCTGTTCGCTGAAATCCGGCAACAGCCTCGCGCGCAAGCCGTTCTTGAATCGACTTGCGGGCCGGAGAGAACTCGGTCAGTGGAGCAAGGCAGGAGGCGCAGGTGTCCACATCGAGATCCCTGACTGCAGATTGCGAAAAGGCACCGCTGAACGGTGACTCGCCGCAGCGTGGGCAGGTAAGGCGACGAGACATGGTGGTCGCAAACAGCTGCAAGGCCGGAATGCCAGCCAGCCACAGAGCGAAAGCGCAAGTTACCGTTATATAGAACGCTTCACCACGAAGCCACAGCCAAGCAACGACAACGAGCAGACCGATGCCGGCTATGACTATCAAGGCAATTCGCTTGGCCTGCCTCTCCGCTGCTACAAACCGCCTCACTCTGGTCTGCCAAGCGGCGATTACTTCTGCGTCAGTCAGGTCAGGTTGGCGCATTTCGTGCAAGACCCTACAGCCTCCCCGCCCAGTAGGCCCTGCCCGCGCTCACGATCAGCGCCGTGGTGTGCCTCACCCAATCCGCCCGTGACTTCTTCCAACCCTCCCATCCCTCCGGAAGGCGCTTGTCCGCGAACATCGCCTTCAAGTCCTGCACCGCCACCGCAGGTTCGCCGTCGATCTCCACGCCGCCCGGCTTGTTCGCCAGCAGTGCGAACAGCAAACCGAACTCTCCGGCAGAACCCACGAGATTGTCTTCGCCCAGCAGCCGGGTGAACTTCTCTTCCAGTTCGCGATGCGCGGCACCCTCCTCGTCCGACTTGAGCAGCTTGCGCATCCACACCGGCGCGACCTCCTCCACGAATTCGAGCAGATCCCTCGCCAGCAAGCCCGCCGTCCTGCTTCCGAAAACTTTCGACCCCGGATCCCTGAGGAGATTCTCGGCGATGAACCCTCCGACGTCCGAGCGCTTGATCCACCCGTTCTTCGCCTGGCCGATCAGCCTCGCGAAGTCCGCCTCGCCGAATCGGCCGGTGCCCGGTGCCGCCGGATCTCCCTCGAGAATGCCGCTGTGACCCGGGTGCGAGCCCTGCGAACCCGGGAACTCGAGCGAGAACAGGCCGGCAGGAACAGGCTTGTCGAGTCTCCCGGCGCTGCCGCGCATGAACGCATGATTGCCGGCCGCGAACACGGCGAGCACGTCTCCGAGGTCGCCGCCCCCGGTATTTCCGAGCTGCCTGACGTCCTCGATGCTCGCGAGCGGGTTCGCCGCTTCGTTCCGTACCGCAAGGCTGCCCTGCGCGACGGCACTGCCGATGAACGGGCAGGTTGCCTTTGTCTCGACCAGCCGCTCTCTTTCGTCGCCGTCCATCGCCACGATGCGCTCGGAGTCCTCGGCCATCTTCTTCCTCCGGTGTGCGGCACGGCTCCCACGATCGGCGGGACTACGGCACGATGCCGTGCCTTCGCGCCTCGTCCGCGATCGGGGGCCAGATCGCGCGAGCCGCGGCGATATCAGCCTCGCCCTCGGCCGCCGCTCCCTTCCGCAGCCGCGCCACGCCGCGGCCATACAAAGACCAGGGATTGCGAGGTTCCAGCCGGAGCGAGGCGTCGTAGTCGGCGATCGACCGGTCGTATTCCCCAAGGCGGAACAGGACAAACCCCCGACCTTCGAGAAAACTCGCGGACTTGTCGATCATCTTCACCGCGTCGTTGCAATCCTTGAGAGCCGAGTTCAGATCGGCCCCAAGCCGGGCCCGCGCCCGGCATCGCCCGCTCTTCGCCGCCGCCAGATTGGCGTCTTCGGCATGAGCGTCGATCCACAGGTCGTACTGAGCCAGTGCGCGAGCGAACTGATCGGCGCTCAGGTAGATGTCGGCGATCTCCAGCCGCACGCTGGCCTCTTTCGGCACCAGGCGATCGGCGGCCTCGAGGTCCGCGCTCGCGGCGGCGATGTCCTCGCCCGTGACAAGCAGCCCGGCCCGCGACACCAGGGCCTCGACATCGCCCGGTTTGAGCCGCAGCGCCCGGTCGAAATCCGACTTCGCCAGCGATTCCTCGCCGTTGCTCAGGTGGATCGAGCCGCGCTGCCGAAAATAGCTTGCCTCGCCCGGGTCAAGCTCGCAGGCTCGTGTCAGGTCGGCAATCGCGTGCTCGAAATCGCGGCGCGCGGCGTACGCCGCGCCGCGCCGGCTGAAGCCCGCCGCGTCGCTGGGCTGCCCCGCTTCCCCCTTCCCCGTCGGCTCAGCGCCCGGAGATGGGTGCGCGGCCGCCTGCTCCGACGGTGTGATGTCGAGCCTGAAGACCGGCCCCCCGTTGTACGTGAAATACAGCTTGTCCTGACTGTTGGCCACGTAGACGCGGTGGGAGAGGAAGAAGTCGGCTCCAAGCAGCATGTCGATCCCGCTGACGTCGCTCAGATCGCTTTCACCGACCTGCAGGCGCGTGTTGCGGATTTCTTCCTCGCCCATCTTGAAGCTCGCGAAAGGCGCGATCCAGGTCTCGATGGTTCGCTTTCCGATGCCGTACGCGAAGCCCGACCTGACAACGCCCCGCCCTTCCGGCTTGAAACCCAACCGCTCGGCCGTGCGGCGCAAGACCATGGAGGAGTCGGCGCCGGTGTCGAACAGCACGCGGATCTTTGTGCCGTTGAGAAATGCGGTGCCGGATGTATGTTCCACACTCTTCCCGATCGGCCACTCGATGTCGACGACCGAATAGGGCCCGGCTCCGGCCCAATAGGCCAACGCCGCGCTCTCGCAGCCCTTGCCGGGCCGCATCAATCGAATGACACCGTTGGCGAGGTCGTACTCGACGTCGGCCATCCCCAACACGTTCTGTCCGAGCACGCCGGCCGCGCCGCCGGCGAAGTCGCTCCCGCCGACGATGAATTCGATATGCGAGATGGGCGTGCCGGCAAGGGTCAGCTCCTCGATGTAGGTCGCCGAAGGCGCGACCGCCCCGCCGATCCCGACCAATAGCAGCTCGGCCGGCGCGTGGTGCAGTTTGAGGCCGTACTGGGCTGCCGCCGCCTGTGTAATCAAGCTGTAGACGGCGCCACTGTCGGCGATGAACGAGGCGTCCGCGCCGTTGATCCTGGCGGTGAGGAGCGGCTTGTGCCCGGACCCGGACATGGTCACCGGCAGCTCCGCAATCTTGAGCAGCTTGCAGGCGGCCGCGGCAAGCGCGGGCGCGAGCGACAGAGGCAGGGCGACCAGGGCAGCGCGCAAGCACCGCAGCGCGCGTCGCGGCGCCCGACGCGCGCTGTCCCTCACTGAGCCGCCGTGCAGAGATCGACGAGCTGCTGCGCCGCGCGGGCGTAGTTCCAGGAGACCGTCAGCGCGGTCGGCATCCGGACCCGCACTTCGGTGGCGCCAGCCCCCTCAGGGCGCAGCTCGAAGCTCGTGATCCATTGGCCGTTGCGGCTCACGTAGAACCACTGCTCGAGGATGATGCGGCCGTTCTCGCGCGTCCGGAGCGTCAACTGCGGGGAATAACCGCGCGGATAGGAAATCCGGTTGTCGTTGCGGGCGAGGCACGCTGCGATCTCGGGCGGCGGCATCGGCAGGGTGCGCTGGACGACCGTCTCGAGTCCGGAGTCGTACTCCGGCGGCCGCGTGCCCGCACAGGCGGCAAGTGCCACCGACAGCATCGCGGCAAGGCCCCATCCGAAAAGCGAACGCATGCTCGCGGCCTCCTGTGAATTTCGCCAGGCGCGTGGGAGGCAGTCTAGTACAGGTCCGCCGTGCGCCGCATAGGGAGCCTCGGCGCGCGCTGCGGACCGGGACGGGTGCAAAATCGCGCTCTCGCGTCGATCGACAGGAGCATTTCATGTCCACGGCTGCCCGCTACCCGAGCCTCGAAGGCCGCGCGGTGCTGATCACGGGCGGCGCCACGGGCATCGGCGCCGCTTTCGTGGAACGGTTTCACGATCAGGGCGCGAAGGTCGCCTTCGTCGATCGGGACGCGCCATCGGGCGAACGGCTGCGCGACAAGCTCGGCGCGGCGCGCCCGCCGGCGCCGCTGTTCATCCCTTGCGACGTCACGGACACAGGCGCCCTGCGCGCCGCGGTCGCGGCCGTCCGGACGGCCTTGGGACCGGTCTCGGTGCTGGTGAACAACGCGGCCAACGACCAGCGCCACCAGGTCGAGGCAGTGACGCCCGAATTCTGGGAACAGTGCATCAACGTCAACCTGCGCCACCAGTTTTTCGCCGCGCAGGCGGTGGTCGAGGACATGACCGCGCTCGGCGGCGGCTCGATCATCAACCTCGGTTCCATCAGCTGGATGATCAAGGCTTCCGGCTATCCGGTCTACGCGACATCGAAGGCGGCGATCCAGGGGCTGACGCGCTCGCTCGCCCGGGACCTGGGCAGGCACAAGATCCGGGTCAACGCGATCGTGCCGGGCTGGGTGATGACGGAGCGTCAGCTGAAGCTCTGGGTCGACGCCGAGGCGGAAAAGCAACTCGACGCCAGTCAGTGCCTGCCCGGCCGGTTGATGCCCGACGACATCGCGGCAATGGCGCTCTTCCTCGCCGCCGACGACTCCCGGATGTGCACCGCGCAGGACTTCATCGTCGACGCGGGGTGGTCTTGAGGTGCCCTGCGTCCCCTCTCCCGCTTGCGGGAGAGGGGTGGGGGTGAGGGTGCGTGTTGTGGCACGCTGCGAGCAGCCCTCACCCCCGGCCCCTCTCCCGCAAGCGGGAGAGGGGAGTGTATCGATCCTTCACAACTAAGCCAGCGGCAGGAACTGCCAGCGCATCTCCGCACGATACGGCTGTCCGGGCCGCGCGATCGCGCGCGCGTAACTCGCCCACTCCGGGCGATTCGGCGAATCGGCTGGCAGCCCCGGCTCGATCGCGATGCCGGCGTACGCCCGATAGTCGCCGTTGCGCCCCGGCGTGCCGGCCAGCTTGTTGCCGGTGTAGATCTGCACCGCCGGCTGATCCGTGAACAGCCGCGCGGCAACGCAACCGTCGGACGAGAGCAGCTCCACGGCGGGGCGCCTGGCGGCATCGGGGTCGAGCAGCCAGGTGTGGTCGTAACCGCCAGCGATCAGTTGCTGCAGGCTGTCGAGGAAGCGGCTCTCGATGGGCCGCGAGCGGCGGAAATCGAAGTCGGTGCCCTCGACCGGATACGGCCCTTCGAGCGGGATCAGCTCCGGGTCGACCGGAAAATAGTGCGATGCGAGAACGCTCATCCGGTTCCGCCGGACGTCGACGGGTTGCGGATCGAGATTGAGGTAGGCGTGGTTGGTCAGCGCCAGCGGTGTCGCGGCGGTGACGGTGGCCTCGAAACGTATCACCAGCGTCAGGCCGTCGCCGGCGATCGCATAGCTCACCTGCGCCTCGACCGCGCCCGGATATCCCTGATCGCCGTCGGGTGAAGCGATGCCGAACACCGCTTCGTCCGGGCCGGCACGCACGACATCCCAGACCCGGCGGCCGAAGCCCTGCGGCCCGCCGTGCAGGTGATGAACGCCGTCGTTGGCCACCAGCCGATACGTCCGGCCATCGACCTCGACCCGGGCGCGCGCGATGCGGTTCGCATAACGGCCAACCGTCGCGCCCAGCCACGCGGTCTGCCGCGCATGCCGCTCGGGCAGGTCGTTGCCGAGCACGACCTCGCGCCAGCCGCCGTCGCGCAGCGGCACCTGGCACGAGATCCAGCTTGCGCCCAGTTGCGCCAGACCGATCCGCAAACCGCCAGGGCGGCCCAGGCGCAGCATGCGCCAGTCCGCGCCCCGGGCCTCACCGCCGAGCCCGCTCGTATCGCCCATGGTTGGAATGGTGGTTCGCGAGGAGTCGGGTCCAGTCTACTAGGCCGTGCGGACGGCCGCCGCACGGTCGGGCACCTATACTGGCCGCCTGCTGCTGGCGGTCTGGGCTTCGCCCTCGACGCGCCGGCGCGGGGAACGGAACGAGGCCGCGATGAGCCCGACGCCCGACGACCTGGCCGATTTCGTCCGCCGCCTTCCCAAGGCGGAGCTCCACCTGCACATCGAGGGCACGCTCGAGCCCGAGATGGCCTTCGCGAAGGCGGCCAGGCACGGCATCAGGCTGCCGTACGAATCCGCCGCGGCCTTGCGCGCGGCCTACGACTTCCACGACCTGCAGTCGTTCCTCGACGTGTACTACGCGGGGGTCGAGGTGCTGCGCGACGCAGAGGATTTCCGCGACCTTGTGCTGGCGTATCTGGAGCGCGCGCATGCCGACGGCGTCGTGCACACCGAGATCTTCTTCGATCCCCAGAGCCACACGGCGCGCGGCATCGCCATGGGCACGGTGATGGACGGCCTGCTCGCCGGGTTGCGCGAAGGCCGGAACCGGTTCGGCATCGGCACCCGTCTCATCCTGTGCTTCCTGCGCCACCTCGATGCAAGCGACGCGATGGCGACGCTCGAAGCGGCGCTGCCCTGGAAGCGGCATATCGCCGCGGTCGGGCTGGACTCCTCCGAGGCCGGCCACCCGCCTTCGAAGTTCGCCGACGTGTTCGCCCGCGCGCGGCAAGAAGGCTTTGCCGCCGTCGCGCACGCCGGCGAGGAAGGACCTCCGGCGTACATCGTCGAGGCGCTCGACCTGCTGAAGGTCGTGCGCATCGACCACGGTGTCCGCTGCGAGGAGGATGCCCAGCTGTGCAGGCGGCTTGCCGGCGAGCGCACCCCATTGACGGTCTGCCCGCTGTCCAACGTCAAGCTGGCCGTCTTCAAGACGCTGGCCGATCACAATCTCGCGCGCCTGCTCCGGGCAGGCATTCGGGTGACCATCAACTCGGACGACCCAGCGTACTTCGGTGGTTATGTCGGAGAGAACTACGTTGCGAGCGCCCGGGCGCTGAATCTCGAGCGGGCCGAGTTGATCGAAATCGCCCGTAACTCGATAGAAGCGTCGTTCATGTCGCCAATGGAGATGGCGCGCC
The DNA here is from genome assembly GCA_964512305.1 of uncultured Burkholderiaceae bacterium. Classification (GTDB taxonomy): domain Bacteria; phylum Pseudomonadota; class Gammaproteobacteria; order Burkholderiales; family Burkholderiaceae_F; genus CAZEIW01. The sequence goes on along the minus strand of CAZEIW010000065.1, from coordinate 402 downwards.
ATTTGCGCAGGCTGCAGCTGCTCTCTGCCTGACCCGTGCAGTCACGCTCGGGTCGGCACCGCTTAACTGCTCTTTGCTCGCGCATGGTCCGCGAAGGTTCGGTCCTGACCCCTCCAGGGCATGGGTGTGGCAGACTAAAGCCCGGCGCCGATGCGTTGACGCTCAACCAATGTCCGTTACTCAGAGTTTGAGAAATGACAAACCAAGAACCTCGACGTGCTAACAAGGGCCTCAGTCTCTACTTGGCGGGCTTTCTCGGCGGCACTGTGCTGGCCTTCGGCGACCTGATGACGAACGACGACGCCGCGGCAGTCCTGAAGGTCATTGCCGTCCTCCACAAATCCTTTGGTATGACATTCACGAACGGAGGAGCGCTTGGTCTATTGATCGTGGGTGGACTCG
>CAZEIW010000064.1:0-53999 GCA_964512305.1 uncultured Burkholderiaceae bacterium | reverse complement strand
CTCGATTTCCCGCTTGAGTGCCTGGACGTCGGCAGCCGTATCTGCCATGGCGCCCATTGGCGCGGCCAAGGCGAGCGCGAGACTCGCCGGCAACAACCTGCTCATGGTTTCTCGCTCCGGACAGAATCGTTGGGTTGCACCAGGTCCAGCCGATGAGGCGGACGGTGCTGCGGACAACGTTCAGAGAGGAGCGATCGGCGGTGCGCGGGTTCGGTACGCCCGGAGGGCCGGCGAACGCAGGACGCGGCCGGCGGTTACCCGTGCCGCCTCGTGCGAGCCCGCCGGATGGGGCGCGGCAGGCAGCACGCGGGTTGCAGCGCCTCCGATCAGGCCGGCGACGGTCAGGCAGAAATCGCAGTGCAGCGGATGGGAGAAGGACGGCTTGTCGTGCTCGCCGGCTCGATCGACGCACCCGGCCGACAGCACGTGCCATGTCGCGGCGGCCTGGACCACCGGCAGCAGCAGCGCGGCCGCGAGCAACCAGACGAGAGGACGCCGGAGACCGCGGCGGGAATCGAATCCAGGCATGACGGGCGCTATCTTAGAAGACTCGGCGCCGGCCCACACCACCGCGGGCGGGGGTGCGGTGCGCGGCCGGATTGTTTCGAGCCGCCTGCCTCGTTGCGGCTGTCCGCGGAGCGCGTAACCTTCGGCAGGCGAACCACCGGCGCGAGCGGGCGCAAGCAGGGCCGGCCGCGCGCGTCACCGTGTTCGATCGAGGTGCGGCGTCTGCACCTCCCAAACCAAGGGAGCAAAAGGTCATGGCCAACGCGAAGAAGAGACCGGGCGTATACCGCGTCACCGACATCATCGGCACCAGCCCCACGTCCTGGGAGGATGCCGCGAAGAACGCCGTCGAGGTCGCCGCCAAGTCGTTGCGCGACCTTCGTGTCGCCGAAGTGAGCAAGCTCGACCTGAAGGTCGAGGACGGGAAGGTCGTGGCCTACCGCGCCCGCGTTTCGCTGTCCTTCAAATACGAAGCCTGATCGGGCGGGCTTCCCGACACGCGCGGCCCGATCGGCGCCGGCGGGCTCACCTGCGCCAGCGGCCGAGCATCCGGTCGACGCGGTCGAACAGCAAGTCGGTCGCGACGGCGAGCAGTGCCACGACGACCGCACCCTGGATCACGTATGCGGTGTTGAAGCCGCTCAGCCCGACGATGATCGGCGAGCCCAGGGTCCTCGCGCCCACGGTCGAGGCGACCGCGGCGGTCCCGATGTTGATGATGACCGAGGTGCGGACCCCGGCCAGCAGCACGGGGAGGGCGAGCGGCAGTTCGACCGACCGGAGGGTCCGCGATTTGCCCAGTCCGAGACCGTCCGCGGCCTCTCGCACCATGGCGGGCACGGACTCGATTCCGGCGATGGTGCCGCGCACGACGGGCAGCAGGCCGTAGAGCGCCAGCGCGATCAGGGCGGGCGTCTCGCCGAAGCCGATCACCGGGACGGCGATCGCGAGGACCGCGACGGGAGGCACGGTCTGGCCGGCGGCGACCACGGTCTCGACGAGAGGACGGAACTCGCGCCCGGGCGCGCGCGTGACGAAGATGCCGGCGGCCACGCCCGCGACGACCGCGACGCCGCTCGACAGCCCGACGATCTTCAAGTGCTCGATCAGAAGCGCGCCGAACGTGTCCTGTTCGTACAGCGGCCGGTCGAGCGACGGGAAAGCGGCCGCGAACAGCGGCTTCAAATCGGCCATGCCCAGCGTCAGAAGTACCAGCGCGGCGAGCGTCCAGGCGAGCGGGTCGCGCAGCACGGCCGCCACGATCGCCCGCGCACGGGAGACGGGCCTCATGAGCCGGGCTGCAGGAGATCCGCAAAGCGGATCGCACCGACCGGGCGGCCCATGGCATCGACCACCGGCAGCCGGTCGGCACGGTGCGCCACGAACACCGAGACCACTTCGCGCAGAGTCATCGCCGCCGGCACCGGGTCGCCTTGCGCCGGCTCGCCGACCCGCATGCGCTCGGCGACCGTCTGCAGCCCGAGCAGCTTCAAGCCCAGTTCGGCGCGCCCGACGAAGTCGACGACAAGCTCGCTGGCAGGCTGCGCGAGCAGCTGCAGCGGCGTGCCGGCCTGAACGATGCGGCCGCGATCGAGCAGCACGATGCGCGTGGCCAGGAACAGCGCCTCGTCGACGTCGTGCGTGACCAGCACCACGGTCTTCCCCGAGCCGCGGTGGATGCCCGCCAGTTCCTGCTGCAGGCTGCGCCGCGTGATCGGATCCAGTGCGCCGAAGGGTTCGTCCATCAGCAGCACTTCCGGATCGGCGGCGAGCGCGCGGGCCACCCCGACGCGCTGCTGCTGTCCGCCCGACAGCTGGTGCGGGTAGCGGTCGCGAAACGTCGCAGGCTCGAGGTGGAGCAGCTCGAGCAGATGGTCGACGCGCTCGCGGATCCGCGCGGGCCGCCAGCCGAGCAGCTCCGGCACCGTCGCGACGTTGCGCGCCACCGTCCAATGGGGGAACAACCCCGTCGACTGGATCGCGTAGCCCATGCGCCGCCGCAGGTCCTCGGGGCGGAACGACCGGATCTCCCGCCCCATGAACAGGATCCTGCCGCGGTCGTGCTCGACCAGGCGGTTGATCATCTTGAGCGTGGTCGACTTGCCGGAACCCGAGGCGCCGATCAGGGCGATGAATTCGCCGCGTTCGATGGCGAGCGAAACGCCATCGACGGCGGGCGCGCCGCCGAAGGACCTGCCGACCTCGCGCAGCTCGATCACGCAGCTCGCCCCTCGAAGGCGGCGGCCAGGAGCCTGAAGCCGCCGTCGACCGCCAGGGAGAGCGCAACGACCGGAACCACGCCGAGCACGACAAGATCGAGCGCGCTGCTCGCAAGGCCCTGGAAAACGAGGGCGCCGAAGCCGCCGGCGCCTATCAGCGCCGCGACGACGGCAAGGCCGACGACCTGGACCGCGGTCACGCGCAACCCCGACAGCAAAACGGGCAGGGCCAGTGGAGCCTCGACCTTCCAGAACAGCTGGCGCTTCGTCAATCCCATGCCGACCGCGGCCTCGATGACCCCGGGCGACACCTGGCGCAGGCCGGACACCGTGCCATGCACGATCGGCAGCAGCGCATACAGCGTCAGCGCGATGACCGCCGGAAGCAGCCCGACCGCACCGATGCCCCAGGCGGGCAAAGCCCTTCCGAGCCATGCCAGTGGCGCGATCAGCAGGCCGAAGAGCGCAATCGACGGTACGGTCTGGATGACATTGAGCAACGCAAAGAGGTTCGACGCGAACCGTTCGTTCCTGGCCGCGGCGATCCCCAACGGGACGCCGATCCCCAACGACGGCAGCAGGGTGGCCACCACGATCTCGACGTGGCGCCGCCACGCGGCCTGGAACACGTCGTGGCGGTTCGCGTACTCCTTCAACAAGCCGATGTGATCCAGCTCTCCCAGCGTCAGCAGCAGCAGGGCAGGCAGCAGCACCGCCGCATGAGCCGCCACGCGCCAGGCAAGGCCAAGGCCGAGTCGTTGCACGGCATCGGCGCCCGCCAGCCAGGCCAGGGCCGCCAGCACCCAGAAGCCGCCGCCGAGCGAGACCCGGGCGTTGACCGGCAGAACCATGGACCGCTGCGCGGCCTCGTCGCCCGCCAGCCAGACCAGGCCGGCCAAGGCCATCGATGCCGCGAAAGCGGTCAAGCCACGGGTCAGCCGGGTCTGGCGGACGAAGGCCGCCACCGCCAGGACCGCGGCGGGGCAAAGAACGAGGTAGCGTCCGCCCGGCAGGAGCTCCGCCAGGCGCACGCCCGTACCGGAAACGAGGCGGTTCGGAGCGACGGTCAGGAAAGAAAGGCCGGCAGCTGCCGCCACGGCCACCAGCACCAGCGCGAGGAGGACACGGTTGCCGGGGAAGACGGCGCCGCGAAAATCCTGCTGCGGCGCCGTCGCGGCCTCGGGCGGCAGGTTCATCGAACCAGGCCCTTGGACCGCAAATACATCCTGGCGACCTCTTTCGCGTCCAGTCCGTCGACCGCGATCTGCGCGTTCAAGCGCTGCAGCGTCGGGCCGTCGAGCGATCGGAACACCGGCGCAAGCACCTGCGGGATCGCGGCGTGTTGCGCCAGCACCTTGGCGCGAACGACCGGCGCCGGCGCGTACACCGGCTGGGCACCCCGGGTGTCTTCCAGGATCACCAAACCGAGCGCGGCGAGCGGCCCATCGGTGCCGTAGGCCATCGCGGCATTGACGCCCGAAGTCTGGTCCGCGGCGCTCTTGATCGTCAGCGCGGTGTCGCCGCCGGCAAGCACCAGCAGCTGGTCCTGCTTCAACTTGAAGCCGTAGGTCGACTGGAACGCCGGCAGCGCGTCCGGGCGCTCGACGAACTCCGCGGACGCGGCGAGCTTGACCCGGCCACCGCCCGACACCCAGCGGGCGAAATCGTCCATCGTCTTCAACTTGTAGCGGTCCGCGACGTCCTTGCGGATCGCGATGGTCCAGGTGTTGTTCGCGGGCGCCGGCTGCAGCCACACCAGCTGATTGCGCGCCAGATCGAGCGCCTTGACTCGCTCGTAGCCGGCACGCGCGTCCTTCCACGCGGGGTTCTTCCCGTCGCCGAAGTAGAACGCGCCGTTTCCCGTGTAGTCGGGATAAAGGTCGATCTCGCCCGACACGATCGCCGCGCGGACGATCTTGCTCACGCCCAGTTGCAGCCGGTTCTCCGTCCTGATCCCGTTGGCCTCGAGCACCTGGATGATCAGGTTGCCCAGCAGGGAGCCTTCGGTGTCGATCTTCGATCCGACCCGAACGGCAGTCTGCGCCTGGGAAGCCGCCAGCAAGGGCAGGCACAGAGCCGCGCAGCCGACGAGCAGGCGGCGGACGCCGGACAGGAGCGAGCCCGTTTGCGCCTTCGTCATCGAAACCTGCCCGAAGCGGCGCAAGGGCGAGGCCGGGACCGTGCGCGAACCGGTCGGTCGAAGCCCGTCGGCCGATCAGGACGGGGCGGCGTCAGTGCGGAAGATCCACGGTTCGCGCGCAGGACCGGTCGTCGGCGCCGAACAGGTGCACCGTCTCCGGAGGCGCGTACAGCATGATGCGGTCGCCGGTGCGCTGCGCGGTCGCGCCTTCCACCCGGACGGTGATCAGCCCCGGGACGCCGTCCGCGTTGACATACAGCAGCGAGCATTCGCCCAGGCGCTCCACGTGAGAGACGATCGCGGGGATGCGATTGTCGCCCCCGGTGCCGTCGACGACGGCCAGATGCTCGGGCCGCACGCCGATCCTGACCTGGGCGCCCGCCTGCAGGCCGCTCGCGTTGACGCGGGCCTGCAGCGAGACGCCGGCGACCCGGATCTTCGCCACCGAGCCGTTCGCCTCTTCGAGCGCGGCCGGCAGCGTGTTCATTCTCGGCGAGCCGATGAACTCGGCGACGAAGCGGCTCGCGGGACGATGATAGAGGTCGAGCGGCGAGCCGATCTGGGCGATCGAGCCCTTGGAGGCGACGTCCTCGCCGGCGCGCAGCAGGACGATCTTGTCGGCGAGCGTCATCGCCTCGACCTGGTCGTGGGTGACGTAGACCATGCTCGCGGCGTTGAGCCGCTCGTGGAGCTTCGCGATCTCGAGGCGGGTCTGCACGCGCAGGGCCGCGTCCAGATTCGACAGCGGCTCGTCGAACAGGAACACCCGCGGCTCCTTCACGATGGCGCGTCCGATCGCGACGCGCTGGCGCTGGCCGCCGGAAAGCTGCTTGGGCAGGCGGTCGAGCAGCGGTGTCAGCTGCAGGATCTGCGCCGCCTCTTGCACCTTCTTGTCGATGCTCGCCCGATCGACCCCAAAGACCTTCAGCGCGAAGGCCATGTTCTCGCGCACCGTCATGTGCGGGTACAGCGCATAGCTCTGGAACACCATGGCGACGCCCCGTCGCGCCGGCGGCAGTTCGTTGACGCGCTCGCCCTCGATGGCGATCTCGCCACTCGTGATCGACTCGAGGCCGGCGACCATGCGCAGCAGCGTCGATTTGCCGCAACCGGACGGGCCGACGAAGACGCACAGTTCGCCATGGTCGATCGTCAGCGTCGCCGCCTGGATCGTCACCGTTTGCGTTCCGTACCGCTTGCAGACTTCCCGGAATTCGATCTTCGACATTGCTCGTTTCCTCAGGCCTCGGCGAAAAGGCCGCCCCATGGTTCGAATTCGATGCTCGCGCCGCGCATGCGTGCGCCGGTCAGGCCGCTGCCGCCCGCCACCACGCCCTTAAAGCCCGGGTCGACCTCGAACGAGGCGCTGCGGTCGCTGAAGTTGAAGGCGCACAGCACGCGCCGGCCATCGTGCGCACGCTCGTAGGCTAGCACCTGATCGTGCGGCGCGAGCAGGCGCAGCGAACCCTTGACGAGGGGCTTGCACGTGCGCCGCCACCGCAGCAGCCCGCGATAGAAATTGAGCAGCGATCCGGGGTCGGCGTCCTGGAGGTCGACCGCGAGCGCCGTATGCGGCGCCGCGACCGGCAGCCAGGTGCGGGCGGCGCGCGAAAAACCCGCCTGCGGCGCCGCGGCGGCCCACGGGAACGGCGTGCGGCAACCGTCGCGCCCCTTGAACTCCGGCCACATCTCGATGCCGTAGGGATCCACGAGCTGCTCGCGTTCGAGCTCGGCCTCGGGCAGTCCGAGCTCGTCGCCCTGGTAGATGCATGGGGAGCCGCGCAGGCTCATCTGCATCGCGGCCGCCAGCTGCAGCAGCCGGGCGTCGGGCCGCGCACCGCCCCATCGGGTCGCAACGCGGACGACGTCGTGGTTGGATAGCGCCCACGAGGGCCAGCCGTCGCCCACGACCTGATCGAAACGCTCCAGCACCCGGTGCAGGTAGCGCGCGTCGTGGGCCGGCCCCAGCAGGTCGAAGCAATAGGCCATGTGCAGCAGGTCGCGGCCCTGCGTGTACTCGGCGACGCGCGCCAGCCCGTCGTCGTCGCCGATTTCGCCGACCATCGCCGTGTTCGGGTAGGCGCCGACGAGCGCGCGCAGCCGGCGCAGGAAATCCAGATTCTCGGGCTGGCTCTTGTCGTAGAGGTGCCGCTGCCAGCCGTAGGGGTTGACCGCCGTCACCGCCGGATCGTCGCCCTGCGGCTCGCCGCGCCCCGGGTTGTCGCGCAGCAGGGCGTCGTGAAAGTAGAAGTTGACGACGTCGAGCCGGAAGCCGTCGACGCCGAGGTCGAGCCAGAAACGGACGCTATCAAGCACCGCCTGCTGGACCCCCTGGCTGTGGTAGTTCAGGTCCGGCTGCGAGGTCAGGAAGTTGTGCAGGTAATACTGGCGCCGGCGCGTGTCCCACTGCCATGCGCTGCCGCCGAAGATCGACAGCCAGTTGTTGGGCGGCGTGCCATCGTGCCTGGCGTTCCCCCACACGTACCAGTCGGCGCGCGCGTTGGTGCGGCTCGACCTGCTTTCGACGAACCAGGGATGGCGGTCGGAGGAGTGCGACAGCACCTGGTCGATCATCACCCGCAGGCCCAGCGCGTGCGCGCGCGCCAGCAGCGACCGGAAGTCTTCCAAGGTCCCGAACAGCGGATCGACGCCGCAGTAGTCGCTGACGTCGTAGCCGAAGTCCTTCATCGGGCTCGGGAAAAAGGGGGACAGCCAGATGGCGTCGGCACCCAGGCGCGCGACGTGGTCGAGGCGCGCAGTGACCCCCGCGAGGTCGCCGACGCCGTCGCCGCTTTCGTCCGAAAACGAGCGCGGGTAGATCTGGTAGATCACGCCGCCGCGCCACCATTCGTCGTTCGGTGCAGGGGTCGGGGCGCTCATCGCCCTCAGCCCTTGACCGCGCCGGCGGTCAGTCCCGACACGATCTTCTGCTGGAACACCAGGACGAGCAGGATCAGCGGCACGGTGACCAGCACCGACGCCGCCATGATCTTGCCCCAGGGGATGTCGTAGCGGCTCGCGCCGCTGATCAGGGAAATCGTCACGGGCACGGTGCGCTGATCGTTGTCCAGAACGAAGGTCAACGCGAACAGGAATTCGTTCCACGCCGCGATGAACGCCAGCAGACCGGTCGAGACCAGCGCCGGCCACAGGATCGGAAGGAAGACGTCGCGGATGATGCGCGCGGGGCCGCAGCCGTCCATGATCGCCGCCTCCTCGAGCTCCTTGGGCAGCTGCTTCATGAACGTCGTCAGCACCCAGACCGTGAACGGCAGCGTGAAGATCATGTAGGGCACGATGAGGCCGAGCGCGCGGTTGTACAGCCCGAAGAAGCGGATCAGCTCGAACATGCCGGCCAGCACCGCGACCTGCGGGAACATCGACACCGACAGGATCGCCCCGAGCAGGATGCCGCGCCCGCGGAACGGAATGCGCGCGAGGGCATACGCCGCCGTGACGCCGAGGAACAGCGATAGCGCGACCACGCACGTCGAAACCACGAGCGAATTGAAGATGTTTCGGCCGAACGGCTGCTCGGCCACGGTAAACAGGCTGATGTAGTTGTCGATCGACGGATTCGACGGCAGCAGGCTCGGGTCGAACAGTGCGGTGCCGGTCTTGAACGAGGTCGACAGCGCGTAAAGCAGCGGGAATACGGAGGTCAGGGTGACGATCACGGCGCCGACGTAGGTCGCCGTGCGCAGGTACCAGACGGCCTTCATCAGGAATCCTCCGCCAGCCGCAGGCGGCCGAAGCGGATGTAGAGGATCGTGCACGCGCCGATCACCACGAACAGCGCGATTGACGCCGCGGAGCCGAAACCCATGTTGCCGTCGTCGATCATCTGGGCCCGAACGAAACCCGACATGCTGATGGTCGCGGAGCTGTTGGACGTCAGCACGTAGATCAGGTCGAACACTCGCAGCGCGTCGAGCATCCGGAAGACCACCGCCACCATCAATGCCGGGCGGATGAGCGGCAGCGTGACCTTCCAGAACATCCGCACCGGATGCACGCCGTCGACCCGGCCCGCCTCGTAGACCTCCTTCGGGAGCACCTGCAGCGCCGCGAGGATCAGCAGCGCCATGAAGGGCGTCGTCTTCCAGATGTCGACCGCCACGACCGTCCAGAGCGCCAGGCTCGCCTCCGCGGTCCAGGCGACCCGCTCATGGATCAGGTGCAGCTTGAGCAGCCAGTCGTTGATCAGGCCGAACTGGTCGTGCAGCATCCAGCCCCAGATCTTGGCCGATACGATGGTGGGAATCGCCCAGGGCACGAGCACCGCGGCCCTGACGAAGGCGCGCCCGCGAAACTCGGCGTCGAGCAGCAGCGCCACGGCCAGCCCGATCACGGTCTCGAGCGTCACCGAGACGAAGGCGAACAGCAGTGTATTGCGGATCGCGACGCCCCAGTCGCTGCTCCAGAAGCCCTCGGAAAGGTTGATGCTGCCGAACAGGCCGTATTCGCCGAAATAATTGTCCCAGCCGATGAATTTCGCGGCCGACAGGTTATTGATGTTCGCGTCGGTGAAGCCGAACCAGAGCGTGCGGCCGAGCGGCCACAGCGCGACCAGCGCGAGCGTCAGAAGCATGGGCGCGAGGAAGGCCCACGCGGTGCGGGTTCGATCGTGCATGGCCTTGCCGTGCCTCCTTCGACGGCGCGGACGCCCGCTCTGAGCAGGCGCCGCACCGGGTCCGGGGAAAGCCGCTGGGGGCGGGCCGCTACCAGGCGCCGCGCTTGATCTGGTTCAGACGGCGATCGAGCTTCTTCAGGCTGTCTTCTGCGCTCGCGGTGCCGGATATGACGTCGTGGGTCGCGTTCCAGAATGCCTGGCTGACCTCGGGATACTTCAGTCCGGTCACGGTCGACGGGCGCGGGGTTGCTCCGGTGAATACGTCGTAGAGCTTGCCCTGGAACGGATTGGCGGCCAGCACGTCGGGATCCTTGTACAGCGACATGACCGTCGGGTTGTACGAGCCCTTGATCGCGCGCTCTTTCTGGTTGTCCTTGCTCGTCAGGAACATCACGAGGTCGGCGGCGGCGTCGGGATACTTCGAGTACTTGGATACCGCGAGCTGCCAGCCGCCGAGCGCGGCCGCGCTGCTGCCCATCCCGCCGCCCCTGGGCAGCGGCGACACGCCGACCTTGCCCTTGATCGGGCTGTCGGCGCTCTGTGACAGCGCCCAGGCGTAAGGCCAGTTGCGCATGAATGCCGCCTTGCCGTTCTGGAACACGCCCCGCGCTTCCTCCTCGCCGTAGTTCAGCACGCCGACCGGCGCGATGCTGCCGATCCACGATGCCGCGGTCTTCAGGGCCTGGACGGCGCGCGGATTGTCGATCGTGACCTTTCCCGACGGGTCGACGATGGTTCCGCCGCCGAAGCTGGCGACCCATTCGATCCCGTCGCAGGTCAGGCCCTCATAAGCCTTCGCCTGGAACACGAAGCCCTGGAAGTCCGACATGCCGGCGGCACGTTCGCCGTCCTGGATCTTCTTCGCCGCCGCGGCGAGGTCGTCCCAGGTGACCGGAGGCTTCAGGCCGTACTTGTCGAGCAGATCCGTGCGGTAGTACAGCAGCCCGGCGTCGGTGAACCAGGGCATCGCCAGCAGCTTGCCGCCGATGGTGTTGTTCGCGACGATCGCCGGAAAGTGCTCCTTCTCGGCGCCCTTGCTGTACTTCGTCAGGTCGATCAGGTGATCCTTCAGGACCCCTGGCCATACGACGTCGATCTGGATCACGTCGAGGTCGGTCGAGCCGGCGCCGAGCATCTGCCGGAACAGCGCCAGAAGGTCGGTGGTGGAATTGGGCGCCGTGAACAGCTTGACCGTGTTGCCGGTCTTGGCGGCCCACTTGTCGGTCTGCGCCTTGCACAGCTCGAAGTCCAGACCGACGGAACCGCACGAAATCGTGATGGTTGCCCCGTGCGCCGAGCCCATCCACGCCAGCGTGGACATTGCCGCGGCCGCAGCGAGTTTCTGGAACGAGAAACGCATGTTTCGTCTCCTGTGAGGTCGTGTTGTCATGCGCGCGCGCCCCTGCGCGAATCGAGGGACGGAAGTGCCCCGCGATGTTGGCCCGGGATCGGCCAACCGGCAATACCTCGATCGATGTTTGGGAGAAGTCCCCCCGTTGCGAGGATGGTTTCCGAGAGGTCGCTCGTTCGACGAAGCCCGGTCCGGGCGCTCGACGCCCCGGAGTGCCTATTTGCAGTTCATCGGGTTCTGCGGTGTGCAGCGCTGCTCGCACTCCGCGGTGACCGTTTCGGGCGGGCTGCTCGAGTCGAGCATGCATTGTCCAAGGCACACGTGATAGACGCCCTGCTGGAGCACGCAGGCGCGCTTCTGCGGCGTTTCGCGACTGCCGGTCGCGGCCGGCTCGCCCGCCGGGGCAGGCGCGACTGCCGTGGCGGGCGCCACCGCCCCGGCGGCGACGGTCCGATGCGCAGGTGCAGGAGCGACCGTGCCGCCGGACTCGCAGTCGTAGCGATACCGCCCCCAATCGGCGAGGTCGAACGGGCCCGGGCCGGGGACTTTTTCCACGAACGTGATCTTCGCGGTCGAGCCCCGCTTCACGTTGTCGCAGATGTCCTGCGCGACCTCGCCCACGGACTCGTCGGAGGCGGCCGTCAGGCCCATCGGCCTGGTCAGATAGCCGGTCGGCTGGTTGCCCGTTTCGACATTGACCGCCGCCTTGCCCATCGTCGTGCATCCGGAGGCGGCGACCAGCAAGGATGCAGCGAGGCTCCAGGGAGCGAGAATCGAAATTCGAACGAGCATGACGCACCTCTTCGCAGTGTCATATTCCTGCACTCGTCGGGCGCCCGCTGAAGCGCATCGACCGAACCGGAGCCTCAGCCGTCCGCCTGCGGCTGCCACTCGGGCGGCTTCCACAGGTGGCGCAAGTCGCGGTCGCGCAGCACGTCGCGCCACATGTCGCGCCACTCGTGGAAGGTCAGGGTGAGCGGGTTGTGCGTGTCGACCTGCCTCAGGATGCCGTAGCGCACCGGCTCCGTTTCCTCGACGTAGGTGCCGAACAGCCGGTCCCAGACGGTCAGGATGCCGGCGTAGTTGCGGTCGATGTAGCGTGCGTTCTTGCCGTGGTGGACGCGGTGTACCGACGGCGTGTTGATCACGCGGCCGAGCGCGCGCTGCCAGCGCCCCGCGGGCTCGCCGAGCTGGGTGTGGACGAAGAACTGGAACGCCAGGTTCACGCCCACCGCGAGGATCACCCAGTCGGGCGCGAAGCCCAGCCACGCGAGCGGCAGCCAGAACAGCCACATCCCCGAGACCGGGTAGGTCAGGCTCTGCCGGAATGCCGTCGACAGGTTCATGCGCTCCGACGAATGATGCGTGACGTGCGAGGCCCACATCCAGCGTATCCGGTGGCTCGCGCGGTGAAACGCGTAGTAGAGCAGATCCTGCAGCACCAGCAGCGCGACGAACGCCCAGGCGGTGCGCGGGAACAGATGCAGGCCGTGCGCGTACAGCGCCGAGTAGACCGTGCGCACGAAGAGCCACAGGGCGAACGCATCGGCGCCCTGGTGCATCAGCGCGAGGACGGCGTTCGAAACCACGTCGCGCCAAGCGTAGATCGTGCGATGGCGCTTGTACCAGACCCAGGCCTCGAGGCCGATCGACAGCAGGAAGACGGGCCCCATCGCCAGCAGCAGCAGGGCGGGATCGGGATCGGTGGAGGAGGCGGGTGCCATCGTCTCGGGCGGCCGCTTCAGCAATGTCGCCGGAGCCAGCCGACGATCTCGTCGTAGACCGGCGCCGAGTCGATTTCGTTCAGCACCTCGTGATACATCCCCGGCAGACGCCGGTAGGACTTGTCGGCCGAACCTGCCGCCTCGACGAAACGCTCGGAAGCGGCGGGATCGGTGATCCGGTCGTCGCCGCCGTGCAGCACCAGCAATGGAAGGCGGAAGGCCGGTGCGTGCTCCAGTGTCCAGGCATTGGCCGATTCGAGGCCGAAGTACAGCCGCGCCGAGATCATCGCATGGACCAGCGGATCCGCGCGGTACGCGCTGACCACCTGCGGGTCATGCGAAAGCCACTGCGTTGCCAGCTCGGTCGGCAGCCGCAGGCCGGGGTAGACGCGGCTGAGCGCACGGCCGAGAGCGACTTTCCAGCGTGGGGGCTCGAATGCCAGCTTGAGGTACGGCCCGGTGGCGACGATGCCGGCGAAGTCCCCGGGGCTTTGCAGCGCGCAGTGCAGCACCAGGCCGCCGCCGAAACTGTGGCCGAACAGGAACAGGGGCAGGCCGGGGCGATCGGCCCGGACCCCGGCGATCACGCCCGCCAGATCGTCGATCATGACCTGGTACGACGGCGCGTCGCCGCGCACGCCGCCCGAGCGGCCGTGTCCGCGCAGGTCGAAACCGACGGCGGCGAAGCCGGCATCGGCCAGCGTGCGGCCGAGCCGGTCGTAGCGTCCTATGTGCTCGCCGAACCCGTGGGCGATGACCACCGCGGCACGCGGCGCCGCCGACGGCCAGCTGGTCGTGAAGAGACCGGGCGATGCTTCCAGAAGCGATCCTTTGCGGCGCTCGGAATGCTCAGAAGCGGGGTTGTGCGCGGGCGGTGTCCGCGCCTCCAGTTCGCGGCCGCTGTCGGCCGTGTTGCGCGGAGCGTGCGCGGCGGCAGGATACCGCGGCCCGGCCCCGCTGCGGACCGCGCCGGCGAATCAGCCGTATTGCGCCGCAAGGTTCAGGATGCGCACGAAGAGCTGCCGGTACTCGGCCTCGGTCCGGGCGTCGAAGCATGGGTCCTGGTTGGCAGAAAACGCGGCATCGATCTGCGCCCAATCCTCCGGCTTCAGGTGGCGCTGCGCCGCGGGCAGGATCACGCCTTCCTCGCGGCCAAGGTGCTCCCACAGGAACGACGCGTAGCGCGCGAACGCGTTTTCGACCTCGGCCGGCGCGGGCGCGGCCGCCTCGAGGCAGCGCTCCACGAGCAGCGTCAGCTCGGCGACCAGCTCGCTGTCGCGCTGGTGCTGGCGCTCGAGTTCGTCCAGTTCGGCATCCAGCGACGAGGTTCGCTCGCGCAGCTTGCGGAACAGGAAGTGCTCCTCTTTCGGATGGTGCAGGGCGACCGGGAAGTTCCGGATGTAGCGCATCACCGCGCGCAGCGAATCGGCGTCGGGTGCCTTGCCTTCGCGGCGTGCCGAATCGAGCAGATGCATCGTCGCATGCAGCACCGCGGCGAGCGAACGATGCTCGTCGCGGATGATGCCGATCGCACGCGCCGGGGCGGCCGGCTCGCCGGTCGTGCAGACGTGCACCGGTATCGTCGACTGCATCAGCACTTTGAGCGTCTGCGATCCCAGCATCATGCCGACCTTGCTGCGCCGGCCGTGCGAAGCCATGAAGATCAGGTCGCAACCGGCGTCGCGCGCGGCGGCCAGGATCGCCGCGTGGGGGCTGTTGTTGACGGTGCTGGCCGACGAGCACGGCACGCCGTAGGCGCGCGCCGCCGACTCGGCCTTGGCCAACAGCTCGCGCGCGCGCCCCTCGACCGCGTACACGCAGTCGTCCGGCGCCGCCACGCGCGCGATTTCGCCCTCGCCAAAGAGCGTCGATGCGCGATCCTGGACCGCATGGAAGAAGGTGATGCGCGCGCCCACGGCACGCGCGAACTCGACCCCCTGTCCGATCGTCTCGATCGACAGATCGGTCGCGTCGATCGGAACCAGCAGATGTCGGTACATGGGAACTCTCCTGAGGCGGACCCGGCGCATCGTAGGCCGACGCCGGCGCGTGCACCCCCCTAATCGAGAGGGGGGAGGCCGCGCGAGCGCAATGCAGCATCCGGGTGCGCGCCATCGCAGGTCGAATCCGTCATAGAATCGATCGCATCCGGCACGCTTTCCGGGCCGCGGCCCGCGCCGCTGCTTTCCCCGATCCGCTTGGCCACGACCGCGCACGCCCCCACCGCGGGGCCCGTCCCAGACCTCGTCCTGCAGGTCACGCCGCCGCGGGTTCCCAGGGACATCGCGTCGCGCCCGCGCCTGCGTCTGGACGAATCCGGCCTGCGGGATCGCGCGGTCGTCCTGGTGCAGGCGCCGGCCGGGTTCGGCAAGACCTCGCTGCTGGCTCAATGGCGACTCGAGCACCTCGGGCGCGGCGCGGTGGTCGGCTGGCTCTCCGCGCAAGCGGCCGACGCCGAGCAGCGGCTGTTGCAGGGCATGGCGCTGTCGGTCCGCATCGCTTCGGGCCGGCCCCGGTTCGGACGCACGCTGCTCGAAGGCGGGGCGCGCGGCGGACTGGTCGACTTCACCGAATGGCTGGCCGAGATCGCGCAGCTCGCGCTCGACGTCGTCCTCGTCATCGACGGCGCCGACCGGCTGCCGGCTGCATCGCGCGAGGCGTTGAACTACGTCTGCCGCAACGTGCCGGCCAACCTGCGGCTGATCATCGCGGCGCGCAGCGACTGCGATCTGGGCCTGGCCGATCTGACGGCCTATGGCCAGTGCGCGGCACTGGACGCCCGCGACCTGCGCTTTCGAGGCGAGGAGTCCGTGGCATTGATCCGTGCCCGCCTCGGCGACCGGGTGGATGCCGACGACAGCGCGCGCCTGCATGAACTGACCGAGGGGTGGCCGCTCGGGCTGCAGCTTGCGTTGACGGCGCTCGCCCGCTCGCCGAACCCGCAGGCGGCGATCGCCGCGATGGCCGCCCATTCGGGCGAGTTGCACGGGCATTTTCTCGATTTGCTGCTGGCCAACCTCGATGCGGCGGATGCCGACTTCCTGCAGAGGATCGCCGTCGTCGACCGGTTGCATCCCGATCTGTGCCGGGTCCTGATCGGAGCCGACGATGCGCCGGAAAGGCTTGCGCGGCTGGCGCGCGACACTCCGGTGTTCCTTTCCGACGAAGGCAGCGAATGGCTGCGAATGCACGCGCTGGCGCGTGACTCGCTGCGCGAGCGGTTCCAGCGGCGGGCGTCTTCGGACGAGGAGGGTTTGCATGCGCGCGCCTCGCGCTGGTTCGCCGCGCACGATCTGCTGGAGGACGCGGCACGCCACGCGCTGGCCGCCGGGCAGGACGAGGCCGCGTACGATCTTGCGGAGCGGTGCCTGTACGAGGGCTTGATCCGGCGCGGCCGCCAGACCGTCGTGCTCGACTGGCTCGAACGGATGCCGCGCGCCGAACTCGACCGGCGGCCGCGGCTTGCGCTCGCCACGGCATGGGCGTTGGCGACCAGCGAGCGCCACGCCGAGGCCGAAGGCCTGGTGGCGCGCATCCTGAAGCATGCCGGCGGCGACCCCGCCTTGCAGTGCGAATGCGCGCTGATCCGCAGCGGCGCTGCAGGCTTCGCAGACCAGCTCGACCGCTTT
The DNA here is from genome assembly GCA_964512305.1 of uncultured Burkholderiaceae bacterium. GTDB lineage: Bacteria > Pseudomonadota > Gammaproteobacteria > Burkholderiales > Burkholderiaceae_F > CAZEIW01. Next base: position 37,796 of record CAZEIW010000064.1, on the reverse strand, counting down.
GCGGAGCTGCACGACCCCTGGGCCGAGGCACCACCCCTGACCGACCCGAAGCTGCTGGTCGTGCACGCGAACCGCAAGGCTTTCCGCGCGCTTTTCGACGGCGATCCCGCCCGCGCGCGCCTGTGCCAGCAGCAGGCGCCGCGCGGCGGCGACGACGACGTGTTCGGCTACGTCGCGCGCTGGGGAGAATTCGTGACCGGCCTGTCCTATGTCTGGGAAGGCCAGGTCATCCTGGCGGAAGAGTTCCTGCGCCCCGCGCTGGCGGCCACCGACGCCGATTTCGGGCGCCGCAGCCCGTTCGCGTGCATGCTGGCGACGCTGCTCGCGGCAGCGGTGTGGGAGCGGGATCGGCCAGACGAGGCGGCGGGGATCCTCGCCAATCGCCTCGACGTCGTCGAGCGCCATGGGGTGCCTGACGCGGTCCTGCTCGGTTACCGTACCGCCGCGCGCATCTCGGCGGCGCGGGGCGCCGAGCACAGAGCGGTGGCGTTGCTCGACGCGCTCTACGCGGTGGGCGTCAGCCGCGATCTGCCGCGCCTTTGCGTGGCCGCGCTCGCCGATCAGGTGCGGATGAACGCGCGGCGCTACCGGCCCGAGACCTGCCGCGCGCTCTCCGCGCGCCTTGACGCGATCCTTGCGCGCGAAGACATGCCGGCCGGGCCCCTTTGGCGAAGGCAAGTCGAATTGTTGCAGGCGCTCGCGCATGCGCACGCGGCGATCGCCGCGCAGGACTGGCGCGCGGCGCTCACGCCGCTGGAGCGGGCCGGCAGCCTCGCGTCGCGCTTGAGCCTGGGCCGCCCGCGCCTCGAAGCGATGGGGCTGCGTGCCTTCGCGCGTCACCGGCTGGGCGAGGACAGCACGGCGATGCTGCGCGAAGCCGCCGATCTGGCGCAGACCTTCGGACTTGCGCGCCTGTTCGCCGACGCCAATCCCGCGCTGGGCGACTGGGCGCAACGCGTGCTGGCGGGCCCGGGCCAGGGCGCCGGCGTGCCTGCTGCCGCGGTCCGCGGGCCGCTGGCCGCGCCCTTGCGCGCGCCCGGCGACTCGAAGAGCACTGGGCCGCGTGCGACGCCGAGCATGGCGCTCACCCCAAAGGAGCGCGAGGTGCTCGAGCTGGTGGCGCGCAACCTGTCGAACAAGGAGATCGCGCGCGCGATGCAAGTCGGCGAGGAAACCATCAAGTGGCACATGAAGAACCTGTTCGGGAAGCTGTCGGCCGATACCCGCAAGCAGGTCGTGCGCCGCGCGCAGGTGCTGGGGCTGCTGGAAGAAGCGCCCTGAGGGCGCGTCCCCCTCCGCGCAGGGGGTGAGGCCTCCGCGCCCGCCGCCTAAGCTCGGTCCCCTCGACAGCCAGAGAGGGATGACCGGCCATGAACCAGATTTCGATCGTCTCGCCCGGCGTGGCGGCGCCGGGGTGGCGCAGCGGGCTGAGGCAGTGGTGGCCGGGGTTGCTCCTCAGCGCCGTGATTGCCGTCGCCTCGGCGTTCATCGCCGACCATCGGGGCGGACCGACGCTGCTCTACGCGCTCCTGCTGGGCATGGCGCTCAACCCGGTGGCGGCCGAGGGGTCTGCCCGGGCCGGCGCCGACTTCGCGTCGCGGTGGATCCTGCGCTTCGGGGTGGCCCTGCTGGGTGCCCGCATCACCCTCGACCAGCTCGGCGGGCTCGGCTGGTACAACGGGCTGCTGCTGGTCGCGGGAGTGGTGCTGACCATCGCCTTCGGCACCGTCCTGGCGCGCCTGCTCGGACTGTCGCGCCGCATGGGCATCCTGACCGGCGGCGCCACCGCGATCTGCGGGGCGTCGGCTGCCATCGCGATCGCCGCCGTGCTGCCGCAGGACGACAAGTCGGAGCGCGAGCTGATCTTCACGATCGCAGGGGTCACGGCCCTTTCCACGCTGGCAATGATCCTTTACCCGGTCATCGTCGGGATGGCGGCGCTTGGGCCGAACCAGGCCGGAATCTTCCTCGGCGGCACGATCCACGATGTCGCCCAGGTCGTCGGTGCCGGCTACAGCATCTCGCCGGAAGTCGGGGACTACGCGGTCCTGACGAAGATGCTGCGCGTGTCGCTGCTCCTGCCGGTCGTCATGGCCATCTCGGTTGCCGTGCGCCGGCGCCGGCAATCGGTACCGACGCGGGGCGGCGGCGCCGATCGCCTGCTGCCGCCGTTCCTGCTCGGCTTCCTCGCCCTGGTGATCGCGGGCAGCCTCGGGTGGATTCCGAAGCCGGTCGGTGCCGGCCTCAACGAGATCTCGCGCGCCTCCCTGGTGCTCGCGATCGCGGCGGTCGGCCTGAAGACTTCGCTGCCGGACATGAAGAAGGTCGGCGCCCGTGCCATCGCGCTGCTCGGCATCGAGGCGGCGTTCCTGGCGGCGTTCGTGCTCGTGGCGCAAAAGTTGCACTGAGCTCGTCCCCCACCCCCTCCACACAGGGGGTGAGGGACCGGCGCGGCATCCGTAAGCTGCGCTTCCATAGGGTAGGCAATCCGGAGACACAGAGCCATGACCATCGCAACGACCCAACCGAACGCAGGCGGCGCACCGGCCGTCGTGCGATCCGGCGCCCTGCAGACTTCGATCAAGGTCGAACCCCTGACCTGCTCGATCGGCGCCGAGCTCGGCAACGTGAATCTCGGCATCGCTTCCCGCGATCCGGCGCTGGTGGCCGAAATCCGCAAGCTCCTGCTGCAGTACAAGGTGCTGTTCTTCCGTGACCAGGACATCACCCGGGCCGAGCACGTGGCCTTCGCGCGCCACTTCGGCGAGCTCGAGGACCACCCGGTCGCCGGCAGCGATCCCGAGAATCCGGGACTGGTGCGAATCTACAAGTCGCCGGAGGCGCCGATCGACCGTTACGAGAACGCCTGGCACACCGACGCCACCTGGCGCGAGAAGCCCCCGTTCGGCTGCGTGTTGCGCTGTGTCGAATGCCCGCCGGTGGGCGGCGACACGATGTGGGTCAACATGGTGCTGGCGTACGAGAACCTGCCCGAGCACGTGAAGACCCGGATCGCCGGCCTGCGAGCCCGCCACAGCATCGAGGCGAGCTTCGGCGCGGCGATGCCGATCGAGAAGCGCCTGGCGCTCAAGGCGCAGTTTCCGGACGCCGAGCACCCGGTCGTGCGCACCCATCCCGAGACGGCCGAGAAGATCCTGTTCGTGAACGCCTTCACGACGCACTTCACGAACTTCCACACGCCGGCCAACGTGCGCTTCGGACAGGACGCGAATCCGGGCGCGAGCCTGCTGCTCAATTACCTGGTCAGCCAGGCCTTGATCCCCGAGTACCAGGTCCGCTGGCGCTGGAGGAAGAACAGCATGGCGATGTGGGACAACCGCAGCACCCAGCATTACGCGGTGATGGACTACCCGCCCTGCCATCGCAAGATGGAACGCGCCGGAATCATGGGCGACACGCCGTTCTGAACCCCGATCTTCGCGGACCCCTTTTCCCCCATCACAAGGAACCCAAGATGAACTTCCTCGACGGATCGTTGTTCCCGGAAAACCAGGACAAGCTCGTCATCACCTGCGCGCCCTATGGGCCGGAATGGATGCCCTCGGACTTCCCGGAGGACATCGCGATCAGCATTCCGGAGCAGGTGCAAAAGGCGGTCGACTGCTACAACGCCGGCGCCACCGTGCTGCACGTTCACGTGCGCGAGGCCGACGGCAAGGGCAGCAAGCGCCTGTCGAAGTTCAACGAGTTGCTCGCCGGGCTGCGCAAGGCGGTGCCCGACATGATCCTGCAGATCGGCGGCTCGATCTCGTTCTCGCCGGAGGGCGAAGGGGCCGCCGCCAAGTGGCTGAGCGACGACACGCGGCACATGCTGGCAGACCTCGAGCCCGCGCCCGATCAGGTGACCGTCGTCGTCAACAGCAACCAGATGAACGTGGTCGAGCAGATGTGCGAGGCCGATCTTCGCGGCACCTCGCTGGCCGAGCCGGCAAACTACCGCGCCTACCGCGAGATGACCATTCCCGGCGGCCCGGAGTGGGTCGAAGAGCACATCCGGCGGCTTTCGGCCAAAGGCATCCAGTCGCATTTCCAGCTCGCCAACATCACTCAGCTGGAGACGCTCGAGCGCATGATGCGCCGCGGCGACGCCAACGTGCCGCTGATCCTGACCTGGGTCGCGATCGGCGGCGGCTTCGATGCGCCCAACATCTACAACCTGGCGAACTTCGTGCGTGCGGTGCCTGATGGCGCGGTGCTCACGCTGGAATCGTCGATGCTCAACGTGCTGCCGGTCAACATGATGGCGATCGCGATGGGCCTGCACGTGCGCTGCGGGATCGAAGACAATCTTTGGGCGCAGGACCGCAAGAGCAAGGCGAGCAGCGTCAGGCAGGTCGAGCAGCTGGTGCGCATCGCGCGCGAATTCGGCCGCGGGATCGCCGACGGCAAGGAAGCGCGCCGCATCTACCGGATCGGCGAGTTCTACCGCGATGCCGACGAAACGCTGGCGAAGAACGGCTTCGCGCCCAACCGCACGGTTGGCCAGCGCGGGCTGCTGAAGGCCGCTTGAGCCAGCGCGAGGCTGCGATGCCCGAACCGACCGTGCTCATCGTGCCGGGGCTGCGCGACCACGTCGCGCAGCACTGGCAGACCCTGCTGGCCGGCCGCCTCCCGCGCGTGCGCGGCGTGCCGCCCATGGGCCGCGAGGACCTCGATTGCGCCGCCCGGGTGGACGCCATCGAGCGCGAGGCGCAGGCTGTCGATGGGCCGCTGATCGTGGTCGCGCACAGCGGCGGCTGCGTGATGCTTGCGCATTGGGCCCTGCAGACCGGGCGCACCGTGCTTGGCGCGCTGCTCGCCACGCCGCCCGACTTCGAGCGGCCGATGCCCGCGGGTTATCCGGCGATCGAAGCTCTGCGCGCGGGCGGGTGGCTTCCGGTGCCGCGTTCCCCGCTGCCGTTCCCGAGCATCGTGGCCGCGAGCCGCAACGATCCGCTGAGCAGCTTCGAGCGCGTGGCCGGACTCGCGCGCGACTGGGGGAGCCGCCTCGCCGATCTCGGCGAGGTCGGGCACCTGAACCCCGCCTCCGGCTACGGCGAATGGCCCGCAGCCAGGGCTTTCATCGACGAGCTGGCCGGCGCCGCGGCGCGGCTGCACGCCTGAGACGAACGCGCCGAGACGAATGCGCTTGGACGAAGGCGCTTGGACGAATACAACGGAGACACGACATGGCACGCGCCATCCGCATTCATGAAACCGGGGGCCCCGAGGTCCTGAAGCTCGAGAACGTGAACGTCGGCGCTCCCGGTCCAGGCCAGGCGCGCGTGCGGCACACCTTCGTCGCGGTCAATTTCATCGACATCTATTTCCGCACCGGCCGCTACCCGCTGCCGCTGCCCAACGGGCTGGGCTCGGACGCGGTGGGCGTGGTCGAGGCGGTCGGCCCCGGCGTCGACGATCTGAAGCCGGGCGATCGCGTGGGTTACCTGCTCGGTCCGCAAGGCGCCTACTCGGACGTCCGCGTGATGCCGGCCGATGTGCTGATCCCGCTCCCCGGCGATGTGTCCGATCGGACGGCCGCGACGCTGATGATGAAGGGGATGACGACCCAGTACCTGTTCCGCCAGGTGTATCCGCTCAAGAGCGGCGACACGATCCTTTATCACGCCGCGGCGGGCGGCGTCGGCCTGATCGCCTGCCAGTGGGCGCGAGCGATCGGCGTGACGATGATCGGCACGGTCAGCTCGGACGAGAAGGCCGAGATCGCCCGCGCCAACGGCTGCGCGCACACGATCGTGACCGCGCGCGAGAACATCGCCGAGCGCGTGCGGGCGCTGACCGGGGGCCGGGGCGTGCCGGTCGTGTACGACTCGGTGGGCAAGGACACGCTGACGGCCTCGCTCGACAGCCTGGCGCCGCGCGGCACGCTGGTCAGCAACGGCACGTCGTCGGGGCCGGTGCTGATCGACACCACGCTGCTGGCGGTCAAGGGCTCGCTGTGGGTGACCCGCCCCGCGATGGTCCACTACGCGACCCCGCGCGCGCAGATGCTGGCCATGGCCGACGAGGTGTTCGCGATGGTGCGCGCCGGCTCGATCGTCAGCGAGCCCAGGCAGGTCTTTGCGCTGGCCGACGCCGCGCAGGCGCACCGGGCCCTCGAATCGCGCCGGACCGTGGGCGCCACGGTACTCGTTCCCTGACCGCGCTCGACGACCTCACAGGCGGACCCATGAATCTGCACACGAGCGGCCGCGACGACGCGGGCGGCTACCTGGTAGGCCGGGGCCACGCGTGGTTCGCGTTCACGATGACCTTCGCGCTGATGCTGTTCGACTACATGGACCGGCAGGTCATCGTGTCGCTGTTCCCGCACATGAAGACCGACTGGGGCCTGTCCGACAAGCAGCTCGGCGCGCTGGTGTCGGTGGTCTCGATCACGGTCGCGCTGGCCGGCATCCCGGTCGCGTTGCTGGCCGATCGCGGCAGCCGCGTCAGGAGCATCGTCGCCATGGCGGCGGTCTGGAGCCTTGCCAGCGTCTCGTGCATGTTCACGCGCACCTATGGCCTGTTGCTGGCGGCGCGCGCGGTGGTCGGCCTGGGCGAGGCGGGCTACGGCTCGGTGGGCGCGGCGCTGATCGCAAGCTTGTTCCCGGCGCGCCTGCGCGCCGGCCTGATGGCGACGTTCTTCGCGGCCGCTTCGATCGGCTCGGTCCTCGGCGTGCTGCTCGGCGGGGTGATCGCCGCGCGCTACGGCTGGCAGACGGCGTTCGGCGTGGTCGGGTTCCCCGGCCTGGTGCTGGCACTCGTCTATCTCAAGGTGCGCGACTACAAGACCGTCGCGCTGACGGCGCCCCTGAGCCGGGCGGCGAGCTCGACCGGCAACGCGGTCAGGTTCATCGCCGGCGCGCTGGTCCGCTCGCGCACGATGGCGTGGGTATGCGTGGGCGATGCCGCGCAGCTGATCGTGGTTTCCGCGCTGTGGGCCTGGATGCCGAGCTACCTGAGCCGCGTGCAGGGCATGCCGACCCAGCAGGCGTCGATCAAGGCCGCGCTGGTCGTGCTGTGCGGGGCGTTCGGCAGCATGGTGTGGGGTTTCGTGGTCGATCGCGCGGGCGCCTACCGGGCGCGCAACAAGCTGCACGCCGTCGCCATCGTCTGTGCGGCCAGCCTGTGCGTGCTGACTCCGGCCTTCGTCGTCCCGCTCGCGCCGGATGTGCAGTTCCTGCTGGTCGCCGTCGGCGGCTTCCTCGCGACCTGCACCGCCGGCGCGATCTCCGCGGTCGTGATCGACGTCATCCATCCCGGCGTGCGCGCCACCGGCGCCTCGGTGCTGTCGTTGTTCCGCAACCTCTTCGGGCTGGCGGCCGGGCCGTTCATCGCCGGCATGCTTTCCGATGCCTACGGGCTGGGATTCGCGATGACCATCACGCCCCTGTTCAGCATCGTGGCCGTCGCGTGCTTCACGATCGCGGCGCGCAGCTACGAAGGCGATATGCGCGGCGCCGATCTGCCCGTCGACGCCGGCGCTGCCGCCGGCGCGGCCGGGGCGGCGCAGGCGCCCGCATGAGTTTCCCGGGGACTGCGCGCGGAGATGACGCCCGCTGCGGAGCACGCCAATAGCACGTCATGGCCGGGCTTGTCCCGGCCATCCACGTCGGAGTGAAACGAAGCGCTTCCGGCCCACGCCGACCCTCGGGGCAGGCCCCTGAGGGCGGGCGTGGATCCCCGGGACTGCGCCCGGGGATGACGCGGTTTCAGATGCGGCCGGTCGTGCTCCCCGCGCGCTTTGCATCCTGCTCGCGCAGCACGCGGCGCAGGATCTTGCCCGACGGCGTCTTCGGGATCGCTTCGCAGAGCACGACGTCGGCGATCTGCTTGTGCTCCGCGACGCGCTGTGCGACCCATGCCTTCAGCGCTTCGCGATCGAGCGCGCCCCGTGCGACGACATAGGCCACCGGCACTTCGCCGGCCCGCTCGTCGCTGCGGCCGATGACCGCGGCGTCGGCGACGTCCGGGTGCGTATACAGCAGCGCCTCGAGCTCCGCGGGCGCGACCTGGAAGCCCTTGACCTTGATGAGCTCCTTGAGGCGGTCCGTCAGATAGAGGTAGCCGTCGGCGTCGATGTGGCCGATGTCGCCGGTGCGCACCCAGCCGTCCTTCGTGATCGTTGCCGCGGTGGCATCGGGCTGGTTAAGATAGCCCTTGAAGGCCTGCGGGCCGCGGAACCAGATCTCGCCGGTCTCGCCGCGGGCCACGTCGCCTCGCGTGGCGGGATCGACCACCCGGGCTTGCGTGTTGGGCAGCAGCTGCCCGCTCGAGCCGACGCGCGCGCGATCCGGGTAGGTGACGGCGACGACCCCCGACGACTCCGTCATCCCGAAGCCCTGCGCGACCTTGCAGCCGAGCCGTTCCGCGGCTTTGCGCTCCAGCGAACTGCCGAGCGGTGCAGCGCCACACCCGACCGCCTCGAGCGACGACAGGTCGTACGAGGCGACCAGCGGATGCATCGCCAGGAAGTGGAGGATCGGCGGCACGACGCCCAGGTGCGTGACACGATGTTCCTGCAGCGCCTTGAGGAACGGCTCGGGTTCGAAGCGTGCGAGCGTGACGAGCTTGATCCCTTCGGAAAGGCAGCACAGCATGATGACCGTGAACCCGAAGATGTGGAACATCGGCAGGAATGCGAGCACGACCATCCGCTCCCGCACGCCGGGCTCGAATGTCGCGGCGTTGTACTGCAGCACGTTCGAAAGGATCGTCCGGTGCGTCAGCATCACGCCCTTCTGCACTCCGGTCGTGCCGGACGAGTAGGGCAGCGCGGCAAGCGCATCGGGATCCTCTGGCACCGCCGGCTCCGGATCCTTGCAGGCCAGCACCGACCCGTAGCTGACTTCGCCACCGGCGTCGCCGAGCACGATGACCGTCGCACCGCCCGCAGCGGCCAGCGCCTCCCGGACCGTCCCGAGCAGCGGCGCGACGGTGAACACGAATCGGGCCTTCGCATCGCGGATCTGGCGCGCGAGATCGGTGGCGGGGCTCGTCGGATTGGCGCCGCTGACGATGCCGCCCGCGGCCAGCGCGCCCAGCGCCGCGACCGGCCATTCGGGCAGGTTCGGCGCGAACATCATCAGCGTATTGCCGGGTTCGAACCCCAGCGCCGCGAGGCCCGCGGCGAAGCGGCCGATCTGCACGTCGAGCTCGCCGTAACGAAGGATGCGCCCGCTGGGCGCATCCACGATCGCGACCTTGTCGGGGTGGCGACGCGCTTGCTCGCGGATGTATCGCGGCAGCGTCGTCGAGGGAAATTCGATCGGCGGCGCCGGAGATTCGACGATCGACGGACCTTGGCTCGACATGCTCGCCTCCGATGCGCATCGGTGCGAGGATGCTACCGCGACGCAGTGCGCTGGTCTCGATGCGTTGCGGCAGCCGAAAGCGCCTCTCCGGTATCGGACGATTCCGATTGCCTTAGAACGCGACCTTGACGCTGGCGGCGTAGTAGTCGCGGTCGCGCAGCGGATCCCAGCTGGCGTCGTGGCTGTAGGCCACGGAGGTGAGCTCGGCAGTCCAGCGGCGGGCGAACTCGGCGACGAGCGACAGCTGGGTGATGCGGCGGCCGGCGTTGAACTGGCCGTCGGCCGAGTAGCCGCTGACGTCGGACGAGAAGAACAGCGTGGGCTTGAGCGTGACGCTGGAGCCGAACACGTTGGCGTACACGAGCTGCGTGCGCAGGCGGTAGCCGATCGACCACGGGGTGACGAAGCCGTCGTCCCGGCAGCCGGCCTGGCCGGTGGCGTTGAGGATCGGGCAGCTGCCGCCCTGGGTGACGGCGCGGCCGACGGCGCCTAGCGCGCCGGGCAGCGCAGTGTAGGCGCCCAGGTTGTAGGAGGGCGCGTTGGCGGTGCCGAAGACGAAGCTGCGGCCGTAGCGGGTGCCGTTGGCATGGTCCGGGACGTCCGCGTATTGGATGCCGAGCTCGCCAGCGATGGTCATCGCCTGGGTGCCGAGCACGCCGGGGATGCCACGGACGGCGTTGAGCTGCAGCTGCACCTTGCGCACCGTGTCGTAGCCGTGCACGGTGCCGCCGTTGGCGGCGGCCGCGTAGCGCGCGGTGAGCGGCCCTTCGTTGGCGTGCATCAGCGCGGCGATGGTCGGGGCGGCGGCCGCAGGCACGCCGGCGCCTTGCAGCAGCGCCGACAGCACGGCGGGGTTGGCCGAGTAGACGTAGCCGGCGAGCAGGTCGCCGCCGGCGAGCTGCACCGGGAAGTTGGGGAAGTAGCTCAGCTCCGAGCCCAGTGCCCAGCCGCCGAGCTTGGAGCGGGCGCTGAGGCCGAAGATGCCGAGGTCCTGCGGGTACTCCCAGAAGAGGCTGCTCTGCGCGCCGGCGGCGCCCAGCGCGGGCGTGGTGGCCAGGAACGGCGAGTTGCCCTTGACGGCGCTCAGAATCGGGTTGCGGCTGTCGATCTTCATCGCGTAGGCGCCGAGGTCGGTGCCGAGCGACGCCAGCGGCCAGTGCATCGCGAGCCCGAACTGGTTGGCGCCGGCGGGCATGCGGGTGGCGGCGGCCGGCGCATACAGGCCTGCGGCCTGGCCGCCGGCGTCGCCCGCGGCGCGGGTGGTCTGGATCAGTCCTGCGGAGCAGGCGTTCTGCGCATTGGGTCCGACGCTGGCGTCGACCGGCAGGAAGTAGGTGCCGCAGCCCGGGTAGACGTTGTCCTGGAACTGGAACTGCCAGAAGGCCTCGACCGACCTGCCCTTGTCCATGTCGAGCCTGGCCGACAGCATGCCTTGCGGCAGCTGGATGTCGGCGCGTTCCAGGCCGGGCTCGCGGATGGCGTTGAGGTTGAGCGCGTTGATCTGGTTGAGGCCCTGGATGAACAGCTCCTGGCCCCAGTTGAGCACGTGGCGTCCGAGCGTGAGCTTGAGCTTGCCGGGCGCGGTTTCGAAACTGTCGTAGACGTAGGCGTTCATCAGCGCCACGTTGGAGAACCTGGCGAAGCGCTCGAAGCCGGTGTCCTTGAGCGGCGTGCCGGCCTGGTAGCGGTTGTTGAAGCTGCCGTGGGCGACGTCGCCGTTTTCGAGCGTGAAATCGCGCCAGGCGCGCGCGCCCAGCGCGCCACCGGACTCGCCCTTGCGCACGCCCACCTCGCTCGAGAGGTTGAGCAGCGTGGTGAACGGCTGCCACTTGCCGTAGTTGAGGTCGCCGTCGTCGGTGTTGCCGCCGGTGGTGCCGCCGATGCCGAGCAGACTGGCGTTGTTGGCGTTGAGCAGGTGCGGGTCGCGGTTCTCGGCGCGCCGTGCCTGACCGAGCGACACGGTCGTCTTCCAGCTCACCTGCGCGCCGTTGTCGAGCGTGAACTCGGCCGCCCGGGCCGTCATCGCATGGGCCAGCGCCATCGCGACGGCTGCCTGGATCAGTCTGCCTTGCTGCATCGGTCTCCCCCTGGGGAATTTTCGGTTTCGGTGCCGCGGCGCATGCCTTGCCGCATGGTCGGCACCTTAGGTGCCCCGACCCGAAAAATCCCCCCCCGGCTACGGGGGGAGGTGTCTGCGATGAGGATGCCCGCGGGCGCTTGAACAGGCGATCGCCGCGGCCAGACTTCGCCGTTGCGGCCACGCGCTACAGGGTGTCGAACTCAGTACGGCGGCGTCAGCGCGAGGCGCCGGTCGATATCATGGGGAAGCCCGGACGAGTATTCCTATACCGCTTGGGGAATTGATGACGGTCCAAATTGCCCTCTTGCGCGCGGTCAACGTCGGAGGACGTGGGTTGCGCATGCCCGACCTGAAGAGCATGTTCGAGGCGCTCGGTTTCTCGGACGTGCGCACGCTCCTGCAGAGCGGAAACGTCGTGTTCGAGGGAGGGCGGCGGGCCGGGACGGCGCTCGAGTCCTTCCTGGAAGTGGAAACCGGGAAACGATTGAAGTTCGAGTGCGACTACATCGTGCGAACGCCGGCGCAATGGGCCGCGCTCGTCGCCGCCAATCCGTTCGAAGCCGAGTCCCGGCGCGATCCGGCGCATGTCGTGGCGATGCCCTTGAAGACCGCACCCGGCAAGCGCGAGTTGGCGGCGCTGGAGGCCGCCATCGCAGGACGCGAGGCCGTGAGGCTCAGGGGTCGCGACCTTTACATCCACTACGCGGACGGGATCGGCCGATCGAAGCTGACGGTTCCCTTGATCGAAAAGAAGCTGGATACTCGAGGCACCTGCCGCAATTGGAACACGACGCTGAAGGTGCTGGCGATGGTGCAGGGCAGGCAGGCAGGCGAGTCGATCAGGGAAGGGGACCCCGCTTGAACACTGCGACGTCGTTTGAACCGGGCGCGCTTGAACCCGGCGGCGCGATCTGGCGCCACACGCTCGGCGATGTGCTGCGCCGGACGGCAAGGCGCTTTCCTTCCAAGACCGCCATTGTCTGCGGTCCGGTCCAGTGGACCTATGCGCAGTTCGATGCGGTGTGCAATCGACTCGCGCACGGCCTGCTGGGCGCCGGCATCGGCGCCGGCGACCGCGTGGCGGTCCTGTCGCGCAACTCGCACGCGTTTGCGGCGTTGCGCTTCGCGCTCGCCCGCATCGGCGCCGTGCTGGTGCCGATCAACTTCATGCTCACCGCGGACGAGGTCGCCTACGTGCTCAGGCACGCCGGGGCGCGCCTCCTTTGCGCCGGCCCGGACCTGGTCGGCCTGGCGCGGGACGCGGCCGGGCGCGAGACACGCGTCGAGGAGGTGGTCGCGCTGCCGGGCGAGGACGAATCGCCGCCGGCGACGGGTCTGCGGAGCTTCGACTCGCTGCTCGCGCCTGCGACGACGCCGCCGCCGCTCGCGATCGACGGCCGATCGCTGGCGCAGATCATCTACACCAGCGGCACCGAGTCGATGCCGAAAGGGGCGATGCTGACCCACGAGGCGGTCCTCTGGGAGTACGTGAGCTGCGTCGTCGAGGGCGAGATCGCCGCGACCGACCGTGTGCTTCATGCGCTGCCGCTGTACCACTGCGCGCAGCTCGATGTCTTCCTCGGGCCGGCGATCTACGTCGGGGCGACCAACATCATCACGGCGAAGCCGGCCGCGGACAATATCCTCGCGCTGCTCGAGCGGCACCGGATCGGCTCGTTCTTCGCGCCGCCGTCGATCTGGATCGCGCTGCTGCGCTCCCCGCGCTTTGATGCCACGGACCTCGCCGCGCTCGGCAAGGGCTACTACGGGGCGTCGATCATGCCGGTCGAGGTGCTCAAGGAAATCCAGCAGCGCCTGCCTTCGCTGCGGCTGTGGAACTTCTACGGCCAGACCGAGATCGCGCCGCTGGCGACCGTGTTGAAACCGGAGGAACAGCTGAGCAAGGCCGGGTCCGCCGGGCGCCCGGTGCTCAACGTCGAAACGCGGGTGGTCGACGACCTGATGCGGGATGTCAAGCCCGGCGAGATCGGCGAGATCGTCCATCGTTCGCCGCAGCTCCTGCAGGGCTACTTCAACGACGATCAGCGCAGCGCCGCAGCCTTCGAAGGGGGCTGGTTCCACAGCGGCGACCTGGCGACGGTCGATCCGGACGGCTACATCAAGGTGGTCGACCGCAAGAAGGACATGATCAAGACCGGCGGCGAGAACGTCGCCAGCCGCGACGTGGAGGAGACGATCTTCCGGCTGCCGGGCGTGTCGGAGGTCGCCGTGATCGGGCTGCCGCACCCGTACTGGATCGAGGCGGTCACCGCGGTCGTCGTGGTCAAGAGCGGCTGCGAGCTGAGCGAGGCGCAGGTGTTGGCGTTCTGCCGGGACCAGATGGCGCACTTCAAGGTCCCGAAGGCGGTGGTCTTCGTCGACAGCCTGCCGAAGAATCCAAGCGGCAAGCTGCTCAAGCGCGAATTGCGCGCGCGCTACGCGGGCCTGCTGGCGGGTGCCAAGGCGGCCGAGGCGCCTTGAAACGCGGACCGAGGGGCCCGGGCGGCGCGGCTCTGGCAGCGCCGCCCGGGCGCGGCCGTCACGACCGCGCCGCGAGTCCGACCAGTTCCTGGACCTCGCCGACCTGATCCCCGAGCATCCAGCGCGTGAGATCCCCGCTCGAGATCACCGCGAGCAAGCTGCCGTTTTCGATGATCGGGAGGTGACGGAAGCGGCGACGGGTGATCACCCCCATCGCGTCGCCGACCGTCTGCGTCGGCGTCATGCAGAACGGATCCCGGGTCATCACGTCCGAGACCTTCGTGACTCTCGGGTCGAGGCCCGCCGCAAGCACCCGGTTGAGCGCGTCGCGCTCCGTGAAGATGCCTTTCAACTGCCCGCCTTCGAGGACGACCAGCGCGCCGATTCTCTCGCCGCTCATCATTCGCGCGCATTCGCTGACGGCCGTGCCCGGCCCGACCGAGTGTATGGCGTCGCTGGTCGCGAAGATGTTGCTCAGCGGCGCTTTCTGCCGGTCGCGCGACTTCATGAAGTACACGCCGACGATCAGCAGGATCACGAAGGCGATCGAGGCGTAGAAGATTCCCCTGGTGATGTCCGACAGCACTTCTTCCTGCGTTGCCGCGAGTGCCGCGGAGGAAAGCGTGCCGGCGACGATGCCGGATGCCCTCAGGCATGAACGCGTCTTCATGGCGTGCTCCCAATGGATGCCGCCGTGGGAATCGGCGCTCCCCCGGGAACGCAAATCCCTACGCAGCATGTGGGAGTATTGGCAGTTCAGCAGCGCGGGTCAACCGGTCCTTGCTGCAGCGCAGAATCAGCGCTCCCTCCGGTCCGCGTCACCCGCAAGCATCACGAGAATCCGAGCACCGGATGCGGCTCGTACGGCTCCTCCAGGGATTTCATCTCTTCGGGAGTCAGCCGCACCGAAAGCGCGGCCACGGCGTCGCCGAGGTGGTGCGTCGCGGTCGCGCCGACGATCGGAGCCGTGATTCCCGGCTTCGCGAGCAGCCATGCCAGCGCGACCTGCGCGCGCGGCAGGCCTCGCGACTGCGCGAGGCTCCCCAGCCGGTCGACGACCTTGCGGTCGGCTTCCTCGGTTCGCGAATACAGGTTCCTGCCGAACTGGTCGGTCTCGAATCGCTTCGTGTGCTCGGACTGCCAGGCGCGCGCAAGACGGCCACGGGCGAGTGGGCTCCACGGAATGACGCCCACGCCCTCGGAGCGGCAAAGAGGGATCATCTCGCGCTCCTCCTCGCGGTAAAGGAGGTTGTAGTGCGGCTGCATCGAGACGAAGCGGCTCCACCCGTGCCGGTCGGCGAGGTGAAGCGCCCTTGCGAACTGCCATGCGTACATCGAGGAAGCGCCCAGGTATCGCACCTTGCCGGACTTCACCGTGTCGTGCAGCGCCTCGAGCGTTTCCTCGATCGGCGTCTCGTAGTCCCAGCGGTGGATCTGGTACAGATCGACGTAGTCGGTCTGCAGGCGGCGCAGGCTCTGGTCGAGCTCGTGCAGGATCGCCTTGCGCGACAGTCCGCGCCCGTTGGGTTCGTCGCGCATCACGCCGTGCACCTTGGTGGCGATGACGACCGCTTCGCGCCGCGTATGGGTCTTCAGGAAGCGGCCGAGAACCTCCTCGCTGGCGCCGCTCGAATAGACGTTGGCGGTGTCGAAGAAGTTGATGCCGAGCTCGAGCGCCTGGCGCAGGAAAGCCTGGCTCTCCCGCTCGTCGAGCGCCCACGCGTGCCGGCCGGCTTTCGCCTCCGCGCCGGTCGCCGGGGCGCCGTAGGTCATGCAACCGAGGCAGATGCGGGAAACCTTCAGGCCGGTCTTGCCGAGAGAGAGAAATTCCATGGTTCCTCCTATGTCGTCTCGATGCCTCGCAGGTGACAGGCGACCCAATGCCCGTCGGCCTTCTGTTCGAGGGGAGGCGCAACCTCCCTGCACAGCGGGTACTCGCGGATGGGGCAGCGGGTATGGAAACGGCACCCCGACGGCGGCTCGACGGGATTCGGCACCTCGCCTTCGAGCACGATACGCCGGCGCTTGCGCGCCGGATCCGGGACCGGCACCGCGGCCAGCAGCGCCTCGGTGTACGGATGCAGCGGCGTCGCGTACAGACGGCGCGAGGGGGCGATCTCGACGATCCTGCCGAGGTACATCACCGCGACACGCGTGCTGATGTGCTCGACGACCGCGAGGTCGTGCGCGATGAAGAGATACGTCAGGCCGAGCTGCCGCTGCAGGTCCTCCAGCAGGTTGATGACCTGCGCCTGGATCGACACGTCGAGGGCGGAAACCGGCTCGTCGCAGACGATCAGCCGGGGCGACGCGGCGAGCGCGCGCGCGATGCCGATGCGCTGGCGCTGCCCGCCCGAGAATTCATGCGGGTAGCGGCGCATATGGTCGGCGGAAAGGCCGACGGCCTCCAGAAGCCGGGCGACGCGATCCTCGAACTCGCGCCGCGATTTCGCCAGCCTGTGGATTGTCAGCGCTTCGCCGACGATCGCGCCCACCGTCATGCGCGGGTCGAGAGAGGCAAAGGGGTCCTGGAAGATGACCTGCATCTCGCGCGCCAGCCGGCGCAGCGAGGGCCTGTCGAGCGCCGTGACGTTCCTGCCGTCGAACCAGACCTCGCCCGAGGTGGGCTCGATCAGCCGCAGCACGCACCGCCCGGTGGTCGACTTGCCGCAGCCCGACTCGCCCACGAGGCCCAGGGTCTCGCCCTGCGCGAGGTCGAAGCTCACGCCGTCGACCGCGTGCACGGCTCCGGCGGCGCGCGACAGCAGGCCGCGGCGGACGGGAAAATGCTTGACGAGGTCGAGCACGCGCAGCAACGCATCGCTCATCGCAACGCCTCCGCCCGCACGCAGGCCACCTTGCGTCCGGGCCGGATCTCGCGCAGCGCCGGGGTGGCGGCAACGCATTCGGCGCGCGCATGCCGGCAGCGCGACGCGAAACGGCAGCCGGGCTGCGGATCGAGCAGGCTGGGCACCGTGCCTTCGATCGCATCGAGGCGCGATCCGCGTTCGCCAGCGCGATCGAGCCGGGGAATCGAGCGGATCAGTCCGCGCGTGTAGGGATGAAGGGGCTCGCTGAAGAGCAGGCCGACCGGCGCCTCCTCGACCACCTGCCCGGCGTACATCACCGCGACGCGCTCGGCGGACTCCGCGATCACGCCCATCGCATGGGTGATCAGCATCACTGCCATGCCGAGCCGCGCCTTGAGCTCGCCGAGGAGCTCCAGGATCTGCGCCTGGATCGTGACGTCGAGCGCGGTCGTCGGCTCGTCGGCGATCAGCAGCGACGGGCGGCAGGCGAGCGCCATCGCGATCATCGCGCGCTGCCGCGTCCCGCCCGAAAGATGGTGCGGGTAGTCGCGGACCCTGCGCTCCGGAGCCGGGATCCGCACCGTGCCGAGCATCTCCACCGCGCGCTCTAGCGCCGCGCGGCGCCCGAGGCCGTCGTGCCGCCGGACGACCTCGGCGATCTGCTCGCCGATCGTGTAGACCGGATTGAGCGAAGTCATCGGTTCCTGGAAGACCATCGCGATCTCGCGGGCGCGGATCGCGCACATCGCGGCGGCGTCCAGTTCGAGCAGGTCACGGCCGCGCCAGACGATCCGGCCGGCGACGACGCGCGCAGGCGGCACCGGCAGCAGGCGCATGACGGAGAGTGCGGTGACGCTCTTGCCGCAGCCGGACTCGCCGACGATGCCCAGCGTTTCCCCCTGGGCGACACGCAGATCGACGCCATCGACCGCGTGCACCATGCCCTCGTCGGTCGAAAAATGGGTCTTCAGCCCCTGGATCTCGAGCAGCGCCCCGGACATCGCTAGAGCACCTTGCGCGGGTCGAGCGCGTCGCGCAGCCCGTCGCCGACGTAATTGATCGAGAGCACGACTAGGAACAGCGCGGCGCCGGGGAACAGGGCCCAGTGCGGCGCGACGTCGAGATAGTCCTTGGCGTCGTACAGCACGCGGCCCCACGTCGGTATGTCCGGAGGAAAGCCGAGGCCGAGGAAAGACAGCGTCGATTCGGCGATGATGGCCGCGGCGACCTCGATCGTGCCGGCGACGATCACGGGGCCCAGCGAGTTGGGCAGTATGTGGCGCAGCACGAGGCGCACCGGGGAGGCTCCGAGCGCGCGCGCGGCCTCGACGAACTCCTTCTCGCGCAGCGAAAGGAACTGCGCGCGGACCAGCCGCGCCACCGGCATCCAGCGGAATCCGCCGATCACGGCCACGATCATCACGAACACGCCGACCTGCGGCCCGACCAGGGCCTTCAGCCGGTCGCCGAACAGGTAGACGATCAGCAGCAGCAAGGGAAGCTGCGGCAGGGACAGGAAGAGATCGGTCAGCCACATCAGTGCCGCATCGACCGCTCCGTGCGACATGCCCGCGAGCGCGCCGACGACGGTGCCGACCAGCGCGGCGATCACCATCGCGCACAGGCCGACCGCGATGGAGATGCGGCCGCCGTAGAGCATCCTCGCGAGCAGGTCCTGGCCGAGATCGTCGGTGCCGAAAGGGTGCTGCAGGGAGGGTCCCGCCAGCGGCGCGCCGAAATCGATCGCGTTGATCGGCACGTGCCACAGGATGGGCCCGATGCCGACCGCGAGCAGGACGACGGCCAGGATTCCCGCGCCGGCGAGCGCGAGGCGGTGGCGGCGGAAGCGCCGCCAGGACTCCATGCCCAGGGACACGTGTCCCGGCACCTCCCGCGCGGGCACCGAGCTAGCGGTACGCGATCCGAGGGTCGAGCCAGCCATACAGGAGGTCGGCGAGCAGGTTGAAGGCGATCACGAGGCAGGAGAAGACGAAGGTGACCGCCATGATCACCGGCGTGTCGTTGGCGAGGATCGCGCTGATCAGCAGCGACCCGATGCCGGGAATGCGGAAGATCTGCTCGGTGACGATGGCGCCGCCGAAGACCGCCGGCAGCTGAAGGGCGACCAGCGTCACGACCGGGATCAGCGCGTTGCGCACGACGTGCTTGAGCACCACCGCCCGCTCCGGCAGGCCCTTGGAACGCGCGGTCGTCACGTAGTCCAGGCGTATCACGTCGAGCACCGCCGAGCGCACGAAGCGCGTCCACGATGCTCCCTGGAACAAGCCGAGCACGGCCACGGGCATGATCGCCTGCCTGGCATGCTCCCAGTACCAGCGCCATCCGGTCGCGGCGATGTCGGCGCTGTAGACGAACGGCAGCCAGCCGAGGTGGATGCTGAAGAGCAGGATGAAGAGCAGGCCGGTGAAGAAGGTCGGCAGCGAGAAGCCGATGAACGCGAATGTGCTGGCGAGCTGGTCGAACAGGGTGTACGGGCGGGTCGCGGCGTAGACGCCGACCGGCAGCGCGATCAGCAATGCGAGCAGCTGTGCCGACCCGAGCACGAACAGCGTGGTCGGGAGGCGCTGCAGGATCAGGGTGCCGACGTCGACGCGGCTCGCAAACGAGAAGCCCCAGTCGCCGTGCAGCATCGACGCCAGCCAGTGCAGGTAGCGCAGCCCGATCGGATCGTCCATTCCGAACTGCGCGCGCAGCGCGGCCCGCACCTCCGGCGGGACGTTCGGATTGGTCGCCAGCTCGCCGAACGGATCGCCGGGCGCGAGCGCGAGGACCGTGAACAGGACGACGCTGATCCCGATCAGGCTCGGGATCGCGATCAGCAGACGCCGCAGCAGGTACCTGCCCATCGCGGTGCGGTGTGCCCGGCGCGGCGGTGGCGGCGCAACCCGAGGGCCGTCACGCCTCCTTGTACCAGTCCTGCAGCAGCCAGGTGTTGTTCGTCCAGCCGCTCATCGGCGCCCTGAGCTTGTTGCCCATGGCCTGCACGTGCGGGCGGTTCACGACGGGGATCACGACCCTGTTCTCGACGACGAGGTCGTTCATCCGGATGAACATCGCCGCCCGCTTGACCGGATCGACCTCCGATTCCGCGGCGCGGTAGACCCGGTCGTACTCGTCGTTGCGCCAGCGCGTGATGTCGCGACCCTGCCAGGAGTTGGCCTTCGACGAGGCCTCCCACGAGCAGAACTGGTTCATGAAGACGCCGGGGTCGGCCTGCGGCATCGTCGTGTTGTACATCTGCAGGTCGCAGTAGAACTTCGAGTAGGTGTCGGGATTGGCCACGTCGGAGGAGAAGAACACCGACGCGGTGATCGCCTTGAGCTCCATTTCGATGCCGGCGCGCTGGCACGCCTGCTTGATGATGGCCTGCGTCTTCTGCCGCGGCGCGTTGATCGAGGTCTGGAACACGAACTTGAGTGCCTTGCCGTCCTTCGACCGTGTGCCGTCGGCGCCGCGCCGCCAGCCGGCGGACTCCAGCAGCTGGTTCGCCCTGTCGACGTCGAATTCGTACTTGCCGTTGGGCGAGCGGAAGCGCTCGGGGTTGTTGAGAAAGTTGCGCGTCGCGATACCGCCGCGGCCGTAGATGTGCTCCTGGATCGATGCCCGGTCGACGAGCAGGTTGAGCGCGTCGCGCACCGCGGGATCGGACAGGAGCGGATGCCGGGTCTTGAGGCTCGATCGCTCGCCGTCGACCTCGGTCCAGGGGTCGGTCGCATTGAGTTGGATGTGCTCGATGTCGCCGGCGGCACTGATGTCGATCCGGCCCTTCCCGCCCTGCTCCAGGCGCTGCAGGATCTCGTCCTCGACCTGAAGATTCCAGGCGAAATCGTATTCGCCGGTCTGCAGGACCGCGCGCGCCGCCGATACGGCGTCGCCGCCGCCTTTCATCTCGATCGCATCGAAGAAGGGGCGGTTCTCGCCGTGATAGCGGGAATTGATTTCGCCCTTCACGATGTCGCCGGGCCTGAAGTCGACGAACCGGTACGCGCCGGTGCCCACCGGCTTGAGGTTTTCCGGCGCGTCGCGCGACTTCGCGCCCGAGTACGGCTTGAAGAGGTGCTGCGGGATGACCATGCCGCGGCTGCCGACGAACGCGTCGGCCCAAAACGGCGTCGGCTTCTTGAAGGCGACCCGCACCGTGAGGCCGTCGATCTTCGAGACCTCGATGTCCTTGTAAGTTCCGATCGTCGTCGCCGCCGTCGCCGGGTCCGCCGCATACTCCCAGTTGAAGACCAGATCGTCGGCGGTCAGCGGCTTGCCGTCGTGCCACTGCACGCCGCTTTTGAGCTTCCAGACGACGGATCGCAGATCCTTCGCGACCATTCCGTTCTGCACGGTCGGTATCTCGGCGGCCAGGATCGGCACCAGATTGCCGTCGGCGTCCCAGTCCGCCAGCGACTCGTAGAAGATGCGCGAGCCGTCCTGATCCTTGGTTCCGATCGCGAAATGCGGGTTGAGCAGCGTCGGTCCCTGCCACCACAGCACCTTGAGCAGGCCGCCGCCGCCACGTCGCGTCGGTTTGTACGGCGCGGGTGACTGCGCCTGCGCGATCCCGGCATGCATCAGCAGGTGCCCGGCGATCGGTGCCGTGAGACCCAGCCCCACGAGCGTGTGGACGAAATCCCGCCGGGACAGTCTTCCCGACCGCACGTCGCCGATCAGCCCACGAAGCCCATCTTCATTCATCGCCACCCTCCATCGGTCTCAAGCGCGATGATTGCGCCTGTTGGCGTGATAGTGCCCGGTCCCGCGCGTGATCACGCGATCGGTCGGCAGGAGATCGCCCGGCGCGAGGTCCTGCCCCCCGCGTACGCGCTCGTAGTATGGGGCGAAGTCGATCCGCGCGAGCTCGAGCAGTTCCGCGAGGTCCCCGACCGCGAAATACGTCTCCTGGAAGTCGTCGATGCGGTAGCCAGTGCGCATCACGCGCTCCAGGTCGAAGCCGATCCGGTTGGGAGACGGATCGTCGAGCGCGAACACGCTCTCCGTGTAGGACGAGGCGATCCCCGATCCGTAGATGCGCAGGCCGCCGTTCTGCTCGACCAGGCCGAACTCCACGGTGTACCAGTACACCCGCGCCAGATACGGCAGCACGCCGAGCTTTTGCGCCCGCAGGCCGCCGACGCCGTACGCCTGGATGAAATCGGCGATCACCTGGTTCATCAGCATCGGCACGTGTCCGAAAACGTCGTGGAAGACGTCCGGCTCCTCGAGGTAGTCGAGCTCGTTCGCCTTCCGGATGAACTGGCCGGCGGGAAACCGGCGATTGGCGAGATGATCGAAGAACACGTCGTCCGGCACGAGGCCCGGCACGGCGACGACCTGCCAGCCGGTGTGGCGCGCGAGCACCTCGCTCAGTTGCTCGAAGTGCGGGATCCGATCGGCACCGATCGGCAGCTCGCGCATGCCGTCAACGAATTCGTCGCAGGCGCGGCCCGGAAGCAGCCGGGATTGCCGCTCGAACAGGGTCTTCCAGACCGCGTGCTCGGCGGCGGTGTAGTTCTCCCAACCCTGGTCGATGGTCCAATCCGCGTTGTGCGGCCGCCCCGCTTCGCCGGCCGCCGCCCCGTGTTTCTGCGTTTCCTGCAACTGACGCTGCATCAGCATCGCTCCGTCGACGCGTCAAAGGTAGCACGGCCGATGCTCGCGTACACGGTGCCTTGACGTCGTCGGCCGCGCGCTGGTATATCGGCCGCCAGGTCGCGGGGACTCGGCCGCGACCTCGCGCATATCGAGGACTTACGGATTCTGCCCCAATGGCCGCGGGTCGTCGCCGCGGCGGAGAGCGGACATGAGCGTCAGCATCGTTCGGCTTGGGTCGCCTCGCGCCAGGGACGAAGGCCTGCGCATCGGTACCGTGCGGCGGCCGCCGCGCGGCGTCCCGAAGGGCGAATTCGCCAGCCGCGACTACTACGACGTCTGGCTGCCCACCCTGTCGCCCAGCCCCGAACTGATGGCCAAGGGAAGGGCGGCGGGAACCGAAGCGGAGTGGAAGAGCTTCATCCGGAAGTTCCGGGCGGAAATGAACCGGGACGACTGCGTCAGGCTGCTCGACGTGCTGGCCGCGCTGTCGAAGACGGCGAACTTCGCCGTCGGCTGCTACTGCGAGGACGAAAGTCACTGCCACCGGTCGGTGCTGCGGCAACTCCTCGAGGAGCGCGGCGCGGCGATCAGGTGAGCGGCAGGGGCCGGCCGCGATGCAGGCCCATCGGAGGGGGAATTCGATGTCCACGAACACTCTGCCGCGCCATGCCCACGGCATCGGCGCCACCGACACGGGCCGCCGGATCTGGGCGATCGTCGGCGGTTCGTCCGGCAACCTCGTCGAGTGGTACGACTTCTACGTCTACTCCTTCACCGCGATCTACTTCGCCTCGGAGTTCTTTCCGAAGGGCGACCAGACCACCCAGCTGCTCAATGCGGCCGGGGTCTTCGCGGCGGGATTCCTGATGCGCCCGGTCGGCAGCTGGTTCTTCGGCCGCATCGCCGACAGGCACGGCCGGCGCGTGTCGATGATGATCGCGGTCGGCATGATGTGCGGCGGCTCGTTGCTGGTGGCGGTGCTGCCGACGTATGCAGGCATCGGCGTCGCCGCGCCGGCGCTGTTGCTGCTGGCCCGGCTGATCCAGGGACTGTCGGTCGGCGGCGAGTACGGCACGAGCGCGACCTACATGAGCGAGGTCGCGCTGCACCGGCATCGCGGCTTCTTCGCCTCGTTCCAGTACGTGACCCTGATCGGCGGCCAGCTGCTCGCCGTCCTCGTGCTCGTGATCCTGCAGCAGTTCCTGTCCAACGCTGAGATCAAGGCCTGGGGCTGGCGGGTCCCGTTCGCGATCGGCGCGGTCGCCGCGGTGGTGGCTTTCTTCCTGCGCCGCTCGCTCGCGGAGACGACCTCGTCGGCGGTGCGGCAGCAGGAGGGCGCGGGAACCCTGAAGGGCGTGTTCCGCTATCCGCGCTCGTTCCTCACCGTGCTGGGGTTCACCGCCGGCGGATCGCTCGTGTTCTACACGTTCACGACGTACATGCAGAAGTATCTCGTCAACACCGCGGGGATGGACGCCCGGACCGCGAGCGCGGTGATGACCGCGGTGCTTTTCTGCTACATGCTGCTTCAGCCGGTGTTCGGGGCGCTCTCGGACCGGATCGGCCGCCGCACTTCGATGATCTGCTTCGGCGTGTGCACCGTGCTTTCGACGGTACCGGTGCTGAGCGCGCTGGCGCGCGTCACCGATCCCTATGCGGCGTTCGGCCTGGTCATCCTCGCCCTCGCGGGCGTGAGCTTCTACACGTCGATCAGCGGGCTGGTCAAGGCGGAGCTCTTTCCGATGCACGTGAGGGCGCTCGGCGTCGGCCTCTCCTATGCGATCGCCAACGCGGCGTTCGGCGGCAGCGCCGAGTATGTCGCTCTCTGGTTCAAGTCGGTCGGCTTCGAATCGACGTTCTTCTGGTATGTGACCGCGCTCTGCGGCGTCGCGCTGATCGCCGCGGTACTGATGCCCGACACCCGGCGGCATGGCCATCTGACCGCCGAGGAGTCGGAACTGATGGAGGTCTAGCGCCGGGCGCCTTTGCGTGCCGCACCGGCCTCACGGCCGCCCCGCGTGCGGCACCTCGACCTGCGTGAACTCGATGCGGCCGTCCTCGCGCTGTGCGGCCGCGGGGCCGATGGCGGTCGCCGTGCAGACGAAGAGCGTCGTTCCGCTGTCGCCTCCGAGCATGCAGGCGTAGGCGCGGCGGGCGCCCGTCGAGACGACTTGCAGCACGGCCGCTCCCTCCCTGACGCGCAACACGCGGTGCCCGCGCGCATCCGCCGCCCAGACCGCGCCCTCGGCGTCCAGGCACAGACCGTCGGGATACGAGCCCGGCAGATCGGCGAACACGCGGCGGCCGGACAGTCTCCCGTCGGGAGCGGCATCGAAGGCGGTCAGGCGGTGCGCATGGGTTTCCGCCACGATCAAGGTCGAACCGTCCGGCGTCAGCACCATGCCGTTGGGAAACCACAACTGATCCGCCGCGCGGTGAACCGATCCGTCCGGATCCACCCGCAGCAGGCACGTCGGTCGTGGCGCTTCGCCGGCGTAGAGGTCGAACCCGAAGTTGCCGACATAGGCGCGTCCTGAAGCGTCGACCACCATGTCGTTGCAAAGGCCGTCGGCGTGCGCCGACAGGTCGGCGATTTCGCGCGGGACGCCGTCCCTGACGGCCAGCAGGCGCCGGTCATGCATCGAGACGACGATCAGGTTGCCGCCAGGGTCCCACCCGAGGCCGCTCGGACTGCCGGCAATTCCGACCTCCTCCTGGAGATCGCCGGAGACGGGGACGCTGTAGACGGCATGGCGAAAGAAGTCGGAGAACCACAACCGGCCGCCGTGCCAACGGGGCGCCTCCGGGAAGCGCAGCCCGGAGACGAGCGTCGTCAGCGAAGGGGTGTCGGACATACGGCGGGATTGTATGAGCCCGCTCCCTCACCCCCGGCCCCTCTCCCGCGGAGCGGGAGAGGGGAGGCACGGCGGCCGCTTGGGCTCCCCTCTCCCGCTCGCGGGAGAGGGGCCGGGGGTGAGGGTAACGGCGAACTTCTTCGGGTTACCATCGCGCTCGACATGTCGACACGCCTGCAGGAGTTGCTGGACAACAACCGGATCTGGGCGGCGAAGACCGAGGCCCAGAGACCCGGTTTTTTCGCCGGCCTGCTGAAGCAGCAGTCACCGCAATATCTGTGGATCGGCTGCGCCGACAGCCGTGTTCCGGCCAACGAACTGGTCAACCTCGCGCCGGGCGAACTGTTCGTCCACCGCAATGTCGCCAACGTCGTGGTGCACACGGACTTGAACTGCCTGTCGGTGATCCAGTTCGCGATCGACGTGCTCAAGGTAAGACACATCATCGTCGTCGGCCACTCCAATTGCAGCGGCGTCGTCGCGGCGATGGAAGACCAGCGAGTCGGCCTGGCCGACAACTGGATCCGCCACGTCCAGGACGTGCGCAACCGGCATGCCTCCTGGCTGGAGACGCTGCCCGCGCCGCGCCGCGTCGACGCGCTGTGCGAGCTCAATGTGGTCGAACAGGCGCTCAACGTCTGCCGCTGCACGGTCGTGCAGGACGCCTGGTCGCGCCGGCAGGAGCTGACGGTCCATGGCTGGGTTTACGGGCTGCACAATGGGCTGCTGGAGGATCTCTCGATGACCGTCGCGGGCGGCGACGATCCGGGCGCGGTCTTTCGCGGAGCCATGACGGCCGTGCGTGGCCGTCATGCCGGCGGCTCCGTCGAACGGATCGCAAACACGAACGGGGCGCCGCCGCGATGATCACCGTCCACCATCTGAACAACTCCCGCTCGCAGCGCGTGCTGTGGCTGCTGGAAGAACTGGAGCTGCCGTACGAGATCAAGCCCTACTATCGCGACCCCAAGACCATGCTGGCGCCGGCCGAGCTCCGGGAGGTGCATCCGCTCGGGAAATCGCCGGTGATCTCGGACGGTACGCTCACGCTTGCCGAGTCCGGCGCGATCATCGAATACCTGGTCGGGCGTTACGGAGCCGGGCGGCTTGCACCGGCCGACGGCACGCCGGAACGAGTGAGGTATACCTACTGGATGCACTTCGCCGAGGGCTCGGCAATGCCGCCCTTGCTGATGAAGCTGGTGTTCGACAGGATCAAGAGCGCGCCGATGCCGTTTTTCGTGCGGCCCGTCGCGCGCAAGATCGCCGACCGCGCGCTCGATTCCTTCGTGCTTCCGAACCTGCGGCGCAACCTCGATTTCATCGAGTCCGAGCTCGCGGTGGCCGACTGGTTCGTGGGCGGCCGATTCACGGCCGCCGACATCCAGATGAGCTTCCCGATGGAAGCGGCGCGTGCCCGCGGGGGGCTCGACGAGCGACGCCCGAGGGCCATCGCCTGGCTGGAACGCGTACACACCCGCCCGGCCTACCGGCGGGCGCTCGAGCGCGGCGGGAAGTACGAGTTGATGCGTTGAGCGACCGCGGCCCGGGAAGCGCGCCGGCCGCGCGGAAAAGCGCTCATTCGTGGTGATCGTCCGATCACCTGAATCCGTTTGTTTCTCGACGATTCGGCCGACCTGCCGTTTTCCTTAAGCGGCACTCAATAGCCCCCGGCCAGACTTCCCACTCGATCACAACACCAGCGATCGTCGCGTGCGCGCCGCGCACGGGCTTCGATCGCGCTTCGAAACGGATCATTGGGAGGAATCGTGAGCAGACCACTCGTCTTGGTCATCCTGTCGCTCGTCAGTGCCGGTGCCTTTGGTCAGGCGGAGCAGCGAGCCGAGGCTCCAGCCTTGAAGTTCAGCGCTCTTCCGCTGACGCAGGCCGCCGGCGGCGGAGCCGTGAAGGTCCATCCGTATCGCGCCGAGGACACGGTGATGGTTCAGGTCGAGGACGCGATCAAGTGCGGTCAGCGGCCCGTCAAGCCCTCGTTCGAGATCAAGGGGGCGAGGTTGCTG
Source organism: uncultured Burkholderiaceae bacterium (assembly GCA_964512305.1). Classification (GTDB taxonomy): domain Bacteria; phylum Pseudomonadota; class Gammaproteobacteria; order Burkholderiales; family Burkholderiaceae_F; genus CAZEIW01. The sequence goes on along the minus strand of CAZEIW010000064.1, from coordinate 10,628 downwards.
TTGCGATACGACCTCGAGGTCGACAATCCCACCATCGGCGACCAGAACTGCGCGGCGCATTCCTCGTTCCTGCTGAGCGCGATGCCGGATCGGGATCTGGAGGTCGCATTTGCCCATCGCGGCGGACCGGAAACCACCGCCAGGATGGCGCGCTGCCTGCACAGCAAGGCCTTTCACGACGTCTGGGACTGCATGGTCCCCGAGGCCTCGGCTGGCACGACGATTTCGGTGGCGGCTCCCGCGACGGTGGCGGGGGACCATGTTGCAAAGTCGCCCTCCGCGGCCGACTTGAAGTTCACCTCGGATGGGTCCGAGCGGCGCGCCGGCCCGGGGCAGTACCGCATCTCTCCGTACCGAGCGGAAGACACGATCGTCGTGCTGGTCGAGGAGCCGATCATCTGCGGCCAGACCGGCACCCGACCGGCCTTCCGCCTGGGCGACCGGACGCTCGATCTTCAGTATTCGCTGAGCGACGCGCCGGCCGGGGCGACCGAAGCGTGCACCTTGAAGTCGGTGTTCCAGGTGAGCGAGATGCCGCATCGCGATCTCGACGTGACATTCGGCAATCGGACGGGCACGTTCCTCGTCGGGCAGATGACCCGCTGCGGCAGCGCCAAGGTGACTCGCGATCCCTGGGACTGCCTGCTGCCCAGGACCGACAAGACACCCTCGGGTGCGCCGCGTGCTGCGGCGGCCGCGGCGCCGTCGCCGGCGATGAAGTTCATCGCCCTGCCGATCAACGAAGCCGGCGGGGGCTTGGTGCAAAGGCTGCGGCCGTTCCGCAACGGATCGACGATCACCGCCATCGCGGAGGCGCCGATCGTCTGCGGCCAGCGCCCCTATATGCCTTCGTTCGAAATCGTCGGCAACCGGCTGAATCTGTCGTTCGATCTCAGTCCCGCTCCCGCCGGCGGCGCGCGGGAATGCGTCGCGCACGCGAGCTTTCAAATCAGCAACGTGCCCGAGCGGCTTCTGGACGTCTCGTTCTCGAGCGGTCCCGGACCGCTGGTGGTTGCGACGATGGAGCGCTGCCCGCACGCAAACGCCGGTGCAACCGCGTGGGATTGCATGGTGCCTGGCGGGCAGTAGCTCGAGTCCCCTCTCCCGCACGGCGGGAGAGGGGCAGGGGTGAGGGTGAGGAGCGGAGCTGCGGCGGCCGCCCTCACCCCCGGCCCCTCTCCCGCCGTGCGGGAGAGGGGAGTCTCGGCGGCGTGCGGTAATCTGCGGGGCCGTGAGCCCGTCGGTCGACCGTGGCCGGCGTACACCCGATGGACGAACCGAAGCAGAAACCACGCCTGCGGCTGCCGACGCGCCTGATGCGCATCTCATGGCGCGACCTGGCGGTCGTGGTGACCCCGATCGCGCTCGTCGTGGCCGTGGTCGCTGCCGTGGCGGTCCACTATGTCCGTCCGGCGCCGCCCAAGACGATCGTGATGACGTCGGGCACGGAAGGCAGCACCTTTCGCAACATCGCCGAGAGGTATCGCAAGATCCTCGGCCGCAACGGCATCGAGCTGCAGATCCTGCCGTCGCTCGGTTCGGTCGAGAACCTGAAGCGTCTGTCGGATCCGAACGTGCGCGTCGACGTCGGATTCGTCCAGGGCGGCCTGCCGCCGCAGCCCGGTTCGGACGACCTGGTATCGCTCGGCAGCGTCTTCTACGAGCCGATGTTCGTGCTGTACCGCAGCGAGGCGCCGATCGACCGACTGTCGAAGCTCGAGGGCCGCCGCCTCGCGATCGGGCGCGCCGGCAGCGGCGGCGAGGCGCTCGCCCTGGCGCTGCTGAAGGTCAACGGCATCGAACCCGGGGGCCGGACGACCCTGCTGCAACTGTCCGGCGAGGACGCGGTGCAGGCGCTGCTGGACCATCGAATCGAGGCGGCCTTCCTGACCGGCGATTCGGCGCGCTTCGAACTGATCCGCCGCCTCCTGCACACGCCGGGCGTGCGTCTTTTCGATTTCGTGCAGGCCGAGGCGTATGTGCGGCGCATGCGGTACTTGAGCCGTATCGAACTGCCGATGGGCGCGTTCGACCTCGGCCAGAACCTGCCGGATCATCCGATCGCGCTGCTTGCGCCGACGGTCGAGCTCGTCGCTCGTCCTGACCTCCATCCCGCGCTGTCGGATCTGCTGATCGAAGCCGCCCGGGAGGTGCACGGCCGCGGTTCGCTGCTGCAGCGCGCCGGCGAGTTCCCGTCGCCCATGGATCACGACTTCCCGATCAGCGACGACGCGGCCCGGTACTACAAATCGGGCAAGAGCTTCGTCTATCGGCAGTTCCCGTTTTGGCTCGCCAGCCTGGCCGACCGCCTGATCGTGCTCGTCGTGCCGCTTGCCGTGCTGCTGATCCCCGCGGTGCGCCTGGTCCCGTCGCTGTACGGCTGGCGCATCCGCAGCCGCATCTATCGCCGTTACGGGCAGCTGATGGCGCTGGAGCGCGAAAGCCAGCAGCTGCTCGACCCGCAGCACGCGCGCGAGATGCTGGAGCGGATCGGCGTGATCGAAAGGGCGGTGATCAACCTGAAGCTGCCGGCGTCGTTCGCGGACGAGGCCTACGTGCTGCGGCAGCATATCGACTTCGTCCGCGCCCGCCTGGCCAGCGCCGCCGCGGTGGGCTGAAACGGCTCGCTTCAGCGGCCCAAGTCAGCGGGTCAAGTCAGCGGCTTCAGGTCCTGCAGCAGCGTCGGAATGAGCTCGGTGACGGTCGGATGGATGTGCACGGCGCGCGAGACGACCGTGTAGGGCGCATCGGCGTACATCACGTCGAGGAGCGAGTGCACGATCTCGTCGCCGTTGAGGCCGAGGAGCGCGGCGCCGAGAATCTTCTTCGTCTGCTCGTCGACGACGACCTTCATGAAACCCTGGGTTTCACCGCGCTCGCGCGCGCGCCCGACGCGGGTCATCGGCATCTTCCCGATCAGCGCCCGCCGCCCCGACGCGCGCACCTCGCGCTCGGTCGCGCCGATCCGCCCCAGCGGCGGATCGATGAAGAGAGCATAGGCGGGGATCCGGTCCGTGACGCGGCGCGGATCGCCGTCGAGCAGGTTCGCGGCGACGATCTCGTAGTCGTTCCACGACGTGTGCGTGAATGCCCCGCGGCCGTTGACGTCGCCCAAGGCCCACACTCCCGCAACATTGGTCCGCAGCTGCTCGTCGACCTTGATGAATCCCCGCTCGTCGACGGCGACGCCGGCCGCCTCCAGCCCAAGTTCCTCGGTGTTGGGCCGCCGGCCGATCGCAAGCAGGACGTGGCTCCCGTCGAGCGCCGGCGCGGCGTCCGCGCAGTCGGCCGTGACGGCGACCCCGCCGCCGCGCGCCTCGACGCCGATGCAGGTCGCGTTGAGATGCACCTCGATGCCTTCCCGCTCGAGGATCTGCTGGATCGCGGCCGAGACGTCCTCGTCCTCGCGAGCGATCAGGCGCGGGCCTTGCTCGATCACGGTCACCCGGGAACCGAACCGCCGGTACATCTGCGCAAACTCCAGGCCGATGTAGCTGCCGCCGACCACGATCAGATGCTGCGGCAGGAAATCGACTTCCATGATGCTGGTATTGGTCAGATAGGCCACCTGCCGCAGCCCGGGCCAGTCGGGCACGTGGGCCCGTCCGCCGACATTGATGAAGATCTTCTCGCTTTCGAGCACCTCCGCGCCGACCGCGACCGCGTGGGGACCGACGAAACGGGCGCCGTCCCGGAAGACGGTGAGCCCGCTCATGCCATGGATCCAGTCGGTGAGCCCCTTGACCGAGGCGCCGACGACCGCATCCTTGCGCGCCTTGACCGCTTTCATGTCGACGCCGACCGGCCCGCCGATGGTGACGCCGAAGTCCGCATGCCGCCTGGCGACGAACGCGGCCTGGGCGCTGGCGACCAGCGTCTTGGTCGGGATGCATCCGTCGTTGACGCAGGTGCCGCCGAAATGCTCGCGCTCGACGAACGCGACGGTCATGCCGGCCTTCGTCAGCCGCGCGGCCAGTGCCGGGCCGGCCTGTCCGCTGCCGATGATGATTGCATCGAAACGCCGGGTCATCTTGGCTCCTCGGTCATGGTTCGCGGTACGAAACGATCGTGTCGGTTGCGGACTCGGCACCCCAGACCGCCCCGCCCTCATCGGGGCCCGCGGCGGCGAGCTGGCGCACGGAGGCGCCGGCCCGTGGGCTCGGGAACGCGGCGAAACTCTCGTCGCGCGGATCGAAGCGCAGCACCGCGTTGGCTCCGAAGTCGCTGAGCCAGACGCGATCCCGCGCGTCGACGCACACCGCGTACGCGTGCGGGCTCGGGCCGGGCAGCTTCCATTCCTTCCAGCCGTGCTGCGCGGGGTCGTACCTCGCCAGCTGGCCCGCGATCCACTCCGACACCCAGAGCCGGCCGTGCGAATCCGACCAGATGCGGCGCGCGCCCTGGTCGCGCGTCGGCGGCTCGATCACGCTCGCCGCGCCGCTGTCTGGGTCGATCCGTGCGATGTAGCTGCCGGCGAGCGAAGCGAAGTAGATCGCCCCGTCCGGCGTCGCCGTGATGCCATAGGCACCCGGCCCGCGCGGCGCCGGGTAGACGCGGACCTCGCCGCTGGCCGGATCGACGCGTCCGTAGACGCCGTTTTGGCCGGTGAACCACACCCGCCCGCGGCGATCGAACGTCGCCGTGTTCAGATTGGCATGGGCGGTGTCTGGCGGCAGCGGAAACTTCGTCAGCCGTTCGCTGTCGGGCTCGAACCGGAGGATCGCGTTCTGTCCGCCGTCGGTGATCCAGACCGCGCCGTCGGCGCCGACGATGACCCCGTGAGGCGCTGATCCGGGACCGAGCGGTATCTGTCTCACCTCGCCGGTGCGCGAGTCGAGGCGGCCCAGCGCGCCCTGGGTCTGGGCTGTGTACCAGACGATGCCGTTGCGCCCCGGCCAGACGTCGTGCGGATGCGCGCCGTGCGGCACGGGGAAGCTGCGGATCTCCACGTCCCGCACCGTGGCTGCGCGAGCAATGGCCATGACCACGACAAGGGCGAGCGCCCCAAGCCATGTCGGCGCGCGCCGTGCAGCGGTTGAATAGTCCATGCGGTTCGATCCTGCCGGATGGGGTGGGGCGCCGATCGTCTCTCCGACGGGTGGGCACGTCAATCCGACGCCGCCTGGATCGCGGCGAGACCCGTGCCGATCCACGGCGGCGCGTTTTGCGCCGGAACGAAAGAGGACTATATTGGTCCTATATGACATCCCACCGGGCCTGAGATGCTGAGGCTGAGCAAACTGACCGACTACGGCACCGTGATCATGTCGCACATGGCGCGCCTGCCCGACGGCCTGCATAGCGCGGCCGATATCGCGTTGGCGCTCGGCGTCACCTCGGCGACCACGAGCAAGATCCTCAAGCGGCTGGCCCGTGCCGAGCTGGTGCTGTCCGTACGCGGCGCGCAGGGCGGCTACCGGCTGTCGAGATCCCCGGAGCAGATCTCGGTCAGCGACGTCATCGATGCGCTCGAGGGTCCGTTCGGCGTGACCGAGTGCAGCGTCGTGGCGGGGCGCTGCTCTCAGGAAGCGGGATGCCCGATCCGCGCCAACTGGCAGGGTCTGAACCAGTTGATCCACCACGCGCTGCATGACGTGACGCTGGCCGACATGAGCCGGCCGCGCAGCCAGCCCGGCGACACCTTCACATTGCGGCGCATGCCGGGGCGTCCGCATACCTCGGGAGCAGGTGGATGAGCGGCAAGGTCTTCATGCTCGAGGAATTTCTCGATCGCGGTTACGAACCGGGTTTCCACACGGCACTCGAGACCGATACCGTGGCGCGCGGGCTCGACGAGGACGTGGTGCGCCTGATCTCGGCCAAGAAGAAGGAGCCGGAGTTCCTGCGCGAATGGCGCCTCAAGGCGTACCGGCACTGGCTGAAGATGACCGAGCCGCACTGGGCGACCGTCAGCCATCCGCCGATCGACTACCAGGACATCTCGTACTACTCGGCGCCGAAATCGCGCGCCGGCCGGCCGCGCAGTCTTGCCGAGGTCGACCCCGAGCTGCTGCGCACCTACGAGAAGCTGGGCGTGCCGTTGCACGAGCGCGAGGCCCTCGCGGGTGTCGCTGTCGACGCCGTGTTCGACAGCGTCTCGGTCGCCACGACTTTCAAGGACAGGCTGGCGTCGCTCGGCATCGTGTTCTGCTCGTTCTCCGAGGCGGCGCAGGAGCACCCCGAGCTGGTGCGGAAGTACCTGGGGACGGTGGTGCCGTACACCGACAATTACTACGCGGCCCTGAATTCGGCCGTGTTCTCAGACGGCTCGTTCTGCTACATCCCGCCCGGCGTCCGGTGCCCGATGGAGCTGTCGACCTACTTCAGGATCAACGCCGCGAAGACCGGACAGTTCGAGCGCACGCTGATCATCGCGGACCGCGGCTCCTACGTGAGCTATCTCGAGGGCTGCACGGCGCCGATGCGCGACGACAACCAGCTGCACGCGGCGGTGGTCGAGCTCATCGCGCTCGACGACGCCGAGATCAAGTACGCGACGGTGCAGAACTGGTACCCGGGCGACAAGGACGGCAAGGGCGGGATCTACAACTTCGTGACCAAGCGCGGCCACTGCCGGGGCACCAACTCCAGGATCTCGTGGACCCAGGTCGAAACCGGGTCGGCCATCACCTGGAAGTACCCGAGCGTGATCCTGCAGGGCGACGGCTCGGTCGGCGAGTTCCGCTCGGTGGCGCTGACCAACCATCACCAGCAGGCCGACACGGGCACGAAGATGCTGCATCTGGGCCGCAACACGCGCAGCACGATCGTCTCCAAGGGCATCTCCGCCGGCCATGGCAGCAACGCCTACCGCGGCCTGGTCCGGATGGGCCGGCGCGCGGCGGGCGCCCGCAACTACAGCCAGTGCGATTCGCTGCTGCTGGGCGACCGCTGCGCGGCGCACACCTTCCCGTACATCGAGGTCATGAACCCGACCGCGCGTGTCGAGCACGAGGCCACGACCTCGCGCATCGGCGAGGACCAGCTCTTCTACTGCCGCAGCCGCGGCCTGACCGCGGAGGACGCGGTGACGATGATCGTCAGCGGCTTCTGCAAGGAAGTGTTCAAGGAGCTGCCGATGGAGTTCGCGGTCGAGGCGCAGAAGCTGCTGGGCGTGAGCCTGGAAGGCAGCGTCGGATAGGGACCCATGATGCTCGAGATCGAGAACCTGCAAGTCGAGGTCGACGGCAAACCGATCCTGCGCGGCCTCGACCTTGCGGTCGGAGCGGGCGAGGTCCACGCCGTGATGGGGCCCAACGGCTCGGGCAAGAGCACGCTGGCGCACGTGCTCGCCGGGCGCGAGGGCTACACGGTCACGGGCGGCGCCGTCCGCTACTTCGGCCGCGACCTCCTCGCGCTGGCGCCCGAGGAACGGGCGCGCGAAGGCGTGTTCCTCGCCTTTCAGTACCCGGTCGACATTCCCGGCGTGGCCAACATCAACCTGCTCAAGGCGGCGCTCAACGCGCAGCGCCTGCACAGGGGCGAACCCGAGCTCGACGCGATGGACTTCCTCGACCTCGTGAAGTCGAAGCTCGAGCTGATGGGTATGAGCGAGAGCCTGCTGTACCGGCCGGTGAACCAGGGCTTTTCCGGCGGCGAGAAGAAGCGCAACGAGATCCTGCAGATGGCCGTGCTGCAGCCGCGGCTGGCGCTTCTCGACGAGACGGACTCCGGCCTCGACATCGATGCGCTCAAGGTCGTCGCCGCCGGCGTGCAGGCGATGCGAAGCCCCGATCGCGCGATCGTGCTGGTGACCCACTACCAGCGGCTGCTCGAGCACGTCGTTCCCGACCGCGTCCACGTGCTGGCGCACGGGCGCATCGCGCGCAGCGGCGGACCGCAGCTTGCGCCGGAACTGGAACGCCGCGGCTACGCCTGGGTCGACGCGGGCGGGGCCGGAGCGCCGCAATGACGTCTGCCGCCGTGCTGCATGCCGCCCGCGAGTTCGAGCGGCTCAGGCCCGCGCTGCCGGGTGCCCGCCACGCATGGCTCGCCGGTCAGCGCGAGGCCGCGCTCGCCCGCTTCGTCGAGACGGGGTTTCCGACGTTGCGCGACGAAGAATGGAAGTACACGAGCGTGGCCCCGATCGAGGCCGTCCGCTTCTCCTTCGTGCCGGCCGCGCAGGCGACGGTGACGCCGCGCGATGTGGACGCGCTGGCGCTTCCGGGCGCGCATCTGTGGGTGTTCGTCGACGGCCGGCACGTGCCGTCGCTCTCGCGCCCGGGCAGGCTGCCGGCCGGCGTCCGGCTGGAGGCCCTGGCCGCGCTGCTCGAGCGCGATCCGCAGCCCGACTGGACCGCGCCGCTGCGCGAACTCCTGGCCGCGCCGGCGGGGGACCTGTCCGGCTTCTCCGCGCTCAATTGCGCGTGCGCCACGGACGGCGCGGTCGTGCAGCTGGCCGAAGGCGCGGTGCTCGAGGAGCCGATCCATCTGCTGTTCGTCGCGACCGAGCCCAACCTCGCGGCGCACTGCCGCAACACGGTGATCGCGGCCCGAGGCAGCCGCGCCCGCATCATCGAGCATCATGCGGCGCTCGGCGGCGGGTGCTACCTCAGCAACACCGTCACCCGCCTGACGGTAGGGCCCGGCGCCGAAATCGAGCACCAGAAGCTCCAGGACGAAAGCGCGGGCGCGTTCCATATCGCGGGGGTTCACGCGCAGGTCGCCGAGCGCGGCCGGCTGCTGAGCGGGTCGTTCGCGCTCGGGGCCGCGCTCTCGCGCACGGACATCCGCGTCGCGCTCGCCGCGCCCGATGCCGACTGCGCGCTCGACGGTCTGTACCTGGGCAGCGGACGGCGCCATGTCGACCACCACACGCGCGTCGATCATGCCCAGCCGCGCGGCACGAGCCGCGAGTTGTACAAGGGCGTCCTGGGGGACGCCTCGCGCGCGGTCTTCAACGGGCGGGTCGTCGTGCACCGGGGCGCGCAGCGCACCGATGCCTCGCAGAGCAACCGCAACCTGCTGCTGTCGGAGGACGCCACGGTCGATGCCAAGCCCCAGCTCGAGATCTACGCCGACGACGTGCAGTGCAGCCACGGCGCGACCGTGGGCCAACTCGACGCCGACCAGGTCTTCTACCTGCGCTCCCGCGGAATCGGCGAGGCGGCGGCGCGCGCCACGCTCACCTACGCGTTCGCCGCCGAGATCATCGAGCGCGTGCGGCTGAAGTCCCTGCGCGAGCGGCTCGACGGGCTGCTGCGCGCGCGGGTGCCGGCGATCGCGGAGGCGGTGCGATGAACAGCCTGCGCGAAGCTCCCGTCGACCTGCTGCAGGGGACGTCGCGCGCCGGGGCAGCCGACGGCGGCGCACCGGCTTTCGACGTCGAGCGCGTGCGGCAGGACTTCCCGATCCTCCGGCGCCGCGTGCACGGCCGTCCGCTGGCGTATCTCGACAACGCCGCGACCAGCCAGAAGCCCCGCAGCGTGATCGACTGCGAGGCGCGCTACTACGAGGAATACAACGCCAACATCCACCGCGGGCTGCATGCGCTGAGCCAGGAGGCCACGGACGCGTACGAGGCGGCGCGCGACCGGGTGCGGCGCTTCATCAACGCCGCGCGGCGCGAGGAGATCGTCTTCGTGCGCGGCACGACCGAAGCGATCAACCTGATCGCCGCGAGCCGCGGGCAGGGCCTGCGGCCCGGCGACGAGATCGTCGTCACGGAGATGGAGCATCACTCGAACATCGTGCCCTGGCAGCTCGCGTGCGAGCGCAGCGGCGCGCGGCTGCGCGTGGCGCCGATCGACGATCGCGGCGAGCTGATCGTCGGCGCGTTCGAGGAGCTGCTGGGCCCACGCTCGCGGATCGTGGCGGTGACGCATCTGTCCAACGCGCTGGGCACGATCAACCCCGTGGCGCAGCTGACCCGGCTCGCCCACGCGCGCGGCGCCGTGGTCGTGGTCGACGGCGCCCAGGCGGTGCCTCACCTGCACGTCGACGTGCAGGCGCTCGACTGCGACTTCTATGCGTTTTCCGGCCACAAGGTGTACGGACCGACCGGCATCGGCGTGCTGTACGGCAAGCGCGCCCTGCTCGAAGAGATGCCGCCGTACCAGGGCGGGGGCGACATGATACGGCGCGTGAGCTTTGCCGGCACGACCTACAACGAGCTGCCCTACAAGTTCGAGGCCGGCACCCCGAACATCGCCGGCGGCATCGCGCTTGCGGCCGCGATCGACTACCTGGCAGCGGCCGGCATCGACGCGGCGGCGGCGCACGAGCACGCGCTGCTTCAGCAGGCGACCGCGGGCGCGCTGGAGGTCCCAGGCCTGCGCCTGGTCGGCGGCGCTCGCGCCAGGGCCGCCGTGCTGTCTTTCGTGATCGACGGCGTCCACGCGCACGACGTCGGGACGATTCTCGACCAGCACGGCGTGGCCGTGCGCAGCGGCCATCATTGTGCGATGCCGGTGATGGACCGGCTGGGCGTGCCTGCAACCGTCAGGGCGTCGTTCGCCCTGTACAACTCGCGCGCCGACGTCGAGGCATTGTTGGCCGGCCTGCAGCGCGTGCGCGAGGTGTTCGGCGATGGCTGACTTGCGCGACCTGTACCAGGAAGTTGTCATCGACCACGGCCGGCGCCCGCGCAACCACGGCCCGCTGGCGTCCGCCAGCCACCGCGCGGAGGG
>CAZEIW010000063.1:0-7607 GCA_964512305.1 uncultured Burkholderiaceae bacterium | reverse complement strand
GCGCTTTTCCCCGCCGCGGCGATCGGCGCCGCGCACCGCTGGGTCGCTCCGGGCGCGCGGTTGTGGCTGGGCGTGCCGGCCGCGTGGGCCCTTGCCGAGTGGCTGCGCGGGGTGGTCCTGAGCGGTTTGCCGTGGCTCGCCACCGGCTATGCGCACACTGACGGCCCGCTCGCCGGCTATGCGCCGCTGGTGGGTGTCGACGGCGTGGGCCTGATCGCGGCCTGGGTGGCGGGCGCGGCGGCGATGACGCTGGCCCCGCCACGGCCTCCGCGCCGCGCGGTGGTGCTCGCGCTGGCGGTGGCGGCATCGCTGCTCGCCGCCGGCCAGTTGCTGCGCGGGATCGACTGGTCGCGTCCGGCCGGAACGCCGATCGCGGTGCGCCTTGCGCAGGGAAACATCCCGCAGGACGAGAAGTTCGCCGAGGACGGCATGCAGCGGGCGACCGACGTGTACGGGGCCCTGATGGACCAGGACCCGCAGCGCCATCTCGATCTGGTGGTGCTGCCGGAATCGGCCTTCCCGCTGCCGGTGGGCGGCCTTCCCGAGACGCTGCAGCAGGCGCTGCGCGACTACCCGCGCCGGCGCGGCGCGGCGCTGGTGTTCGGCGTGTTCATCGTGGAGCCGGGCGAGCGCTACTTCAACAGCGCGATCGGGCTTGCGCCCGACGAGCGCCAGCCGCAGCGCTACAGCAAGCGGCACCTGGTGCCGTTCGGCGAGTTCATCCCGTTCGGCTTCCGCTGGTTCGTCGACCTGATGGACATCCCGATCGGCGATCAGGAGCGCGGCCCGGCCTACCAGCCGCCGATGCGCCTGGCCGGGCAGCTGGTCGCCGTCAACATCTGCTACGAGGACCTGTTCAGCACCGAGATCCTGCACGCCTGGGACGACCCGCAACGCCAGCCGACCGTCCTGCTCAACCTCTCGAACCTGGCGTGGTTCGACGACTCGATCGCGCTGCCGCAGCACCTGCAGATCTCGCGCATGCGCGCACTGGAGACCGCGCGCCCGCTGCTGCGCGCGACCAACACCGGTGCCACCGCGATCGTCGATCCGCACGGGCGCGTGCTGCGGCAGCTGCCCGTGATGACGCGAGCCGTCCTGGACGGCGAGGTCCAGGGGATGACGGGGTCGACGCCGTACGTGCGGACCGGGAACCTGCCGGCGCTGGGGCTCGCGGTCGTGCTGCTGGCGGTCGCGGTGGCGCGTGGGCGAAGCCGGTTACCCTGAGCGCGCGCGGTTACCACCCGCTAGCTGCGTAACACAAAGAGACGTCATCCCCGGGCTTGTCCCGGGGATCCACGTCGGCGCAAGACGATGCGCTTCCAGCTTGCGCCGACGTGGATGGCCGGGACAAGCCCGGCCATGACGTACCGAGGCGCAACGCCAGCCGCCCCGCGGTGGCGCGCCGCCACCGCTAGAATTCCGCCCAGCGCTGCGCACCGCAGCGGGACGGGGCGATGATCACCTTTCAGCAGGCCATCCTGCGGCTGCAGGCGTACTGGAACGAGCACGGCTGCGCGCTGCTGCAGCCGATCGACATCGAGGTCGGCGCGGGCACGTCGCATACCGCGACCTTCCTGCGCGCGATCGGCCCCGAGCCCTGGCGGGCCGCCTACGTGCAGCCCTCGCGGCGGCCGAAGGATGCCCGGTACGGCGAGAACCCGAACCGCCTGCACCAGCACCACCAGTACCAGGTGGTGCTCAAGCCGTCTCCGCCGGACATCCTCGACGTGTACCTGGGCTCGCTGCGCGCGCTCGGCATCGACACGCTGCGCAACGACATCCGCTTCGTCGAGGACAACTGGGAAAACCCGTCGCTGGGCGCCTGGGGCCTGGGATGGGAAGTGTGGATGAACGGCATGGAGATCACGCAGTTCACCTATTTCCAGCAGGTCGGCGGCCTGAACTGCGAGCCGATCACCGGCGAGATCACCTACGGCCTCGAACGCCTGACGATGTACCTGCAGGACGTCGACAACGTGTTCGACCTCGTCTACACGCGCTGGCGCGACCGCGGCACCGAACGGGTGCTCACCTACGGCGACGTGTTCCACCAGAACGAGGTCGAGCAGTCCAAGTACAACTTCGAGCTTTCGGACCCGAAGGTGCTGCTCGGACAGTTCGAGCTGTACGAGTCCGAGGCCGGGCGCTTGATGGCGGCCGGCCTGGCGCTGCCCGCCTACGAGGCGGTGCTCAAGGCCAATCACCAGTTCAACCTGCTCGACGCCCGCGGGGCGATCAGCGTCACGGAGCGCCAGGCGTACATCGCCCGCATCCGCAACCTCGCGCGCGCGGTCGCGCAGAGCTACTACGAATCGCGCGAGCGGCTGGGCTTCCCGATGCGATCGGTCCCGGCGCGGGAGGCCGCATGAGCCCGCCGGGGCGCCCCAAGGGCGAATCCCCTCGCGCGCAGCGCCAAGGGAGTCCAGTCATGGCAGCGCGCGCCTCGCTGCTGGTGGAGCTGCAGTCCGAGGAACTGCCGCCGAAAGCCTTGAAGGCGCTGAGCGAAGCCTTCGCGGACCGCATCTTCAACGGGCTGGTGCGCGCTCAGCTGCACGGCCGCGACCCGCACGGCCTGCAGGTGTTCGGCGCGCCGCGCCGGCTCGCCGTGCTCGTGCCGGAAGTCGACGCGGTGTCGGCGCCGCGGCCGTTCCGGCAAAAGCTCGTGCCGGCCGCGATCGCGCTGGCGCCCGACGGCAGCCCGACCCCGGCCCTGCGCAAGAAGCTCGATGCGCTGGGGCTGGCGTACGAGCCCGCGCGCATCGTGCGAGAGTCCGACGGCCGGCAGGAGATCCTGATCTTCGAAGGCGTGCTGCCGGGCGTCGCGCTTGCCGAGGCGCTGCAGCAGGCGCTCGACGACGCGCTCAAGCACCTGCCGATCCCGAAGGTGATGAGCTACCAGCTCGCCGACGGCACGACCACGGTGCAGTACGTCCGGCCGGCGCACCGGCTGATCGCGCTGCACGGCGCCGAGGTGGTGCCGGTGAGCGCGCTCGGCCTGCACGCCGGCCGCGAGACCTTCGGTCACCGCTTCCACTGCGCCGGCCCGCTCGCGATCGCGAGCGCCGACGGCTACGCCGGGCAGATGCTCCAGCAGGGCAAGGTGATCGCCTCGTTCGACGAGCGCCGCGCCCGCATCGTCGAGCAGATCGAGGCGGCGGCGCTGCGCGGGCGGGCGCGCGCGGTGATGCCGGAGGCGCTGGTGGACGAGGTCACGGCGCTGGTCGAATGGCCGGTCGTCTACGAATCCGGCTTCGACGCGGAGTTCCTCGAGGTGCCGCCCGAGTGCCTGATCCTGACGATGCAGCAGAACCAGAAGTACTTCGCGCTGCAGGACCCGCAGGGCCGGCTGCTCGACCGCTTCCTGCTCGTGAGCCATCTCGAGGTCGACGACCCGCGCGCCATCGTGGCCGGCAACGCCCGCGTCGTGCGCGCGCGCCTGGCCGACGCCAAGTTCTTCTACGACCAGGACCGGCGCCACACGCTCGACTCCCGCGTGCCGGCGCTCGCCCACGTGGTCTATCACAACCGCCTCGGGTCGCAGCTCGAGCGCGTCGAGCGCATCGTCGGCATCGCGGTGGGGGTGGCCAGGGATCTGGGCGTCGACGTGTCGCACGTCGAGCGCGCGGCGCGCCTGGCCAAGGCCGACCTGGTCACCGGGATGGTGGGCGAGTTCCCCGAGCTGCAGGGCGTGATGGGCACGTACTACGCGCGCCACGACCACGAGTCGGAGGACGTGGCGGTCGCGATCGGGGAGCACTACCGCCCGCGCCATGCCGGCGACGCCCTGCCCGCGTCGATGGCCGGCACCTGCGTCGCGCTGGCCGACAAGATGGAGACGCTCGCCGGACTGTTCGGCGTCGGCGAGCGCCCGAGCGGCGACCGCGATCCATTCGCGCTGCGGCGCCATGCGCTGGGGGTGCTGCGGATGCTGATCGAGAAGGGCCTGCCGCTGCCGCTGCCGCGGCTGATCGGCCTGGCGTTCGACGGATTCCGGTCCTTCAAGTTTGCGCGCTGCGACGGCGAGGTCGAGCGCTTCCTGTTCGACCGCCTGCGCGGCCTGCTGCAGGAGCAGGGCTACAGCGCGCACGAGGTCGAGGCCGTGGTGTCGCTCGCGCCCGCGCGCATCGACCGCGTGCCCGCGCTGCTCTCGGCGGTGCGCGCCTTCATGCGGCTGCCCGAGGCCGAAAGCCTCGCGGCGGCGAACAAGCGCATCGGCAACATCCTGCGCAAGGCCGATCTGGGCGCGGACGGAGCGGCGGCGCCGCTCGACCCCGCGCTGCTGCTCGAACCGGCCGAGCGCGAGCTGGCGCGGGCTTTCGAGCACATCGCGCCGCGCGCCGAGAACCTGCTCGCCGCCGCCGACTACACCGGGTTGCTGATGTCGCTCGCGCCGCTGAAGGAGCCGGTCGACCGCTTCTTCGACGACGTGATGGTGATGGTCGACGAGCCGGCGATCCGCGCCAACCGGCTTGCCCTGCTGGCGCAGCTGCGCGCGCTGATGAACCGGGTGGCGGACATTTCGCTGCTGGCTGCGGGGTGAGGCCGCGATGCGCGCGCTAGCCGCCGTCCGCTCCGCGCTGTACCTGGCGCTCCTGGTCGTGACGCTCATCCCGTACGCCACCGCGTGCCTGCTGTGGTCGTGGCTGCCGCAGGTGCAGCGCTACTGGATGGCAACCGGCTGGACCCGCTTCGCGATCTGGGCCGGGCGCATCGTGTGCGGCATCGGGATCCGGGTCGAGGGCCGCGAGAACCTGCCCGACGGCCCCGCGATCCTGCTGTCGAAGCACCAGTCGGCCTGGGAAACGCTGTGGCTGACGACCGCGATGCCGCGCCGCCTGACCTTCGTGTACAAGCGCGAGCTGCACAAGCTGCCGTTCTTCGGCTGGGCCATGGCCACGCTCGGCATGATCAACATCGACCGCAGCCGCGGCCAGGACGCGTTCGAACAGGTGGTCGAACAGGGCATCGTGCACCTGCGCGACGGGTGGTGGATCGTGATCTTCCCGGAGGGAACTCGCACCCCGCCCGGCTCGACGCGCCGCTACAAAACCGGCGGCGCGCGGCTGTCGGTGCGGACCGGCACGCCGATCGTGCCGATCGCGCTCAACTCGGGCGAATGCTGGCCGCGCCACGCGTTCCTGAAGACGCCGGGCACCATCACGGTCGTGATCGGCAAGCCGATCGATCCCGCCGGGCGCACGGCCGACGAAGTCGCCTCGCTTGTAGAATCGTGGATCGAGACCGAGATGCGGCGGCTGGCGCCGCATCGCTATGCAGGACCCTACGGCGCGTCAGCCGCAGGCTCGAGCGCGGAGACCGCGCGGATGGGTCCTGCAGCGGAACCTGCAGCATCGGACGGCGTTTGAAGCCAACCCCGGCAAGCCCTGCGCAGTTGAGCCTGGCACTGGAAGCGCCGGCCGACGCGCTGCCGGTGCCGGTGCCGGGCGGCGATCCGCATCCGCTGCGCCGCGTCGTTCTCGGCGGCCGCCACTGCGACTACCGCTTGCGGCGCGCGCGCCGGCGCACGATCGGGTTCCAGATCGACGACCGCGGGCTGACCGTGAGCGCGCCGCGCTGGGTCGCGCTGCGCGATGTCGAAGCGGCGATCCGCGAGAAAGAGCGCTGGATCCACGCCAAGCTCGCCGAGTGGCATCAGTGGCGCGCGCGGCGGCGGCTGCCGCAGGTGCGGTTCGCCGACGGCGGCACGCTGCCGTACCTCGGCCGGGCGCTGACGCTGCGGCTGCACGCCGGGCTGCGCGGCTCCGGGCTGATCGAGCCCGCGCCAGGGTCCGATGCGGCCGGCACCGAGCTGGGGCTGGCGCTGCCGGCCGACGCGAGCGAGAGCCAAGTGCGCGATGCCGTGCAGGCGTGGCTGAAGGCCGAGGCGCAGCGCGTGCTCGGCGAGCGGCTGCAATGGCTCGCCGCGCGCGGCGAGGTGCGCTACGCGTCGTGGGCGATCTCGTCGGCGCGGTCGCAATGGGGGTCCTGCAACGCCGACGGCCGGATCCGGCTGAACTGGCGCCTGATCCACTTCGCGCTGCCCGTGATCGACTACGTGGTCGCGCACGAGCTGGCGCACCTGAAGGAACTCAATCACAGCCCCCGCTTCTGGCGCGAGGTAGCCCTGCTGCTGCCGGGATTCGAGGCCGCGCGCGACCATATCCGCAACGAAGACCTCGCGGCGCTGCCGTTGTGAGTTGGAGGAGAAAGCCATGCGCATGCTGCACACGATGCTTCGAGTCGGCGACCTGCAGCGCTCGATCGATTTCTACACGCGGCTGCTCGGCATGCGCGTGCTGCGCACGACCGACAGGCCGGAACAGAAATACACGCTCGCGTTCGTCGGCTACGGCGATGAATCGGAGCACGCGGTGCTCGAGCTGACCTACAACTACGGCGTCGAGCGCTACGAGATCGGCAGCGGCTTCGGCCACATCGCGATCGGAGTCGACGACGTCGCCGCGGCCTGCGCGGGTATCCGCGCCGGCGGCGGCACGATCACGCGCGAGCCCGGCCCGGTCAAGGGCGGCACGACGGTGATCGCGTTCGTGCAGGACCCCGACGGGTACAAGATCGAGTTGATCCAGACGCGGCGCTGACCGCGCAGTCGCGCCGAATGCCGGGGAGCCTTGCGCGCGCCCGGCGTCCGCGCGCCCCCCTGAGGGCAGGCGCGGATGGCCGGGACAAGCCCGGCCACGACCATGCTATGGCGTAGCTCCTGCAGCCATCATCCCGAGGCAGCGAGTGTCATCCCCGGGCTTGTCCCGGGGATCCACGTCGGCGCGGAACGAAGCGCTTCGAGTTCACGACGACGTGGATGGCCGGGACGAGCCCGGCCATGACAATGCTACGGACGTCGCCGGAGCAGCCCTCAGAGGCCTACCCCGAGGGTCGCGCATCGGAAGCGTTGACCATCCGAGCGGCCCTCTACCGGCATCAGTAGTGCGTCTCGCGCGCCGGCGACGCAAGATTCGCCCGCGCACAGAGTTGCGCACCCTCCTCAAGCCGCGGAGCGCACATGAACCCCTCCCCTGACTCCAAGAAGTTCCTGGTGCGGCGCGCCGCACTGGCACTGACGCTGTCGTGCATGCCGGCGCTGCTGTGGGCGCAGGCCAGCGGCGCCGATGCCGGCTCGACGCTCTGGACCGCGTTCAAGAGCGTGCTGTACGGCCCCTGGGGCCTGGTGGGCTCGGCGATCATCGTCGCGCTCGGCATCTACATGTTCCTCGAACGGGGCTTCATGCATGCGCTCGGCGTGATGAGCGCGGGCGCCCTGATCTTCTTCGTGCCGCTGATCGTGGTGTCGATGCGCAACGCGGCCCAGGCCCTGGGAGGCGCGGGGTGAGGCCCGTTCCGCGCCTGATCGACAGCTCGAGCCGCCTCGGCGAATACCTGATGGCATTCATGGTGCCGCTTTTCATGCTGCGCACGGTCGATCCCCTGCTCGCACTCGCCGCCGCAGTGGTCGCCACCGCGCTGTACGTGAAGTTCACGTTCGGCAAGCCGGACGGCTACCTGATCCACCGCGCCTACCGCCTCGGGATCCCGCTGTCCGGGCTGCTCGACCGCCGGCTGCGCCGCCTGGTGCCCTGACGCCGCCAGGA
>CAZEIW010000062.1:0-19713 GCA_964512305.1 uncultured Burkholderiaceae bacterium | reverse complement strand
GAGAGGGCCGGGGTGAGGGCGGTAAGAACTGGTAGCTGCGGGCGCTGGGCCGGGGGTCGTCGGTTTCAGGCCTCGGGTTCAATGCCGCCGCCAGGTCGCGCAAGTTGTCTGGATCACGGTGCGCGGCCACCCCGGCCCTCTCCCGCAAGCGGGAGAGGGGGACCCGATTCGCCGCCGGTCGCCAGGAGAGCTGCCGACACGACGAGCCCGGCGGTCTCGCTCCGCAGCACCCGTGGCCCCAGGGCGATGGGGGTGAAGCCGGCGGCACGCGCCGCCTGCAGCTCGTCGGCGGTGAACCCGCCTTCGGGGCCGACCGCGCAGGCGACCGTGCCGTTGCGCGGGCCGGGCCCCAGCGGCCGGCCGGCCCCGGGGTCGAGGATGAGCAGGGAAGAAGGGGGAGACCCCGCGGGCGGCGCCGCCGACGCGATCGCGAGCGCTTCGGGCATCGAGGTCGCGGCCTCGAGCGCGGGCACGCGGTTGCGGCCGCACTGGCAGCAGGCGTTGACGACGATCTCGCTCCAGCGCGCGAGCCGGCGCTCCAGGCGCCCGGTTTCCAGGCGCACGACGCTGCGCGCGGCGGCGGCGATGATGAGCCTCGCCACGCCCAGCTCGACGGCCTTTTCGATCACCCAGTCGAGCCGGTCCTGCGCGATCAGCGACTGGACCAGCGTGATCCGCAACGCCGGCTCGCGCTCGATCGCCTCGAAGCCGAGCACCTCGGCCGCGGGCTGGCGCGCGCCGCGCCCTGGCAGCAGCCTTGCCGCGAACTCGCCGCCGCGGCCATTGAACAGGACCAGCTCGTCGCCGCCCTGCATCCGCAGCACGCGCAACGCATGATGCGCGGCATTGGCCGGCAGCTCGAGCGCGCTGCCCACCTCGAGGGGCGCGTCGACGAAGAAGCGGGGCGCGCGCACGTCGGAGCCGGGGCGCCGTGGTCAGCTTTCAGCCGCCCGGGCCCGCGGCACGCTCAGGCGGCCAGCCGCGCCGGCGCCCCGGCGGGCTCGCCGGCGGTCAGCTCGCGCACGAAGTTGGGCAGTGCGAACAGCGCGGCATGCACCTCCGGGTTGTAGTACCGCAACGCCCCGATCCGGCGCTCGCGCATCCGGGCGACGACCGCTTCGGCCGCCAGCGCGCGCGGATTGGCCGCGTCGCTGACCACTGCGAGGCACCACAGCGAGCCGTAGAGCGGTATGTACAGGGACATCGGATGCACGTGCCGGAACACGCGCCGCAGGTTGGTCGCGTTCTTGCGCACCGTGTCCGGCTGGAACACCGGCGAGCCCAGATGCAGGCTCATCATGCCGCCCGGGTTCAGGATGCGCTGGCACATGCGGAAGAACTGCTCCGAATACAGGTGAAAGGCCGGCGTGTCGGGGTCGGTCAGATCGAGCACGATCAGGTCGAACTTCTCGGCGGTGCCCTTGACGTACTCGAAGCCGTCGCCGATCCGGATCTCGAGCCGGGGATCGTCGAACGCGCCGCGGTGGATCGCACCGAGGTGCCTGCGCGCGACGTCGATCACCGCGGCGTCGAGCTCGGCCATCACGACGCGCCTGACGCCGGGGTGCTTGAGCATTTCCTCGGACGAGCCGCCGTCGCCGCCGCCGATGATCAGCACCGACTGGGGATTCGGATGCGCGAGCGCCGCGGGATGCGTCATGCACTCGTGGTAGAAGAACTCCTCGCCCTCGGAGGTCATCAGCCGGCCGTCGAGCCGGAACAGCCGCCCGAATTGATGCGTGTCGAAGACCTCGACCCGCTGGAAGGGCGACTGCAGCGTCTCCAGCCGCGCCTTGGCGGTGAATCCGTATCCGCTGTGCGCGTTGAGCCAGTCGAAGACCAGCTCCCCGGACCCCGATGCCGCGGGCGTGCCCGCGCCGCCGGGGACGCCGCGCTGGATCCGGTGCGCGCTCTGGCTGCCGGCGCGGAATGCCATCACCAGGGCGTCGAACAGCCGCTCGGCCTTGGCCGAGTTGTCGGACGTGTAGTTGCAGACGTAAACGTCGAGCGTCACGCCGCGGCGCTCCGGCCACGTGTGAACCGCCAGGTGGGATTCCGCCAGCAGCAGGGCGCCGGTGATTCCGCCGGGCTGGCCGTCGACGTCGGGAAAGACGTGGAACTTGTCGTCGACGATCGTCAGGCCGGAATCGATCGTGGCGTCGCGGCACAGCCTGGAGAGCTGGGCCCGGTCGGTCAGCAGCGACGCGCTGCAATCGCAATCGAATAGATCACCAGTGAGGTGCAACCCTTGCATCTTCGTCCCCCCGCAGGTCCGCCCAATCGACCTGAATCACGGCGTTAACCGCAACCCACCGGTTCGGGACCCGCACGCTGGTGCGCGGCGACGGGTCAGTGCAGTGCGTCGCACTGCGTCGATTGGCTCTGGCGGGGGAGAAGTGCCTGACTCGCGTTCAGGCTGCCCGTTGCTTCCTCTTGGCTTCCGAACCGAAATTTAGAGCCGGACATCCTAGACCAAATTCGCCACGCGGCATAGGAGTTTTTGGGCTTGCGGCGCGATCGCGGTGGCGCGCCGGCCAGCGCCTCGATGCGGGCTGCCGCGGGCTGATAAAATTCGCCGCTCTGGCCTCCCGTCCGTTCGGGCGTCGCATCGCGATCGCCCGGCTGCAGCATGTCCGGCAGGAGGTCCGATCCGAATCGAGCGTGCCTCCGGACAGTGCGGCGCGGCCGGCGAGCGAGCCGCGTTACCGGCATCAACGCGCTTTCCGCAATGAAGCACGCGCGCGCATCGGGCGCCGTCACCGGCGCCGGCCGCCGCGGCGCGCCGGCCCTGCGGCCGCGGTGCGTGGGCAGTTCGCCTTGACCGCCGGCAAACCCGTGGCGGCGGCCCGGGCTATCATCAAACCGGGAGACCATCGATGACCATCAAGGTAGCAATCAACGGCTACGGCCGTATCGGACGCAACGTCCTTCGCGCCCACTACGAGGGCGGCAAGAAGCACGACATCCAGATCGTCGCCGTCAACGACCTGGGTGACGCGAAGATCAACGCGCACCTGACCCGCCACGACACCGTGCACGGCAAGTTCCCGGGCACCGTCGAGGTCGATGGCGACTCGCTGGTGGTCAACGGCGACCGCATCAAAGTGCTGTCGACGCGCGACCCGTCGCAATTGCCGTGGGGCGCGATGGGCGTCGACGTCGTGCACGAGTGCACGGGGCTGTTCACGACGAAGGAAAAGGCCGGCGCGCACCTCAAGGCCGGCGCGAAGAAGGTCATCATCTCGGCGCCCGGCGGCAAGGACGTCGACGCGACGATCGTGTACGGCGTCAACCACCAGTCGCTCAAGCGCGAGCACACGGTGATCTCGAACGCGTCGTGCACGACCAACTGCCTCGCGCCGCTCGTCAAGCCGCTGCACGACCGCATCGGCCTGGTCAATGGCCTGATGACGACCATCCACTCGTACACCAACGACCAGGTCCTGACCGACGTCTATCACACGGACCTGCGCCGCGCCCGCGCGGCGACGATGTCGATGATCCCGACCAAGACCGGCGCCGCCGCGGCGGTCGGGCTGGTGCTGCCGGAGCTCAACGGCAGGCTGGACGGCTTCGCGATCCGCGTGCCGACGATCAACGTGTCGCTCGTCGACCTGTCGTTCGTCGCCGCGCGCGATACGACCGTCGAGGAAGTCAACTCGATCATGCGCGAAGCCTCGAAGGGCGCGCTGCGCGGCATCCTCGCGTACAACGACGAGCCGCTGGTGTCGGTGGACTTCAACCACGACGCCAATTCGTCGGTGTTCGAGGCCACGCTGACCAAGGTTTCGGGACGCCTGGTCAAGGTCTGCAGCTGGTACGACAACGAGTGGGGTTTCAGCAACCGGATGCTGGACACCACGGTGGCGCTGATGAAGGCCTGAGCGCCCGCCCGGGTGCCGGGCAACGAAGGCCGCGCCGGTCCGCGCGGCTTTTTTTTTGGCCGCCCGCCGCGGCCGCGCGCCCGCGCGCGCGGGCTATGGCCGGCCGCCCCGGCGCCACAGCACCGCGGCGATGCCCCACGTGGTGCCGACCGCGCCGCCCACAAGGTGCGCGGGCGTCACGACGTCGAGCCCGAGCCAGCCGCCGCCGACGATCGACCCCGGCGCGCGCTGCTCGATGGCGATCTTGAGCCAGGCGCCCGCGAACAGCGCGGCCGGCAGCGCCATCTCGCGCAGGCGCCGGCCGGGGGTTGCGGCGCGCGCGGCGGCGGGCGGCCCCCAGGCGCGGCCCAGCCACAGGGTTGCGCCGGCCAGGAACAACGCATGGAGCACGCCCGACAGGCCGCGATACCACTCGACCTCCGGATATGCCGCCCAGAGCGCGGCGCTGATGGCGGCCGCCGCGGCGCCCGCGATCGCCAGCTGGCGGCGCACGCCAAGCTCGGGCGCAAAGACGCGCGCGACGACGAACCAGGCGGCCGCATTGATCAGCGCGTGGCGCGCATTCACGTGCACCAGGTGGGCACCGAGCAGGCGCCACGGCTCCCGCCACAGCTGGGAACGCCGGTATTCGAGCGCGCCACCCGCGCCCGCGGCCTGCAGCGCCAGCACCAACGCGGCACCCGCGAGCGCGAGCCGTTCCGCCGGCGCGAATTCGCGCAGGCGGTGCAGCATGGAACCGATCGCGGCGGACGGCGTCACGCCTTCTATAATGCCGCTTCCGATCGCGCCCCGGGACCGGAGAAGAAGCCGCGGCACGGAGTCGTACCCGACTCCCGACCGCGGCCCGCCGCGGGCGCGCCACGCCGGTTTCCCTTGACTCGACGACGGCAGCCTCCGATGACAGTCCTCACGCTCGAATCGCTCTGCAAAAAGGGAGCGTTGCGCGGCAAGCGCGTATTCATCCGTTCCGATCTGAACGTTCCGCAGGACGATGCGGGCAACATCACCGAGGACACGCGGATCCGCGCCTCGGTGCCCGCGATCAAAATGGCGCTCGACGCCGGTGCCGCGGTGATGGTGACCTCGCACCTGGGCCGCCCGACCGAGGGCGAATTCAAGCCCCAGGACTCGCTGGCGCCGGTGGCCGCGCGGCTGGGCGAGCTGCTGGGCCGCCCGGTGCCCCTTGCGGTCAACTGGGTCGACGGCGTGCGGGTCGCGCCGGGCGAACTGGTGCTGCTGGAGAACTGCCGCGTCAACAAGGGCGAGAAGAAGGACAGCGAGGAGCTGGCGCGCAAGATGGCGGCCCTGTGCGACATCTACGTCAACGACGCGTTCGGCACCTCGCACCGCGCCGAGGCGACCACGCACGGGATCGCCAGGTTCGCGCCGATCGCCTGCGCCGGCCCGCTGCTTGCCGCCGAGATCGACGCGCTCGGGCGGGCGCTCGGCCAGCCCAAGCGGCCGCTGGTGGCGATCGTCGCCGGCTCCAAGGTATCGACCAAGCTCACGATCCTGAACAACCTGGCGCAGAAGGTCGACCGCCTGATCGTCGGCGGCGGGATCGCCAACACGTTCCTGCTCGCCGCCGGGATCCCGATCGGCAAGTCGCTGGCCGAGGCCGCCCTGGTGCCGGAGTGCAAGAAGGTGATCGCCACGCTGCAGCAGAAGGGCGCGACGCTCCCGCTGCCGATGGACGTCGTCGTGGCGACCGAGTTCGCCGCCACCGCGACGCCGACGCTGCGCCGCGCGGACGACGTGCGGCCGGGCGAAATGATTCTCGATATCGGCCCGCAGACGTCGTCGCACCTGGCGCACGTGATCAACGAAGCCGGCACGATCATCTGGAACGGCCCGCTCGGCGTGTTCGAGTTCGACGCCTTCGCCCAGGGCACGCACGATCTCGCGCTGGCGATCGCGAGCGCCACCGCCCGCGGCGCGTTCTCGATCGCCGGCGGCGGCGACACGCTGGCCGCGATCGCCAAGTACGGCATCGCCGACCGCGTCAGCTACATCTCGACCGGTGGCGGGGCGTTCCTCGAGTTCCTCGAGGGCAAGACGCTGCCGGCGGTCGCCGTGCTGGAACAGCGCGCAGCGTCGGCGCAGTGACGCGCTGCCGCCGCATGGCCGCATCGCCCGCGCCGCGAGCGGGCGGCAGCGGTCGCGCCGGCGAGGACGGCTGATTCCGCGCCTGCGCGCCCGACTCGCCGGGGCGATCTGCGGTGCGGCGGCGCTGTTCGGCTGCACCGCGCTGCCGGAGCGGGTTCTGGTCGACCCGGGGCCGCCGGGACGGCCCGCGAACGCGGCCGCGCTGTCGGAGCGCGGCTTGAGCCGGCCGCTCGCATCGGCGCAGAAGCGCGCGGAGCTTGCCGACGCCGTCCTCGGCCTCATCCGGGACCGCTACTACGACCCGGCGCTCAACGGCGTCGACTGGACGGCCGTGATGCGGCGCGCGCGCACCCGGATCGAGGCCGCCGCCAGCGACGCCGAGGTCTACCGGGAACTGAAGGCCGCGGCCGGCGAGCTGGGTGATTCGCACACGGCGGTGCTGACGCCGGTGGAGGCCGACCGGCTCCGCCGCGGGGCGGCGTTCGGCATCGGCGCCACGCTGTCGGTGGTCGACGACCGGGTCGCCGTCAGCGACGTCGAGGCGGACTCGCCGGCGCAGCGTGCGGGACTGCTCCCCGGCGATGTCATCGAGCGGATCGATGGCCGGCCGCTCGACGCCGATACGGCGCTCGACGCGGGGCGATCGATCGACCCGCCGCCCTTGCGCCCGCGTGCCCCCGGCGCCCAGCCGGCGGCCGGCGCGCGGCGGCTTCGCGCGGCGCTCGGCATGTTGCAGGCACATGACGGCGCGGCTGTCGATCCGGTCAGGCTCCTGATCGCGCGCCGCGCGAGCGGCTCGACGGCCGAGGCTGCGCTCGCCGGGGTCGAGCTCGCCGGGGTCGAGCTCGATCTGGCGCTGACCCCGAGGGAGCGCGTCACGGCAGCACGGGTCGAGTTGCGGCACTACGGCACGGGACTGGTCGTGCTGCGAATCGACCGTTTCCAGGCCACGCTGCTCGACGAGCTGGAGCGCGCGCTCGACCAGTGCGCCGCTGCAACCGCGATCGTGATCGACCTGCGCGGCAATCCGGGCGGCTCGTTCGACGTCTATCGCAGCGTGGCCGCGCGGCTGCTGCCCGACGAACGGCTGGTGATGCGGGCGATCTCGCGCTACGAGCCGGGTGCCGTCTCGCAGCGGATCACGCCGATCCGGATCGGGCCGCGAGCGGGCGACGTGCCCCTGCGGCAGCCGCTTGCGGTGCTGGTGGACGCGCGCACCGCGAGCGCGGCCGAGCTCCTGGCGCTGACGCTTGCCGAGCAGCGCGGCGCGCCGCTGGTCGGGGAGCCGACCTGCGGGTGTGGCGTGGCGGTGCGGCGCGAATCGATCCTGCCGCTCGACGGCGCCTTGCGGATCTCCGAGACCGCGTTCGTCAGCGCGCGCGGCACCCGGATCGAGGGCGCCCCTCTGACGCCGGATGTGGCGGCTCGGCCGACGCTCGACGATCTGCGCGCGGGCCGCGACCCGGCGCTCGCGGAGGCGCTGAGGCAGGCCGCGTTCCGCGCCGCAAGAACGGGACTGCAGCCGGGAGTGCAGCCGCGCGACCACGGGGCCGACTAGTAGAATCGCCGCGGGAAACGATTTTCTTCAATCCGGCTTTGGAGGAGTGTCATGGCATTGGTTTCGATGCGGCAGCTGTTGGATCACGCAGCGGAGAATTCGTACGGCGTTCCGGCGTTCAACGTCAACAATCTCGAGCAGGTGCAGGCGATCATGGAAGCCGCGTCCGAGGTCGACGCGCCCGTGATCATGCAGGCGTCGGCGGGCGCGCGTAAGTACACGGGCGAGCATTTCCTGCGGCACCTGATCCAGGCCGCCATCGAAACCTATCCGCGCATTCCGATCGCGATGCACCAGGACCACGGCCAGTCGCCGGCGGTGTGCGAATCGGCGATCAAGCTCGGGTTCTCGTCCGTGATGATGGACGGCTCGCTCAGGGAGGACGGCAAGAGCGTCGCCGACTACGACTACAACTGGCAGGTCACGAAGAAGGTGGTCGACCAGGCGCACGCGCTCGGCGTCAGCGTGGAAGGCGAGCTCGGCTGCCTCGGATCGCTCGAGACGATGGAGGGCGACAAGGAGGACGGGCACGGGGCGGAAGGCAAGATGACGCGCGACATGCTGTTGACCGACCCCGACCAGGCGGCCGACTTCGTGCGCCGCACGCAGCTCGACGCGCTCGCGATCGCGATCGGCACCTCGCACGGGGCCTACAAGTTCTCGCGCAAGCCGACGGGCGACATCCTCGCGATCGATCGCATCAAGCAGATCCACACGCGCATCCCCAACACGCACCTCGTGATGCACGGCTCGTCGAGCGTGCCGCAGGATCTGCTCGAGCTGATCCGCCAGTATGGCGGCCAGATGAAGGAAACCTACGGCGTGCCGGTCGAGGAGATCCAGGAAGCGATCAAGTTCGGCGTGCGCAAGGTCAACATCGACACCGACATCCGGCTCGCGATGACCGCCGCGGTGCGCAAGTTTCTGGCCGAGAATCCCTCGAAGTTCGATCCGCGCGAATTCCTGAAGCCGGCGCGCGAGGCGACCAAGGTCATCTGCAAGCAGCGCTACCTGGAGTTCGGCTGCAACGGCCAGGCGTCCAGGCTGCTGCCCCTGCCGCTGGAGAAGATGGCGCATCGCTACCGCGCCGGCGAACTGGCGCAGCACGTGCACTGAACTGAGACTCCCCTCTCCCGCGGAGCGGGAGAGGGGTCGTCAAAGTTCCCCCTCTCCCGCGCCAGCGGGAGAGGGCCGGGGTGAGGGCGCGCGCCTAGGCTGCGCTTCCCACCCTCACCCCCACCCCTCTCCCGCTTCGCGGGAGAGGGGAGTCATGTCAGCCGAGCGTGACGCTGGCGCGCACGCGCCCGGCGCGCTCGTGCCAGACCTCCACCGCCACCGTCGCGCCGGCGGGCGCGCGCAAGGTCCAGTCGACATGTGCCCGGTCGTCGGTCGGGCGGCGATCGGGCCAGAAGCTGACGCCGGTGTGCCGGTACGCCCAGCCTTCGAGCTCGCCGAGCGCTTCGCGCCGCCTGCCGGCGATCAGCTGCGCACCATCGGGCAGCGAGATCTCGGCCAGGACGCCGCGCATCAACTGGCGCTGCAGCGAAAGCTTGGTCACGTAGGTCGGAAGCCATCCCGAGTTGTGCACCACGACGCGCACCCGCCAGACGCCGGCGCCCGCAGCCGTGGCCTCGATCGAGTGGAGCTCGAGCCTGGGCGAGATCAGCGCCTGCCATAGCAGCCATGGCGCGAAGCGCGCGACCTCGCTCTCCAGACGGTGGGGTGGCGGGTTGGTGAACGCAACGAACCGGTTCCACCCGCCGAGCTCGACCTTGCCGAGCTGCGGATGATCGAAGGGCCGCCAGTCGACATGGCCCTTGCCGCCGAGCTCGGCATCGCTCCAGCGCAGCATCTTCAGGTCGTCTTCGATGGGGTGGTCGCGGAACCAGTGGATCCACTCGCGGTTGTCGATGCCTGCTTCCTTCCTGGGATTCCAAAGCTCGACCGTCCACATGAAGCGGCCGAGTTGCTCGTAGAGCCAGTCGAAGGCGCCGCCGATGTGTTGGCCCGGGTAGTAGCCAAAGTCGTGGTGGATCGAGATCGCCGGATACCCGGTCAACTCCTCGCCCTTGCGGCCCATCTTCCGGTACGTCCAGAGGTCCTCGGGAGGCATCTTGTCGTCGGGCTCGCTCGACAGCGGACGCAGGAGCACGCCCGAAAAGGTGTGAAAGCTGGTGCCGGCGCAGATGTTGGGGTGTCGTGTGATGAAGTCCACGACCGCGCGGATCTCGGGCTCCGAGGTCGGATAGGGGCCGGCACCGACCTGCTCGGGCTCCGTGCGCCAGCCGGCCGGGAAGTTGCGGTTCAGATCGAGCCCCTGGGCGTTGCCCATGAAGCCGGCCAGCTCGATCCGCACGCCGTCGAAGTCGACGACCCTGCCCTCCGGCATCACCCGGTAGTACTCGCCGCCGGCATCGGTCGGCTCGCGCCGGACCATCAGGCGACCGTCCTCCGGATGCTTCTTCCAAGGGCCGTTCGGATCGGCGATCCGCATCTGAAGCACGCGTCCGTCGCCGTCGATGTCTTCGACGACCAGGCCCGAGACCGGATCCTCGTCGAACGGGTACCGGCGGGTCGACGAGCGGACGTATTTCGGCCGGTCGGCGAGCGCCCATTCGGCGCCGTCGGGATTGATCCGCGGGCAGACGTAGAACGCCCGCGTGCGCAGGCAGCGCGCGATGTCCGGATTCGAATCCCGGCCCTCGATCAGCCAGTCGATCAGGTACAGGCAGGCGGTCGAGGCGGACACCTCGACCGAGTGGATGTTGCCGTCGACCCAGAGCGCGGGCTTATCGGCCGCCGGCCCGGTGGCCGCGTCGGTGATCGTCACCAGCGGCACGCCGCGACCCTCGTGACTGGTGCCGATCATCTGCAGGTCGACCAGGCCGGGAAACCGGTCCGCCACCTGCTTGAGCGCGTCGACCAGTTCCGCGTAGCGATAGAAGCGGTCATGGTGGAAGCGCGGCATGGGACACTCCCCCGAACGAAGATCGGCGGATTATCGGAGCCCGCGGGCAACTTGGCCAGACGACCGTCGCGCCGACGGCCCCGCGGCGGGCTTGGTTATCATCGCGCCTGTGAGCATCGAACCCGGATCCCAGCTGCCCGCGCCGCGCATCTCCGCGGCCGACAGCCGCGCGCTGAAAGGCAAGCGCGGCTGGCAGCGGGTGGTCAATGCGCTGCACTACTCGCTCGACGGCCTGCTCGCCGCCTGGGACCACGAGGACGCGTTCCGGCAGGAGGTGATCCTCGCGGGCCTCATGACCCCGGCTGCGCTGGTGCTGCCCGTGACGCTGGTCGAGCGCATCCTGATGATCGGATCGGTCGTGCTGGTGCTGATCGTCGAGATCCTGAACACCGCGGTCGAAGCCGCGATCGACCGCCAGAGCTACGAAATCAATCCGCTTGCCAAGCGCGCCAAGGATCTCGGCAGCGCGGCGGTGATGCTGGCGCTGCTGCTCGCGGGAGGGGTCTGGGCCGCGATCCTGTGGGACACCTTCGGGCATTGAGCGCGCTCGCGATGGCCGACCAGCCGATGCTCGATTCCAGCCTGCGCTCTCTGCCGCGGGTGTACCGCGGCAAGGTGCGCGACACCTACGCGGTCGGCAGGGACAGGCTGCTGATCGTCACGACCGACCGCCTCTCGGCGTTCGACGTCGTGATGCGCGAGCCCATCCCGGGCAAGGGACGGGTGCTCAACGCGATGTCGAACTTCTGGTTCGCGCGCCTCGCGCACCTCGGGCCCAACCACCTGACCGGCGTCGAGCCCGAGAACGTGGTAGCGCCCGACGAGGTCGGCCAGGTGCGGGGCCGCGCCGTGGTCGCGATGAGGCTCGAGCCCCTGCCGGTCGAAGCCGTCGTCCGCGGCTACCTGATCGGCTCGGGCTGGAGCGACTACCAGCGCACGGGGCGCGTTTGCGGCATCGAGCTGGCGCCCGGCCTGGCGCAGGCGCAGCAGCTGCCCGAGCCGATCTTCACGCCGGCGCACAAGGCCGAGCTGGGCGCGCACGACGAGAACATCACGTTCGCGCAGGTGCGCGAGGCGATCGGCGCCGAACGCGCCGCGATGGTGCGGGAGCGTGCGCTCGCGTTGTACCGCGCTGCCGCGGAGTACGCGGCGGGGCGCGGCATCATCATCGCGGACACCAAGTTCGAGTTCGGCCTCGACGCCAAGGGCGAGGTGCGCCTGATGGACGAGGTGCTCACGCCGGATTCCTCGCGCTTCTGGCCCGCGGAGCAGTACCGGATCGGCATCTCGCCGCCGAGCTACGACAAGCAGTTCGTCCGTGACTGGCTGCTGACGCAGGACTGGAACCGCGCGCCGCCGCCGCCTGCGCTGCCGCCGGAGGTGATCGAGCGCACCGCGGCCAAGTACCGCGAGGCGCTCGAGCGCCTGACCGGCGCGGGTTAGGATAGGGCGCATATGCCTGGGTCGACGCGGGATCGACCGGGTGGCAAAGGGAGCTCGATGACGGCAGCGCTGCGGTCTTCCCCGCTGGTCGGGGTCGTGATGGGCTCCGAGTCGGACTGGGACACGATGCAGCACGCCTGCGACGTGCTGCGCGAGTTCGGCGTCGCGTTCGAGGCGCGCGTGGTCTCGGCGCACCGCACGCCGGACGAGATGTTCGCGTACGCCGACAGCGCGCGCGCGCGGGGCCTGCGCATCATCATCGCGGGCGCGGGGGGCGCGGCGCACCTTCCCGGAATGCTGGCGTCGAAGACCGTGATCCCGGTCCTCGGCGTGCCGGTGCCGTCGCGCTACCTGCGCGGTGAGGACAGCCTGTTGTCGATCGTCCAGATGCCCAAGGGGGTGCCGGTCGGAACCTTCGCGATCGGCGAGGCCGGTGCGGCCAATGCGGCCCTGTTTGCGGTTTCGATGCTGGCGCTGGACGATGCAGGGCTGGCGATGAAGCTCGCCCAGTTTAGGGCCACTCAGGGCGAGAAGGCGCGCAACATGACGTTGCCGCTGTAGGGTTCCGTGACGATCGCCCCCGGCGAATGGCTCGGAGTCCTCGGCGGAGGTCAGCTCGGCCGGATGTTCTGCATGCAGGCGCAGACCCTGGGCTATCGGGTGTGCGTGCTGGATCCCTCCGAAGACAGCCCGGCGGGCGCGGTGGCCGACCGTCACCTGCGGGCCGGATACCTGGACGCCGACGGGCTGGAGCAGCTGGCAGCCCTGTGCCGCGGCGTGACCACCGAGTTCGAGAACGTCCCGGCGCGCAGCCTCGAGCTGCTCGCGAGCCGTTGCGTCGTGAGCCCGGACGCGGCCAGCGTCCTGGTGGCGCAGGACCGGATCGAGGAGAAGCGTTTCGTGGCTGCCGGCGGCGTCGACGTGGCGCCGCACCGCGCGATCGTGGATCCGGGGGATCTGGATTCGATCGATCCGGAGCTTCTGCCCGGGATCCTGAAGACCGCCCGCCTCGGCTATGACGGCAAGGGGCAGGTCGCCGTCGACAGCGCGGACGGGGCACGCGCGGCCTGGGACCGCCTGCATCGCGTGCCGTGCGTGCTGGAGCGGCGGCTGGCGCTCGAGCGCGAGCTGTCGGTGATCGTTTGCCGCGGCCGCGACGGCGCGTGCGAAACCTTCCCGGTCGTGGAGAACGTGCATCGGGACGGCATCCTGGCCGTATCGGTGGCGCCGGCCCGGGTCCCGCCCGCGCTTGCGCAGAAGGCGCGAGAGACCGCGATCCGGGTCGCCGGCGCCCTGCGCTACGTCGGAGTGCTGTGCGTCGAGATGTTCGAGCTCGTATCCGGCCGCCTGCTGGTCAACGAGATCGCGCCGCGGCCTCACAACAGCGGCCATTTCACGATCGACGCCTGCGTGGCGAACCAGTTCGAGCAGCAGGCGCGCGTGCTGGCCGGCCTGCCCCTGGGCGACCCGACCCAGCTCGCGCCGGCGGTGATGCTCAACCTGCTCGGCGACCTGTGGTTCGACCGCAGCGGCGAGGCGCGCCCGCCGCGCTTCCCCGAGGTCGCCGGCGTCCGGCGCGCCTGCCTGCACCTGTACGGCAAGCAGCAGGCGCGCCGCGGCCGCAAGATGGGGCACGTGACCGTGCTCGGCGACTCGCTCGACGATGCGCTGGCGCGGGCGGGGACGGTGGCCGACATCCTCGGGCTGGAGCGGCCGCGGTGACAGGCCGGGCCGCGGCGGCGCCGGATGCCGCGGCGCTCGGGCGCGCGGTCGAGGTCTTGCGGCGGGGCGGGCTGGTCGCGTTTCCGACCGAGACCGTCTACGGGCTCGGGGCCGACGCCGACAGCCCGCACGCCGTGCGAGCGATCTTCGAGGCGAAGGGGCGGCCCAGCGATCACCCGGTGATCGTGCATCTGGCCGCCGCCGGCGCCGCCGACGCCTGGGCTGCGGAGCTCACGGCCGCGGCGCGCACGCTGATGCGATGCTATTGGCCCGGGCCGCTGACGCTGGTGGTGCGGCGTTCGGCGCGCGCGCACGACGCCCTGACCGGCGCGCAGGACACGGTGGGCCTGCGCTGCCCCTCCCACCCCTGGGCGCAGGAGCTGTTGCGCGCGTGGTGCGAAGCGCGCGCCGATCCGGCGGCCGCGATCGCCGCGCCGAGCGCCAACCGTTTCGGACGCATCAGTCCCAGTACGGCGGCGCACGTGCGCGCCGACCTCGGCGAGAAGCCCGCCGGAAGCGTCGATCTGATCCTCGACGGCGGCGCCTGCCCGGTCGGCATCGAATCGACGATCGTCGATCTCAGCGGCGGCCCGCCGCGGGTGCTGCGGCCGGGATCGATCACGCGCGCCCAGCTGGCGCAGGCGCTCGGCGCGCCGGTCGGGATCGCCGGCGCCGGCGCCGCCGCGCCGCGCGCTTCCGGCCGGCTGGCGCAGCACTATGCGCCGCGCAAGGCGCTCGAGCTCGTCGAGCCGGGCCTGCTGGCGGCCCGCCTGAACGCGCTGCGCGAGCTGCCGCTCGCGGTGCTGGCGCCGGCGCAGGCGCTGCTCGACGCGCCGCCACAGGTCGTGCTGAGGCTGGTCGCGCCGGCTTCGCCGCAGGCGTATGCGCACCGTCTCTACGATCAGCTGCACCGGATGGACGCGAGCGGCGCCGAGCGGCTGCTGGTCGCGATGCCGCCCGAGGGCGAGGCCTGGGACGCCGTGCGCGACCGCCTCGGCCGCGCCGCCGGCGGCGGGGCGAGGGAGGCCTTCCCGGATGCGGACTGAGCCGATCGCGGGTCGCGGCCCCGGCTCGATCGGCGGCGGGGGCGGATGCCGCCGCTGACGGTCCCGCGCGTGCGCAGGGCACTGCGATGAACGTCCCGCGTTTCTTCGTCGGCCGGCCTGTCGCGACGTCGCTGCTGATGGCGCTGATCGTGCTGCTCGGGATCGGCGGATATTCGCTGATGCCGCTGGCTGCGCTGCCGCAGGTCGAGCTGCCCACGATCCAGGTCTCGACCGACCTTCCGGGAGCCAGCGCGGAGGTCATGGCGACGTCGGTGGCGACCCCGCTCGAGCGCCAGCTGGCGCTGGTTCCCGGATTGACCGAGATGACGTCGACCAGCTCGCTCGGCACCACGTCGATCACGCTCCAGTTCGACCTCGGCCGCAGCATCGACGCGGCGGCACAGGACGTGCAGGCGGCCATCACCGCCGCGGGCAGCGTCCTGCCGAGGGACCTGCCCGCCCCGCCCACCTACGAGAAGGCGAACCCGGCCGACTTCCAGATCATGTCGCTCGCGGTCACCTCGCCGGCGATGCCGCTGTCGCAGGTGGACTTCTACGCCGATTCGTACATCGCCCAGCAGCTGTCGCGGATCGCCGGGGTCGGGCTGGTCGACCTGCACGGCGAGCAGAAGCCGGCGGTGCGGATCCAGATCGACCCGCGCAAGCTCACGTGGCTGGGGCTGAGCCTCGAGCAGGTCCGCGCCGTGGTCGGTGCGGCGACGGTCAACATGCCGAAGGGCACGCTGGACAACCCCGCGCGCACGGTCACGGTCGATTCGACCGATCAGCTGACGGTCGCGCGCGAGTACGACGCGCTCATCGTCGCCTACCGCAACGGCGCCCCGGTGCGCGTGCGCGACATCGGCCGCGCGCTCGACGCCGTCGAGGACGTCAGGCAGGCCGCCTGGGTCCAGGATCAGCGGTGCATCATCGTCGACATCCACAAGCAGCCCGGCTTCAACGTCGTCGAGACGATCGACCGCATCAAGAGCGCGCTGCCGGAGCTGCGCAGCTCGCTGCCGCCGGGGATCGACGTCCGCATCGTCAACGACCGCACGCAGACGATCCGGGCGGCGATCTCGGACGTCCAGAAGACCCTGCTGCTGTCCGTCGCGCTCGTCGTGCTGGTCGTGTTCGCGTTCCTGCGCGGCCTGTGGGCCACGCTGATCCCCGCGCTCGCGATCCCGATCTCGATCGTCGGAACGTTCGCCGCCGCCTACGTGATCGGCTTCTCGATCGACAACCTGTCGCTGATGGCGATCACGATCGCGGTCGGGTTCGTCGTCGACGACGCGATCGTCGTGATCGAGAACGTCGTGCGCCACGTCGAGGGGGGCGAACCCGCGGTGGCCGCGGCGGTGAACGGCGCGCGCGAGGTCGCGTTCACCGTGGTTTCGATGACGCTGTCGCTGATCGCGGCGTTCATTCCGCTGCTCTTCATGGGCGGCGTGGTCGGCCGCCTGTTCCGCGAGTTCTCGGTCACCGTCAGCGTGGCGCTGATCGTGTCGGCGATCGTCTCGCTGACGGTCACGCCGGTGATGTGCCGCGTGTTCCTCCATCTGGACCGGCGACGCCGGCCGGGACCCGTCGCCTCGGCGATGGAGCGCGGCTTCCGGTCGGTGCTGCGCCGCTACGACGCGAGCCTCGCCTGGGTGATGCGCCGCCCCCGGGCCACGCTCGCGCTGACCGTCGCGACGCTGGCGGTCACGGTGGGGCTGTACTGGTTCATACCGAAGGGATTCTTCCCGCAGCAGGACACCGGCCAGATCCTGGCGACCACGGAGGCGGCGCCCGACATCTCGGTGGACGAGATGTCGCTTCGGCAGCAGCGCCTGGTGCGGATGATCGTGTCCGATCCCGACGTCGACAGCGTCTACAGCTGGATCGGGCCGCCCAATGTCAGCAACGGACGCCTGGTCGTCAACCTCAGGCGCTTCGGCGAGCGCCGCGACGGCGCCGAGACGATCATGCGCCGCCTGCGGAAGGCCTCCGAGGCGATCCCGGGCATCGCGCTGCACCTCAGGACCAGGCAGGACCTGCAGATCGGCGGACGCTCCAGCCAGACGCAGTTCCAGTACACGCTCAGGGACACCGACCTGGGCGAGCTGTTCGGCCAGACGCCGGCGCTGGTCGCGCGGCTGAAGTCGCTGCCCGCGCTGAGCGACGTGACGACCGACATGCAGGCCGCGGCGCCGCGCGTCACCGTCGTCATCGATCGCGATCGGGCGGCGCGCTTCGGCGTCACGCCGCAGGCGATCGACGACACCCTCTACGACGCGCTGGGCCAGCGCCAGGTGGCGACGATCTTCACGCAGATCGACCACTACCATGTCGTCCTCGAAGTCGATCCCGCCCAGAAGCTCGACGCCGCGGCGCTGGGGGCGATCTACGTTCCGTCGCTTTCGGGCGCGCAGGTCCCGCTCGCGAACGTCGCGCGCTTCGAGGAATCGACCGCGCCCGTCTCGATCAGCCACCAGGCCCAGTTTCCCGCGGTCACCCTGTCGTTCAACCTTGCGGCGGGCGCCGCGCTCGGCGACGCCGTCGGCGCCGTCGACGCGTCCCTGCGCGGCGCCGCGCTGCCGGCGCGCATGCACGGCAGCTTCGAGGGAAGCGCGCGCGCCTTCCAGTCGTCGCTCGCCAGCCAGCCGTACCTGATCGCGGCCGCGATCCTTGCCGTCTATATCGTGCTCGGCATGCTGTACGAGAGCTACGCGCAGCCGGTGACGATCCTCTCGACGCTGCCGTCGGCGGGCCTGGGCGCGCTGCTGGCCCTGATCCTCTTCCGGTTCCAGCTCGACCTGATCTCGCTGATCGGCATCATTCTCCTGATCGGGATCGTGAAGAAGAACGCGATCATGATGGTCGACGTCGCGCTGGAAGCGGAGCGCGGCGGCGGCATGGAACCCGAGGCCGCGATCCGGCATGCGTGCCACCTGCGCTTCCGGCCGATCATGATGACCACCGCGGCGGCGATCTTCGGCGCGCTTCCGCTCGCGCTCGGAACCGGCGCGGGGTCGGAGCTGCGAACGCCGCTGGGGGTGGCGATCGTCGGCGGGCTGCTCGTTTCGCAGCTGCTGACGCTTTACACGACGCCGGTGGTGTATCTGTACGTCGGCCGGCTCAGCCGGCGAATCGCGCGGCTCTGGAGGGGGGTGCCCGCCGACGACCTTCCCGTCTCGTGAACGCGGGAGGGTCCGGTCAGGGCATTGCGATGCGGTTGGGTCGTGCGCGCGCCGTTGGACGCGGTCCGTTTGCCGGCGCTATCGTGTGCGCCGCAAGCACCGCGAAGGCGGACCGCCGTTGTCCGCCGAAGCAACTGGGAGCGGGAAATGTACGTCCTTCACATCGCCAACAAGAACTACTCGTCCTGGTCGTTGCGTCCGTGGGCCCTGATGCGCGCGCTCGCAATCCCCTTCCGCGAGGAGCTGCACCGGTTCGAAGGCCAGTCCAACGAGCGCCGATTCCGGCAGTTCTCGCCGACCGGCCGCGTTCCGTGCCTGCACGACGGGGCGACGGTGGTCTGGGATTCCCTCGCGATCACCGAATACCTCGCCGAGCGCCACCCCGATGTCTGGCCCGCCGATTCCCCGGCGCGGGCGTGGGCGCGCTGCGCGTGTGCCGAGATGCACTCCGGTTTCGCGGAGCTGCGCAACCAGTGCTCGATGAGCGTGGGGGTCCGGATTCGACTGGGCGCGCCGACCGATCGACTGCGAAGCGACCTTCTCCGGCTGCAGGAATTGTGGAGCGACGGCCTCAAGCGCTTCGGCGGGCCCTGGCTGGCGGGTCCGAAGTTCACGGCCGTGGACGCGTACTTCGCGCCCGTCGCTTTCCGCGTTCAGACCTACGAGCTGGCGTTGGAGGAGCCCTGCCGCTCCTATGCACAGCGCCTGCTGGCCCACCCGGCCTTGCGGGCGTGGGAGGCGGAGGCGGTGGCCGAAACCTATCGTGACGAGGCCCACGAGGCGGAAATCATGGCTTCGGGAGCGGTGCTGGCCGACCTTCGCTCGTGAAGGCCATGGGCTCGCGAATGCCGGCCGGCCGGGCTAGACCCCGAGATGCCGGCGGATCAGTTCGGGTTCGCCGTCGAGGCGCTGGCTCGCGCCTTCGAAGACGACCGCTCCCTTGACCAGGATCACCGCCCGGTCCGCGATCGACGTGACCGCGCGGTGGTTCTTGTCGACGATCACGGTCGCCACCCCGCTCGCGCGGATCTCGCGCACGATGCGCCAGATCTCGCGCGCGATCAGCGGCGCGAGACCTTCGGTCGCCTCGTCGAGGATCAGCAGGTCGGGGTTGGTCATCAGGGCGCGGCCGATCGTGAGCATCTGCTGCTCGCCGCCCGAGAGCTGCCCTCCGCCCAGCCCGATGCGCTCGCGCAGGCGCGGGAAGGTGGCCATCACTCGGTCGAAGTCCCAGTCGCGGCGGCCGGAGATGCCGGCGCGCGCGGGCATCAGGAGGTTCTCGCGCACCGAAAGGTTCGGAAAGATGCCGCGTCCCTCGGGCACGAACGCGATGCCGCGCTGCGCGATCCGGTAAGGCGCCGCTCCGGTCATCTCCTCGCCGCGCACACGGATGCTGCCGTGGCGCGGCCGGACGAGACCCAGCAGGCTCTTGAGCAGCGTCGTCTTGCCCATGCCGTTGCGGCCCATCAATCCGACCGTCTCGCCGCGCCCGACCTGGAAGTCGACGCCGTGCAGGATGTGGCTGCTGCCGTAGTAGCTGTGCAGCGCGCGGCCCTCGATCAACGGCTCAGCCATCGCGCAACCCCGGCCCCGGTCCGTCCGGCACGTCCTCCCCGCCGTCCGCGGCGTCCTCGCCGAGGTAGGCCTGCCGCACGCCCGGGCTGCCGCGGATCTGCTCCGGCGGCCCCGACTCGAGCACCTGCCCGTCGACCATCACCGTCACGAGGTCCGCGAGCTCGAACACCGCGTCCATGTCGTGCTCGACCAGAAGGATCGCGTGCGCGGGCCGCAGCGTCTTGAGGAG
>CAZEIW010000061.1:0-23155 GCA_964512305.1 uncultured Burkholderiaceae bacterium | reverse complement strand
GATCGTGGCTGCCGGCGCGGATCATCATGCCCAGGCGCGTGCGCCGGATCAGCACGTACAGCCCGGCCGCGATCAGCAGGCAGACCACCGAGATCAGCAGGCGGTAGACCGGGTAGCTCAGGGTTTCGTTGAGCGGGATCGACGCGCCGAAGAGCGCCGGGACCGCCACGCCGTGCACGTCGTCGCCGAGCGCGAGGCTGCGCAGCTCCTCGAAGATCAGGATCAGGCCGTAGGTCAGCAGCACTTGCTCGAGATGGTTGCGCCTGTAAAGCCGGGCGAACAGCAGCCATTCGAGGGCGGCGCCGAACGCGAGCGCCAGCGGCACTCCCAAGGCGATCGCGAGCAGCAGGTTGCCGGTCAGCGAGGTGAGTGCGAACGCGAGGTACGCGCCGAGCATGTAGAAGCTGCCGTGCGCGAGGTTGATGATGCCCATGATGCCGAACACGAGCGTGAGCCCGCTGGCGACGAGGAAAAGCAGCAGCCCGTATTGGACCGCGTTCAGGACCTGGATCAGCAGCGACGTATCCATCGGCCTCGGCGCGCGGGCGCGGGCGAACGGGCGCGCCGCGCGCGCGCCTTGGCGGTTGCGTCGTGCGAGGCGGCGGCCCGCACGGTCACATCTTGCAGCCGCGCGCCGGGTCGGCCAGGGCCTTGACGACGGTCTCGACGACCTTGTTGTCGTGCCCCTCGGCCTTGCGCAGGTAGAAGTCCTGCACCGGGTTGTGCGCCTTCGACAGCGCAAACGGCCCGCGCGGGCTTTCGACCTTCGCCGCCTCGAGCGCCTTGATCAGCTCGGCCTTCCTGCTCGCGTCGCCGTTGACCGCGGCCAGGCCGGCCCCGAGCAATTGCGCCGCGTCGTAGCCCTGCACCGCGTAGACGTCGGGCTGCGCCTTGTAGATCTTCTCGTAGCCGGCGCGGAACGCCTTGTCCTTCGCCGTGCCGAGGTTGTCGGCGTAGTGCAGCGCGGTCACCAGGCCCTGGCCCGAGTCGCCCATGGCCTCGAGCGTGCCGTCGGTGACGAAGCCCGGGCCGTACAGCGGGATCGAGTTTTTCAGGCCCGCGGCAGCGTAGTCCTTGACGAACTTGGCGGCGCCGGCGCCGGCGAAGAACACGTAGACGGCTTCAGGCTTGATCGACGCGATCTCGGTCAGGAACGGCTGGAATTCGACGTTCGGGAACGGCAGCGTCAGCTCCTTGACCACCTTGCCGCCCGCCTTCTCGAAGGCCTCCTTGAAGCCGTCGACCGACTGCTGGCCGGCCGCGTACTTCCAGGTCAGCGTCACGGCGGTCTTGTGCTTGCGGCCGGCGTACTCGCCCATCGCGTAGGCGGGCTGCCAGTTGGTGAACGACGTGCGGAAGAAATTGGGCGCGCACAGCGCGCCGGTCAGCTCGTCGGCGCCCGCGTTCGGATCGATCATCAGCGTTTCGGTCTCGCGCGCGACCTTGGCCATCGCGAGCGCCACGCCCGAATGCACGGTGCCGACGAGCACGTCGACCTGGTCGCGCTTGACGAGCTTGTTGACGTTCTCGGTCGCCTTCGCCGGATCGGATTCGTCGTCGACGACGAAATACTCGATCTCGCGGCCGCCGAGCCTGCCGCCGTTCTCGGCGACGTACTGCTTGAAGCCGTTGGTGATCGCATTGCCGAGCGCCGCGTAGGTTCCCGTGTACGGCAGCATCAGGCCGACCTTCAGCTTGCCGGCAGGCTGCGCGTGCACGATCGACGCGACGGCTGCCGCCGCAAGGGCGGCGGCGAATGCGGCCACGGTCCCGGTCTTGCTCATGAAGTCCCTCCTCCGTTGTTCGCTGGGCGTTGGTTCGGCGCAACCGCAGGCGGGACCCTGCGAGGTCCGGCTAGGGCTTCGCCGCCAGCGCGCGCAGCTTGAAGCGCTGGATCTTACCGGTCGCCGTTTTCGGCAGCTCGGGGACGAACTCGAACCAGCGCGGATACTTGTGCGGCGCGAGCATCGATTTCACGTGAGCCTTGAGCTGCTCCTCGAGCTCGGGCGAGCCGGCCCGGCCGGGCTTCAGCACGATATAGGCGGCCGGCTTGGTCAGCCTGTCGGCGTCCTCGCGGCCGACCACGGCCGCCTCGAGCACCGCCTCGTGCGTGATCAGCGCCGACTCGACCTCGATCGGCGACACGTAGATGCCGCTGACTTTCAGCATGTCGTCGCTGCGGCCCGAGTACACGTAGTAGCCGTCCTCGGTGCGGGTGTACTTGTCGCCGCTGCGGGTCCAGGCGCCGAGGAAGGTATTGCGCGACTTCTCGCAGTTGTTCCAGTACATCGCGGCCGCGCTCGGCCCCGCGACCTGAAGCTCCCCGGTCTGGCCGGCGCCGACCGGCGCGCCGTCGTCGTCGACGATGCGGATCTGGTATCCGGGAACCGGCTGGCCGGTCGTCCCGTAGCGCACGGCGCCCGGCCGGTTCGACAGGAAGATGTGCAGCATTTCGGTCGAGCCGATGCCGTCGAGGATGTCGACGCCGAAATGCCCGCTCCAGCGCTTGCCGATCTGCTCGGGCAGGGCCTCGCCGGCCGACGTGCACCGGCGCAGGCGAAGCTCCTCCCGGGCCGGCAGCTCGGGGCTCGCGAGCATCGCCGCGTACAGCGTCGGCACGCCGTAGAAGATCGTCGGCCGGTGCTCGCGCAGGCGCTTGAACACCGCGGCCGGCGTCGGGCGCTCGGCCATCAGGATCGTGGTCGCCCCGACCGAGAGCGGGAAGCTCAGGCCGTTGCCCAGGCCGTAGGC
The DNA here is from genome assembly GCA_964512305.1 of uncultured Burkholderiaceae bacterium. Taxonomy (GTDB): domain Bacteria; phylum Pseudomonadota; class Gammaproteobacteria; order Burkholderiales; family Burkholderiaceae_F; genus CAZEIW01. The sequence continues at coordinate 20,404 of CAZEIW010000061.1, read as the reverse complement.
GAAGAACAGCTTCGCGGCCGAGAACACGACGTCGCTTTCCTCGATTCCGAGCACCGGGCGCGCGTACAGCTCGGCGGTCTGGATCATGCTCGACTGCACGTGCACCGTGCCCTTGGGCGCGCCGGTGGAGCCCGAGGAATACAGCCAGAAGCAGGGGTCGTCGCAGGTGGTCGATGCCGGCTCGAACTGCCGCGAAGCGGAGGCGACGAGCGGCTCGAGCGCATCGGGCCCGGGCGGCCCTTGCGACACGAGGACCCGGTTCAGGAGCGGGAGCCTGTCGCGCAGCGGCTCGAACAGCGGCAGCAGCGCGGCCGAGACGACCGCCAGCCGGGCGCGGCTGTCGGCCAGCATGTATTCGTACTCGCCGCGCGTGAGCAGCGTGTTGAGCGCGACCGGTACCACGCCGGCCTTGATCGCGCCCAGGAACGCGGCCGGGAAGTCGATCGTGTCGTGCAGGCACAGCGCGATGCGCTGCTCCTGCTGCACGCCGAGGGCGCGCAGCACGTTGGCGAACGCCGAGGCGCGGCCGTCGAGCTCGGCGAACGTGCAGCTGCCGGAGTCGTCGATGTACGCCGTCTTGCCGGCGCGCCCGGCGGCGAGGTTGCGGCCCAGCAGGTCGGCGGCCGCGTTGTACCTGCGCGGAATGGCGAGCCGTGGCGGGCTGACCGAATGGTCGGCCGAGCTCAGCCAGGCGGCGCTCTCCGCGCCCGGTCGTTGGCCAGGCGTCGGCATGGTGTCTCCTCGTGGCGGCGTTCCGGCGGGGCCTTTCGAGACGAGACCCGGGACCCGTCGGCCGCCGGCCGTATGATATAAGCGAATTGACGCTCCCTGACGCTCCCGCACGAGAAGCCGATCGATGAACGCGCGGATCGACCCCGCCGGGCTGGTTCGCCAGCACCTTATCGATCCGGACATCTGCATTCGCTGCAACACGTGCGAAGAGACCTGCCCGGTCGACGCGATCACGCACAGCGAACGCAACTACGTGGTGAAGTTCGAGGCGTGCAAAGGCTGCCTCGCGTGCGTGCCGCCATGCCCGACCGGCGCCATCGACAGCTGGCGCAATGTCGTCCAGGCGAAGCCGTACACGCTGGTGGACCAGTTCGGCTGGGATTCGCTGCCGGCGACCACCGAGCTCGACAGCGTCGAGGCGGCCACGGCCGGCCCCGCGGCGGCGGCAGCCGACATCCCGGAGGTGGTGCGGCAGATCACCGGGATCGCCTCGGCCGGCCATGGCGGGCCGGCGCTCGCCCCCTGGTCGGCCTCGCACCCGTACGTGAACCTGTACGCGCCCGAGAACCCGGCCACGGCGACCGTGACCGGCATCTACCGGCTGACGGCGGACGACGCGTCGAGCGACATCCGGCACATCGTGATCGACTTCGGCAACACCCCGTTCCCGGTGCTCGAGGGCCAGTCGATCGGCATCGTCGCGCCGGGCGCCGACGAGCACGGCAGGCCGCATCTGCTGCGCATGTACTCGGTGGCGAGCCCGCGCGAGGGCGAGCGCCCGCACTACAACAACATCGCGCTGACGGTGAAGCGGGTCACCGAGGACCACGAAGGCCGGCCCGTCCGCGGCGTCTGCTCGAACTACCTGTGCGACCTGCGCAGGGGAGACCGGGTGCAGGTCACCGGGCCGTACGGCACGAGCTTCCTGATGCCCAATCACGCCGGTTCCTCGCTGATGATGATCTGCACGGGCACGGGGTCCGCGCCGATGCGCGCGATGACCGAGCGCCGCCGCCGGCGCATCGAACGCGGCGAGGGCGGCGAGCTGCTGCTGTTTTTCGGCGCCCGCGCCGCCAGCGAGCTGCCCTATTTCGGCCCGCTCATGAAGCTGCCGAAGGAATTCATCGACATCAACCTCGCGTTTTCGCGCGTTGCCGGCGAGGCCAAGAAGTACGTGCAGGACCTGATCCGCGAGCGGGCCGACAAGGTGTTCGCGATGCTGGCCGACGACGAGTGCTACGTCTACATCTGCGGCCTCAAGGGCATGGAAGCCGGCGTGATCGAGGCTTTCCGCGACATCTGCCGCGCGCGCGGCGCCGACTGGGACGCGCTGCGGCCGCAGCTGCTGCGCAAGGCACGGTTCCACATCGAGACGTACTGAGCGGGCGTGCCCTCACCCCCGGCCCCTCTCCCGCAAGCGGGAGAGGGGAGGTCTCGGTCATTCGCACTGCGCCCGGAAGTCGGCGGGAATGTCGATCGCCTTGATTCGCAGCGGATCGTCGGGATCGCGGATCGCGAACACGCGCACTTCGCGCCCCTGCGCGAGCACGGTGGCATCGCGGCGGGCGACGTGCTTCATCACGAAGCTCCTGGCGCGCCACTGCTCGATCGAGGATTCGATCTCGATGTCCTCGCCGTAGGTCGCCGGGTTGAGGAACCTGGCGCTCGCATCGACCAGCGGAACGCCGATGATCCCGCGCTCGCGCTCGGTCTGGCGCCAGCTCGGCACGCCGCAGGCGGTGAAGAACTCGCGCGCGCCGATGTCGAACCACTTGAAGTAGTTCGCGTAGAAGACGATCTGCGCCGGGTCGCAGTCGGAGAACGCGATGCGCAGGCGATGCGTGTGGATGCGAGGCATCGTCCGATCTGATCAGTTCGCGAATGCCTGGATGCCGGTGATCGCCCGCCCCAGGATCAGCGCGTGGATGTCGTGCGTGCCCTCGTAGGTGTTCACGACCTCCAGGTTGACCAGGTGGCGGATCACGCTGAACTCGTCGGAGATCCCGTTGCCGCCCAGCATGTCGCGCGCGACGCGCGCGATCTCGAGGGCCTTGCCGCAGGAGTTGCGCTTCATGATCGAGGTCAGCTCGACGGGCGCATTGCCTTCGTCCCGGAGGCGCCCCAGGCGCAGGCAGCCCTGCAGGCCGAGGGTGATCTCGGTCAGCATGTCGGCGAGCTTCTTCTGGATCAGCTGGTTGGCCGCCAGCGGCCGCCCGAACTGCTTGCGATCGATCACGTACTGGCGCGCGGTCTGGTAGCAGGACTCGGCCGCGCCGAGCGCGCCCCAGGCGATGCCGTAGCGGGCCGAATTCAGGCAGGTGAACGGCCCCTTGAGGCCCGCGACGCCGGGAAGCAGCTGGTCCTGCGGGACGAACACGTCCTCCATCACGACCTCGCCGGTGATCGAGGCGCGCAGCCCGACCTTGCCGTGGATCGCCGGGGCCGACAGGCCCTTGGAGCCCTTCTCGAGGATGAAGCCGCGGATCTCGCCGTCGTCGGTCTTGGCCCAGACGACGAACACGTCGGCGACCGGCGAATTCGTGATCCAGGTCTTGGCCCCCGACAGCCGGTAGCCGCCGTCCGCCTTGCGCGCCCGGGTGACCATCGAGCCGGGGTCCGAGCCGTGATTGGGCTCGGTCAGGCCGAAGCAGCCGATCCATTCGCCTTTTGCAAGCCGGGGCAGGTACTTGCGCTTCTGCTCCTCGGTGCCGAATTCGTGGATCGGGACCATGACCAGCGATGACTGCACGCTCATCATCGAGCGGTAACCGGAGTCGACGCGTTCGATCTCGCGCGCGATCAGCCCGTAGCTGACGTAGTTGAGGCCGGCGCCGCCGAAGCGCTCGGGAATCGTCGCGCCGAGCAGGCCCAGGGCTCCCATTTCGCTGAAGACGTCGCGGTCGAAGCGCTCGTGCCGGAAAGCGTCCCGGATGCGCGGCGCGAGGCGCTCGCTCGCGTACTGCTGCGCGGCGTCCCGCACCATCCGTTCCTCCTCGCGCAGCTGCGAATCCAGCGCCAGCGGGTCTTCCCAGCTGAAGGACATCTTGCTCGTCGCCATGGCGATCCCTTCCGGATTCCGGTACCCCTACCCCTATACCACTTGCCCCGTGATCGGCAGTATAGTGCATGTACTCCCGGAGCCTAGGTTCTCACTGTTGATGAAGAACAACAGATCGGAACACGAGTCCGCCCAGCGCGGCGAGGAAGCCGCCTACCTGCGCCAGCTGGGCGAGCGAATCCGCGATCTGCGGGTGCGCCGCGGCATGACCCGCAAGATCCTCGCTCGCGACTCGAGCGTCTCCGAGCGCTACCTCGCGCAACTGGAGGGCGGCGAGGGCAACATCTCGATCATCCGCCTGCGCCAGGTGGCCGAGGCGATGGGGATTCCGCTCGAGGAGCTGATACGGGTCGGTCCGGAGCAGCCGCCCGAGTTCACGCTGCTCGTCCAGTACCTGGGGCGGCTCGCGCCGGCCAGGCTGGAGCAGGCGCGCGAAATCCTGCTCACCCACTTCGAGGCCCCGGGACGGCGCGGCCGGTTCGCGCTGATCGGACTGCGCGGCGCCGGCAAGACGACGCTCGGCGCGATGCTGGCGGCGCACCTGCAGTTGCCGTTCATCCAGATGACGGAGGCCATCGAGCGCGAGGCGGGCATGACGTTGTCGGAGATCTTCTCGCTCTACGGGCAGGCCGCCTACCGGCGCTACGAGCTGCGGGCGCTGCAAGCCACGCTGCGCAGCCACGGACGCTTCGTGCTGGCGCCTGGCGGCAGCATCGTCACCGAGCCCGCGACGTTCGACGAGCTGCTCACGTCCTGCTACACGATCTGGCTGAAGGCCAGCCCCGAGGAACACATGGCGCGCGTGGTGAGGCAGGGCGACCACCGCCCGATGAGCGACAACCGGGAAGCCATGAAGGACCTCGAGCGCATCCTCGTCGGTCGCGAAGCGATGTACGGCAAGGCCGACGCCGTCGTCGATACGAGCGGGCGCACGGTGCCGCAGGCTTTCGCCGACCTTCTCAAGGCTCTCCCGGCCTGATTTGTTGCACTGCACACCCGGCCGTCGGCCGGTGCAGCCGCAAAGCCTGTTTGACGTGGATCAAGAGCCCCTGACCCCTCCTGGGTAAAGATGCATCATATTGCATTGAATGCATTATGTTGCAAATCGCCGGCCCGACAACGCCGGCCGGTCGAAAACCGCTGGGAGGCCAGGGCACGATGGGCGACGGACTGTTTGACCAGTTCAAGAACTGGTACGAGAAGCGGCACGACTACGCGCGCGCGTGGAAGGAGCGCAACGGCGGACAGGTCGTCGCGACCATGTGCACCTACACGCCGGAGGAGCTGCTGATCGCGGCCGGCATGCTGCCCGTGCGCGTGCTGGGCGCGCACGAACCGCAGAACGTCTCCGAGCCGCACATCTTCGGCATGTTCTGCCCATTTTGCCGCGACTCGCTGGCGCAGGGCCTGCTGGGGCGGTTCGACTACGCGCAGGGCGTCACGCTGACGCAGTCGTGCATCCAGTACCGGCAGACCTTCGCCTCCTGGCGCATGCACGTGCCGACGGTCGAGTGGGACTACTACTGCCCGATGCCCAACGACGTGCAGAGCCCGCACGCCAAGCGCCTGCATGCGGCCGAGATCGGACGCTTCCGCGAGTTCCTCGGTACGCTGACCGGCAAGCCGCTTACCGACGCGATGCTCAACGACGCGATCGCGGTCGTCAACGAGAATCGCCGCCTGCTGCGCCAGCTCTTCGAGTACCGCAAGGAGGACAACCCGCGCGTGACCGGGCTCGACGCGATCTACGCGTCGCTGACCGCCCAGTTCATCGACAAGCGCGAGCACAACGCCGAGCTGAAGAAGGTGCTTGCCGCGCTGCCTGAGCGCAAGATGAGCCGCGAGCCGGGCGTGCGCCTGATGACGATCGGCTCCGAGAACGACGATTGCGGCTTCATGGCGATGGTCGAGTCGGTCGGCGCGACCATCGTGATCGACGACCAGTGTTCGGGCACGCGCTACTTCTGGAACGAGGCAAGGCTCAACGGCAGCCCGGACGCGGCGATCGCCGACCGCTACTGCGATCGTCCGGCCTGCCCGACCAAGGACTACCCGAACCACACCCGCTTCGACCACGTGCTGAAGCTGGCGAAGGACTACAACGCCCGCGCGGCGGTCTTCCTGCAGCAGAAGTTCTGCGACCCGCACGAAGGCGACTATCCCGACCTCAAGCGGCACCTCGAGGACAACGGCGTCCCGACGCTGTTCCTCGAATTCGACATCACCAATCCGATCGGGCCCTTCCGCATCCGCATCGAGGCCTTCCTCGAGACGCTGCGCGAAGACGACCTGTTCTGACCCGAGGAGACCCGATGAACGCACCGAACCGGTACCCGAGCGAGCCGCTGAAGCTCTGGAAGAAGGCCAAGGAGCTGCGCGAGCAGTATTACCGGAACTACGCGACGGCGAAGGAAAAAGGCGGCCTGCGCTGGTCCGGATCCGCCTGGGCGCTGGACGCGATCCCGACCGCCTTCGGCGACGACGTCTTTTCGCTGACCGGCGAGCCGTACGCGGCGACGGTCTCGCACGACCGCAAGTTCGCCAAGGAGTGCATGGACGCCGCCGAGGCCTACGGTTTCGCGCGCGACCTCTGCTCGTACATGCGCATCTACTGGGGCGGCATGCACCTGAACAAGTTCGCGTTCGGCGGCGAGTTCCCGAAACCCGACTTCGTGTTCCAGACGCAGATCTGCTGCTCGCACTCGAAGTGGTACCAGCACGTCGCGAAGGTGGAAAAGGTTCCGCAGTTCTACCTCGACGTCGGCGTCGGCCCGTTCCGCACCCTGACCGCCGACCGGGTCGACTACGTCGCCCGCCAGCTGCACGACGCCATCGACTTCATCGAGAAGACGACCGGCCGCAAGTGCGACGACGAGCGGCTGATCCGCGCGATCAAGAACGAGATGCGCTCGACCAGCCGCTGGGCCGACATCTGCGCGCTCAACAAGGCGAGGCCCGCGCCCCTGGACGAGAAGACCATGTACTCGCTGTACGTGCTGGCCACGCTGCACAAGTCGTCCCAGTGGTGCGCCGACTTCTACGACGAGCTGTACGAGGAAGTGAAGGAGCGCGTGGCGCGCGGCATCGCGGCCGTGCCCAACGAGCGCTGCCGGGTGATGTCCGACACCCAGCCGCCGTGGGCGTTCCTGAAGATCTTCCGCTACCTGGAAACCTTCGGCGCGGTCTCGATCGGTTCGCTGTACACGTTCGGCCTCGAAGGCATCTGGGAAGAGAAGCCCGACGGCAGCTGGGGCGGCCGCACGCTCCCCTGGGAGGCGGGCGTCGACATCAAGGACCGCGACACCGCGCTGCGGCTGTACGCCGACTGGAACCTTTCGAAGCCGCAATGGCAGCACTTCTACGACCCCGCGCTCAAGACCGAGATGATGAAGCGGATCGTCGGGGAGTGGCACGTCGACGGCGTGATGCTGCACCTGAACCGCGGTTGCGAGGGACTGTCGCTGGGGATCATGGAGAACCGCCGCGGGCTCGCCGCCGCGGGCATCCCCGTGATGACCTTCGAAGGCAACATGGGCGACGAGCGCGAGTTCGACGAGGTGCGGACCCAGGCACGCGTCGACGCGTTCATGGAACAGCTGGGGCTGCGCAAGCTGGCCGCCTAGGCCTTTGCGAAGCCGCCCCGGGTCAGGAATCAGGAGGGATCAGACCGTGATAACCGCAGGAATCGATGTGGGCTCGCGCAGCGTCAAGGTCGTCGTGCTCGAGGACGCCAGGGTGGACGGCGCGCCGCAGCTCAAGTACGTGGTCAAGGGCACGCACCTGATGTTCCCGGGCGACCTCGACGCCGACGCGGCCGCCGAGAAGGCCTTCGACGACGCATTGGCCGAAGCCGGCATCGAACGCGGCCGCGTGGCGGCCGTGTTCGCGACCGGCGCCGGGCGCAAGATGGTCAGGTTCGCCACCGACAGCGTCACCGAGATGTCGGCGGGCGCCAAGGGCGTCTGCTACTTCTATCCGGGCGCGCGCACGATCGTCGACGTCGGCGCCGAGGAGGGCCGCGGCATCAAGACCGACGGCACGGGCCGCGCCACCGACTTCGCCGGCAACGAGAAGTGCGCGGCCGGCGCCGGCTCCTTCGCCGAGGCGATGAGCCGCGCGCTGCAGCTGTCGCTGAAGGACTTCGGCGATGCCAGTCTTCGCTCCGACAAGTCGATCCCGATGAACGCCCAGTGCACGGTGTTCGCCGAGTCCGAGGTGGTGTCGCTGATCCATTCGTCGACCCCGAAGGAGGACATCGCGAAGGCGGTCCTCGACGCGGTGGCCAGCCGCGTGTGCGCGATGGTGAGGCGGGTCGGCATCGACAACGACGTCGTGCTCATCGGCGGCATGGTTCACAACGCCGGCTTCGTGCAGTCGCTGAAGACCGCGATGGACGTCGGCGAGATCAAGCTGCCGGACATGCCCGAATACGTGAGCGCCCTGGGCTGCGCGCTGCTCGCCGCAGAAGGCGCGCACTGACCCCGCATTGACCCATTCGAACCGGAAAGACGCGAACAGGAGCCCGCAAGATGAGCGCAGCCGCGGTACTGGAGCCGGTGGCACCGGCCGGCCAGGTGAAACCCGAATTCTGGCGCTGGCAGGAGAACTGCTGGGCCGACGAGTCCAAGGACTGGCGCGCCGCGAAGTCGGTCACGGTCGGCATCGACGTCGGCTCGGTGAGCTCGCAGTGCGTCGTCGTGGCCGACGGCCAGCTGTATGCGTACAGCTCGATGCGCACCGGCAACAACTCGCCGGACTCGGCCGCCAACGCCTTCAAGGGCGTGGCCGACAAGACCGGACTGACGCTGAACGACGTGCACTTCGTGGTCGGCACCGGCTACGGCCGGGTCAACGTGCCGTTCTCGCACAAGGCGATCACCGAGATCGCGTGCCACGCGCGCGGGGCCAACTACATGGGCGGATCCAAGGTGCGCACGATCCTCGACATGGGCGGCCAGGACTGCAAGGCGATCCACTGCGACGACAAGGGCAAGGTCACGAACTTCCTGATGAACGACAAGTGCGCCGCCGGCACGGGGCGCGGCATGGAGGTGATCTCCGACCTGATGCAGATCCCGATCGCCGAACTGGGCCAGCGCTCGTTCGACGTCGACCAGGAGCCCGAGGCGGTCTCGTCGGTGTGCGTCGTGTTCGCGAAGTCCGAAGCGCTCTCGCTGCTGAAGGGCGGCTACACGAAGAACAAGGTCATCGCCGCGTACTGCCAGGCGATGGCCGAGCGCGTGGTGTCGCTGCTCGAGCGCATCGGGGTCGAGGAGGGCTTCTTCATCACCGGCGGGATCGCCAAGAACATCGGGGTGGTCAGACGCATCGAGAAGCTGCTCAAGATCAAGGCGGTGCAGACCGAGATCGACAGCCAGATCGCGGGCGCGCTGGGGGCGGCGCTGTTCGCGCACACGCTGGTGCAGAAGCAGGGACCGGCGAAGCCGCTGGTCGGTTGAGGATCGCACCGTGATCGCGAACTACGGCTACAAAGACGGCTCCGGCGAGTACTACATCAGCATCGACACCGACCGGTGCATCGATTGCCCGGCCGGCCGCGCCTGCCTGACCGGCTGCCCCAAGGGCATGTTCGAGACGATGACGGACGACTACGACGACGAAGTGGTCTGGATCAAGCAGGCGTTCCGCCGCAGCCTCGCGTACGACTGCTCGGGCTGCAAGCCGTCCGCCGGCTACGCGACGCTGCCGTGCACCACCGCCTGCACGCCGGGCGCGATCAAGCATTCGTGGTGAGACCGTGACGCGAAAGGCGCGGGTGATACCGATCGCAGCCTCCGGCGGCGGCAGGCCGCCGCCGGCCGATGACGGCTGGCGGCGCGTGTCGACGCTGTCGGAGCCGCGGCTGACCGAAATGGCCGACAACTACCGCGCGCTCGGCTACGAGGTCGAGATCCGGGATCTGCAGAAGACCGACGCCGATTGCTCGACCTGCTTCGACGCCGACGACCGGCTGGGCCGAACCTACGGCACCCTGTACGTGCGGCAGCGCGGGACCGGGCCGCAGGACGACGGATTGTTCGATTGAGCCGTCGGCGCGCCGAATCGACGCCCCGGCAGGGAACCAGGAGGAACCGAAATGGCCGCAAAGCGCGTGATGCGCGTATTGAAGGGCGCCGATCTCGACGCGATCGTCGCGATCGACGAAAAGACGAGCCGGCAGAACCGCCGCGCCTATTATGAGCGCAAGATCGCCGCGATCACCGACCCGGGGCACGGCATCAACACCTCGATCGTCGCCGAGGTCGACGGCAGGGTCGTGGGCTTCATCATGGGCGACGTGTACTTCGGCGAATTCGGCATCCCCGAGACCACCGCCACCATCGATTCGCTGGGGGTCGATCCGGCGATGCAGAACAAGGGGCTGGCGAGCGAACTGCTCGACCAGTTCATGATGAACATGAAGGTCGGCGGCGTCACCAAGGTCTATACGCTGGTCAACTGGGACGATTTCGCGCTCGAGAAGTTCTTCTCGCGCCACAAGTTCGCGCCCTCCAAGCGCATCAATCTGGAGTATCAGATGCCCTGACGGGCGTCGGGCGGCGCCATGTGGATCGATTGCCACTGCCACACGCGGCTGTCGAACGACAACTGGCTCGAACCGGTCGATCTGGTGCGCCGCGCCAAGGAACTCGGACTCGACGGCCTGGTCGTGACCGAGCACCACTCGGTCGACGCATCGGAGCCGCTCGAGCGCGTCGGCCGCGAGGAAGGCCTGCTCGTGCTCAGGGGCGTGGAGATCTCGAGCGACCGCGGCCACCTGCTCGCGTTCGGCCTGAGCGACGACAGTTGGAACGTTTGGGGCCGCAACAACTACCTGCCGCTGCAGGACCTGATCGACCGCATCAACGCGCTCGGCGCGATCTGCGTGCCGGCCCACCCGTTCCGCGAGATCGGCCTCGCCAGCCTGCTCGAGGGCCTGCTCGACCTGCGCGGCATCGCCGCGGTCGAGACCCACAACGGCGGCAACCGCGAGGGCGAAAACGAGCTGGCGATCACCTCGGCCGGCTACCTTGGTCTGCCGGGACTGGGCGGAAGCGACTGCCACAAGGTCGATGCGATCGGTCGCTGCGCCACCGAGTTCACGCGGCCGGTCAGCGACATGGCGAGCTTCGTCGCCGCCGTGCGCGACGGCGCCTGCCGCGGTGCGTACTACCCGGGTTATGGCGGGAGACTCCCCTCTCCCGCTTGCGGGAGAGGGGCAGGGGTGAGGGGATGAGGCACCACCGCGTCCACGCAGCCCTCACCCCCGCCCCTCTCCCGCGAGCGGGAGAGGGGAGCGAGCCATCATGACGGCCACGAGCCAACCCATCACCTGGTGGCCCGCGAGCCGCGCGAAGGCGCTTGCCGCCTTCGGCGCCCCGGTGCGCATGACCATCGACGGCGAAGCCGTGGAAGCGCTTGCGGGTGCCTCGGTCCTCAATGCGGCGGACAACGCCGGCCACTACATCCCGGCGCTTTGCGCACACCCCGACCTGCCGCCCTCGCTTCAGCGCGGCCGGGCGGACGGCGGCTGCAAGCTGTGCCTGGTCGAGGTCGACGGACAGGAAGAGCTGCAGGAGGCCTGCTCGCTGACGGTCGAGGCGGGCATGGCCGTGCGCACGGACTCGCCGCGCATCAAGACAGCGCGCCAGGCGAATCTTGCGCGGATCCTGGGCACGCATCCGCACGTCTGCCTGACCTGCCCGCAGCGCGAAGGCTGCAGCCGCACGCAGTGCTCGTACGGCAATCCGCCCGAGACGCGCTGCTGCAGCATCTTCGCGACCTGCGAGCTGCGCAAGATCTCCGATCACATCGGCATCCCCAACTCGACGCCGGCCTACAAGCCCGCCTCGCTGCCGGTGATCAAGGACGAGCCCTTCTTCGACCGCGACTACAACCTGTGCATCGACTGCCGCCGCTGCCTGACGGCCTGCAACGACGTGCGCGGCGTCGGCTGCCTCGAGGTCAAGGAGGTGGAAACGCCTCAGGGCCGGCGCACCTACGTCGGCACGATCGCGCCGACGCTCCTCGAGTCCGGTTGCAAGTTCTGCCAGGCCTGCGTCACGGTCTGCCCGACCGGCGCGCTGACCGACCGCACGCTCGATCCCGCCCGGCGCGAGGCGTCGATGGTTCCCTGCCGCAGCGCCTGCCCGGCCGGCATCGACGTGCCGCGCTACGTGCAGCTCGCCGCCGAAGGCCGGTACGGCGAAGCGGTGGCCGTCGTGCGCGAGAAGCTGCCGTTTCCGGGCATCCTCGGCCGTGCCTGCTTCGCGATGTGCGAATCGGCCTGCCGCCGCGGCAAGCTCGACGATCCGCTGTCGATCCGCACCCTGAAGCGGGTCGCGGACGACCACGATACCGGGCTGTGGCGCCGCCATTCGAAGCAGCTGCCGGCCACCGGGCGCAGCGCCGCGGTCGTCGGCGCGGGTCCAGCGGGCCTGACCGTCGCCTACTACCTGGCGAAGAAAGGCCATCGTGTCACGGTCTTCGACGCGCAGCCGGCCGCGGGCGGCATGGCTCGCTATGGCATTCCTTCGTACCGCGTGCCGGCCGAGGTGATCGACCGCGAAGTGGCGGAGGTCGAGAAGGTCGGCGTGCGGTTCGAGTTCGGCGCGCGGATAGAGAGCATCGACGAGCTTCACGCGCAGGGTTTCGAGGCGGTCTTCATCGGCATCGGCTGCCAGGGCGGCGACCGTCTCGGCATTCCGGGCGACGCGCTGCCGGGAGTCGTCGACAGCCCGAGCTACCTGCGCTCCGTGACGATGGGCCTGGCCGATACGGCGGGCGGCGGCATGGAGACCGGACGCAGGGTGGCGGTGATCGGCGGCGGCAACGTCGCGACCGACAACGCCCGCTCGTCGCGGCGCCTCGGCGCCGAGGTCGACATGGTGTACCGCCGCGGCCGGGCCGAGATGCCTGCGCGCGCGGAGGAGCTCGAAGGCTGCCTCGAAGAGGGGGTCAACGTGCGGTACCTGCTCGCGCCCAAGCGCATCGAGCCGGGCGGCGACGGCGCCCGCCTGCAGGTGACCTATGCGCGGATCGAGCTGGGGGACCCCGACGAATCGGGCCGGCGCAGGCCGCAGGAGATCCCGGGCAGCGAGTTCCGCGAAGACGTCGATCTGGTCATCGCCGCGGTGGGCCAGCATCCGCAGAGATTCGACGCCTTCGGCGTGCAGACCGATGCGCGTGGGCGGATCAAGGTGCGCGAGGATTCGATGCTGACCAGCCGTGCCGGCGTGTACGCCGGCGGCGACTGCGTGCTTGGCCCGTCCACGCTGATCGAGTCCGTCGCCCACGGCCGCCTCGCCGCGGCGGCGATGGACCTTCAGTTGGGCGGCGACGGCGACATCGAGGAAAAGCTGCTCCCCGACGGCTGGCGGACCGATCCCTGGCTCGGCCGCGATGAGGGGTTCAACCGCCGGCACCGGATCCACCCGATCGTGCTGGCGCCGGCGGCGCGAAAAGGCTGGGACGAGGTGGAGCGGGGTTTCGACGATGCGCAGGCGCGCACCGAGGCCGGACGCTGCCTGAAATGCAACCTGGCGCCGGAGATCGTCGACGCCGTGCTGCCGCCCGAGTCGTGGCTGGAGTTCACGGCCGACGCCGTGGCCGGCGTCACCACCGAGGCGGGCGTGTTCCAGCTGCTCGACGCCGACAGGAACGTGCTGGCGATCAAGGGCGTGCCGGCGCTGCGCGACGGACTGCGGGAACAGCTGCAGCGCAACGAGGCCGCCCGCTATTTCGTGTTCGAGCCGGCGGCGATGTACACCTCGCGCGAGTCGCAGATGATCCAGGCCTACCTGCAGCAGTACGGCAGGATGCCGGGCGGCGGCGCCGACGAGCTCGACGATCTCTTCTGACGGGGAAAGCGATGCCGGACCCTGAGTTCGTGGCGGTGAAGGTGGTCGGCGGGCTGGCCGAGCTGACGCTGAGCCGGCCGCCGTTGAACGTGCTCGACATCGGGACCATGGAATCGATGGCGGCGGCACTCGACACGCTCGCGGCCGACCCCGGTGTGCGCCTGCTGATGATCGGCGCCGCCGGCGAAAAGGCGTTCTCGGCCGGCGTCGAGGTCGCCGATCACGTGCCGGAGAAGGTCGAGCGGATGCTCGGGATCTTCCACGCGGTGATCCGCAAGATCGAGGCCTTCCCGGTGCCGGTGCTCGCGGCGGTCAACGGCGCCGCCCTGGGCGGCGGCCTCGAACTGGCGCTCGCCTGCGACATGATCGTGGCGGCCGCGGGCGCGAAGCTGGGCCAGCCGGAGATCAAGCTCGGCGTCTTCCCGCCGGTCGCCGCGGTCCTGCTGCCGCGCCTGCTGCCGCCGGTGGTCGCGCACGAGCTGCTCTACGGTGGCGGCGTCGTCACGGCCGAGCAGGCGCTGGCGTACGGCCTGGTCAATCGCGTGTTCGCACGCGAATCCTTCGCGGCCGAGGCGCGCGCGTTCGCCGCGCTCTTCCTCGAGCTTTCCCGCGCCGCCCTGGTGCACACCCGCAAGGCCGTGCGCGCGGCGGGCACCCGCGGCTTTGCGGCCGGCCTGGCCGAAGCCGAGGCCATCTATCTGAACGAATTGATGACGACCGCGGATGCGCGCGAGGGCCTTGCGGCGTTCATGGCGAAGCGCAAGCCGGTCTGGCGGCACGAATAGAGGGAGGAGACCGCACCATGGTTCCGAGCCACATCGACACCTGGCAGATGACCGAGCCCGGGAAGCTCGCCCGCACGCGGCTTCCGATGCCCGAGCTTCAGCCCGGCGAGGCCGTGGTCCGGATCGCGGGCTGCGGCGTCTGCCACACCGATCTCTCGTATTTCTACATGGGCGTCCCCACGGTGCAGAAGCCGCCGCTGTCGCTCGGCCATGAAGTCTCGGGCGTCGTGATCGGCGGCGCGAGCGGCATGATCGGCAGGGAAGTGGTCGTGCCGGCGGTGATTCCCTGCGGCGAGTGCGAGCTCTGCCGCGGCGGCCGCGGCAACCGCTGCCTGTCGCAGAAGATGCCGGGCAACTCGATGGGGATCTACGGCGGCTTCTCGAGCCACATCGTCGCCGACTCGCGCTTTCTTTGCGTCGTGCCGCCGCGCGGAGCGATGCCGCTCGAGCACCTTGCCGTGGTCGCCGACGCGGTGACCACGCCCTACCAGGCGGCGCTGCGCGCGGACCTGAAGCCGGGTGACCGGGTCGTCGTGATCGGCGCCGCGGGTGGCGTCGGCTCGTTCATGACGCAGACGGCCAAGGCGATGGGTGCCGCCGCCGTGATCGGCATCGACATCAACGACGACAAGCTGCATGCGATGACCGGCTACGGTGCGGACTTCGTGATCAATCCGAAAGACCGCAGCGCGAAGGACGTCAGGGAGTCGATCAAGGGCTTCTGCAAGCAGCGCGGGCTGACGGCCAACACCGGCTGGAAGATCTTCGAGGTGACCGGCAGCAAGGCGGGTCAGGAACTGGCGCTGTCGCTGCTGTCGTTCACCGGCAAGCTGATCGTGGTCGGTTACGGCACGGCCGAGACGAGCTACATGCTGTCCAAGCTGATGGCCTTCGACGCCGAGATCATCGGCACCTGGGGCTGTCCGCCCGAGCGCTACCCCGAAGTGCTGGCGATGTGCCTAGACGGGCGCATCCAGATCGCGCCCTTCGTCGAGACCCGGCCGATGAGCCGCATCGTCGAGACATTCGAGCAGGCGCACCACGGCGCGCTGAACCGCCGCGTCGTGCTGACCCCCGATTTCTGAGACCGCCCGGACACGTCACGAGGAGAGCATCACATGGCACTGGAATGGCTGCGCCGCGACAACGAGATCAAGGACCACATGCTGCTCGGCGAGGAGCATTTCGGCGACGAGGCGCCGTCGGTGATCTACGACCGGCGGCCGGTGGTCGATCCGCAGGGCAACCCGGTGCCCGGCCTGTACGCGGCCTGGATCTGGCTCAACAACCCGGCCCAGTACAACTCGTACACGACCGCGATGGTCAAGGCGGTGATCGCCGGGTTCCAGCGCGCCTCGGCCGACCGCGCCGTGGTCGCGGCGGTCTTCACCGCGGTGGGCGACAAGGCGTTTTGCACCGGTGGCAACACCGCCGAGTACTCGTCCTACTACTCGCGCCGGCCCAACGAGTACGGCGAGTACATGGACCTCTTCAACGCGATGGTCGACGGCATCTTGAACTGCAAGAAGCCGGTGATCTGCCGCGTCAACGGCATGCGCGTCGCGGGCGGCCAGGAGATCGGGATGGCGACGGATCTGACCGTCAGCTCGGACCTGGCGGTATTCGGCCAGGCGGGGCCGAGGCACGGTTCGGCCCCCGACGGCGGCTCGACCGACTTCCTGCCCTGGTTCCTGGACATGGAAGACGCGATGTACAACTGCATCTCCTGCGAGACCTGGAGCGCCTACAAGATGAAGGCGAAGAACCTGGTCACGAAGGTCGTCCCGGTGCTGAGGAACGAGGGCCGGTGGATCCGCAATCCACTGGTGCGCACCGACGCCTACGTGGACGACGGGGAGATCGTCTACGGCGAACCCGTCGCGCCGGACAAGGTGCAGGCCGCGAAGGACCTCATCGCCCGCTGCAAGGTCGATCTCTCGCTGCTCGACGGCGCGGTCAACGAGCTGGTGTGGAAGTTCACGAACCTGTTCCCCTCGTGCCTGATCAAGTCGATCGACGGCATCCGCGCCAAGAAGAAGTTCTTCTGGGACCAGATGAAGCTTCCGAACCGCCACTGGCTGGCGGCCAACATGAACCACGAGGCATGGCTCGGCTTCAACGCCTTCGACGCCAAGAAGGCGACCGGCCGCGATGTCATCGATTTCGTCAAGTACCGGCAGCTGGTCGCCAGGGGCGAGCTGTTCGACGATCGCTTCGCCGAGCAGGTGCTGGCGAAGCCGAAGTCATGAGGGTCCTCGCCGACCGGGTCGCCATCGTCACGGGCGCCGCGCAAGGCATCGGCGCCGCGGTCGCCGCGGCCTACGCGCGCGAGGGCGCGCGCGTCGTGGTCGTCGATCTCAGCGCCGAGGCGACCGGGGCTGGCGCGGAAAGCATCCGCCGGTCGGGCGGCGAGGCGATCGGCCTGACCTGCGACGTCGCCGAGCGGGCGGCGGTGGACTCGATGGTGGCGGCCGTCGAGCAGCGCTACGGGCGGGTGGACATCCTGGTGAACAACGCCGGCATCACGCGCACCGCGATGCTGCACAAGATGACGATGCAGCAGTGGACCGCGGTGCTCGACGTGCATCTGACCGGCACCTTCAACTGCACGCAGGCCGTGGTGGCCGGGATGATGCAGCGCCGCTGGGGCCGCATCATCAACGTCACCTCGACGGCAGGCCTGCTCGGGACCATCGGCCAGGTCAACTACAGCGCCGCGAAAGCCGGCATCGCGGGCCTGACCAAGTCCTGCGCGCGCGAGCTGGCGCGCCACGGCATCACGGTCAACGCGATCGCCCCGGCGGCCGCGACGCCGATGACCGAGGTGGTCCGGACCGACGAGCGCTTCAAGGAGAAGTACCTCGAGAAGATCCCGATGGGGCGCTGGGCCGAGCCCGACGAGGTCACCCCCGCGTTCGTCTTCTTCGCCTCGCCTGAAGCGTCGTACGTCACCGGGCAGATCCTGGCCGTCGACGGCGGGCTGACGATCCACTAGCAGGCGAGCCGTGGCGCAGATCTACTCGTACGACGGCGTGATCCCGGCGATCGATCCGACCGCGTTCGTGCACCCGAGCGCCGTGGTCATCGGCGACGTGATCATCGGCCCCGGCGTCTACGTCGCGCCGTGCGCTTCGCTCAGGGGAGATCTCGGCCGCATCGTCATCGGCGCCGGCGCCAACATCCAGGACACGGTCGTCGTTCACGGCTTTCCCCGCGTCGACACGACGATCGAGGAAAACGGCCACATCGGCCACGGCGCGATCGTCCATGCCTGCACGCTGCGCCGCAACGTGCTGGTCGGCATGAACGCCGTGGTGATGGACTTCGCGGTGGTCGGCGAGTCGTCGATCATCGCCGCCTCGGCGTTCGTGCCGGCCGAGGCAGAGATTCCCCCGAGGAGCCTGGCCGTCGGCGTGCCGGCCAAGGTCGTGCGCGCCCTGACCGACCAGGAGCTGGCATGGAAGCTCGAGGCGACGGCGACCTACCAACGGCTGTGCATCGATTCGCGCCGGAAGATGGTGCCGTGCACGCCGCTGGCCGCACCCGAACCCGACCGGCGCCGCTGCTGCGAGCCCGATGTCGTTCCGCTGTCGGAGTTCAAGCGCCGCGTCGGTCCCTGACCGCGCCCGCTTCGACCGCCCGCCGAACCCGTCCTATCCGGAGATCCGTGATGAGCCTTATCGACGATTTCATGACCCGCCATCATCGCCAGTGCGACGAGGCGCTGGCCCGCGCGGAAGAGGCCGCCGCGGCGTCGGACTGGACCGGCCTCGACCGCGAGGCCGGCACCTTCTTCGCCGAGATGGCCCGGCACCTCGGCATCGAAGAGCAGCTTCTGTTTCCGGTCTTCGAGAACAAGACCGGCATGACGAGCGGGCCGACCGAAGTGATGCGCATGGAGCACGACCAGATGCGAGGGCTGCTCGAGCAGATGCGGCTCGCAGTGCAGGCGAAGGACACCGAGCGCTATCTCGGCCTGTCCGAGACCCTCCAGGTCCTGCTGCAGCAGCACAACATCAAGGAGGAGGGCGTGCTGTATCCGATGATCGACCGGGCGCTGCGCGACGATGCCGACGGCCTGATGACCCGGATCGGGTCGTTCGCCGTGTGAAGCACGCGATCGGGACGCGCTCGCGTGGCGCGCCCGCCCTCGCGCGCGGGTGACTCGCATGCCGCTATCGCGTCTGCGACTCGAACAGGCACCGCCGATCTCGGTGCCGTTGCGGTTCTTCCTCACCGCGCCGGTCTTCCTTCTGCTCGCCGCCGGCCTGCTGCTCTGGCGTGGACCCGAGGCGTGGCAGTCCCGCTTCTCGCCGCCCGCGATCGCGCTGACGCACCTGTTCTCGATCGGCTTCATGTCGATGGTGATGATCGGGGCGGTGCAGCAGATGCTGCCCGTCCTCGCGGGCGCTCCGATCAAATGGTCCCGGGCGACCGCGGGGGTCACCCACGCCGGGCTCACCGCCGGCACTCTTGCGCTGGCCGCGGGCATTCTCGGCGGTGAACCGCTGCTGCTCGGCGTCGCGGCCGTCGCGCTCGGGACCGGGTTCGGCGTCTTCCTGTTCGCGGTCGCGCTGAGCCTGGTGCTGGCGCGCGCGCGAAGCTGGACCGTCGGCGCGATCTGGCTCGCGGGGGTTTCGCTGCTGGTGGCCGTGGGGCTGGGACTGACGCTGCTGTCGAGCCGGGCGTGGGGAACGGCGCTGCCGGGCGGATGGATCTTCGACCTGCATCCCGCCTGGGGTCTGCTCGGCTGGACCGGACTGCTCGTGGGAGGCATCGCCTTCCAGGTCGTGCCGATGCTTCAAACCACGCCGCCCTACCCTGACTTCGTCGTCAGGTCGATGGCGGCCGCCGCCTTCTCGCTCCTGGGCCTCTGGTCCCTGGTCGAGTGGCTGGTCCCACGCGCGGGCGGCGCGGCCCGCTTCGCAGTCCCGGCCTCGCTGGCGCTCGTCTACGTCGTGTTCGCCGCCGTGACGATCACCCTCCTTCAAAGACGCAGGCGGCGGCTGCGCGACCCGTCGGTGGACTTCTGGCGGGTCGGCATGGGATGCCTGGTGGCGGCCAACGTTGCGTGGCTGCTGCGGGGATTCGCGCCGCCGGGGTTCGGGATCCCGATCGAGCTGGCCATCGGCGTGCTCGCGTTTGCCGGCTTCGCGGGCTCGATCATCAACGGCATGCTGTACAAGATCGTGCCGTTCCTCGCCTGGTTCCACGCGCAGGCCCTGGCCGCGGACATTCGATCGGTGCCGAACGTCAGGGAGATGCTCGGTCAGTCGGCCCAGCGCCGCCAGTTCGCCTTCCACGTGCTTGCGCTCGTCCTGCTGCTGTGTTCCACGGCCTGGCCGTCCGTCCTGGTCTACCCGGCGGCGCTGGCGCTTGGCGCAAGCGCGGTGCTGCTCGAGCTGAATCTGCTCAAGGTCGCACGGGCATACAAGGCAATCCCGGTGAAAGGCCACGAGACAACCAGGGTTGCTCCCGGCACAACCTGATCGTCGAGATGAGGTCTGTGGCGCCGCGCGATCGAGAGCAGGCGCAGATGATTCTTTGTCGCACTCTCGTGATATTCGTCAGTTCATCGAGAAAACGCTCCCGATAGGATCGAACGACGCCATCCACGTGGCCGCCGCAGCGCCTTTCGGATTCGTCGGTCTTGGAAGAATCCCCATGCAGGAAGTGAACGATTCGCCGGAAGGACCGCGTACACGGTCGATCGGGGCAGTCAGGCAACGCCTTTGGCGGGAATTCGAAACGAGCGGCCTTGCGCCGCTGCGCTTGGGAAACAGCACCCTGTTGCCGATCATTCAGGGCGGCATGGGAGTCGGTGTTTCCGCGCATCGCCTCGCGGGTACGGTCGCCTCGCTTGGCGCGGTCGGTACGATTTCGTCGATCGACCTGCGTCGCTTGCATCCCGATCTCATGGATCGGACCCGTGCTCTCGGGCCCGGCCCGGAGACGCGGATCGCCATCGA
>CAZEIW010000060.1:0-23598 GCA_964512305.1 uncultured Burkholderiaceae bacterium | reverse complement strand
TTGGCGTTGCCCTGAATCAACGTCATCACCGGGCTCGTTCCGGGACGCCTTTGGCGTTGCGCTGAATCAACGCCATCCCTGAGTTCGTTCCGGGATGCTTTTGGCGTTGCCCTGAATCGGCGTCATCCCCGGGCTCGTCCCGGGGATCCACGCATGCCCTCAGGGGCCCGCCCCGAGGGTCGGTGCGGGCTCGAAGCGCTTCGTCTCACGCCGACGTGGATGGCCGGGACGCGCCCGGCCATGACACTGCTATTGGCGTTGCCCTGAAGGTCGCACGGCCAGCGCTAGCGCTTGGCCCCGCCGAGCAGCGCGGCGACCCTGCCTGGCTTCTTGCGCTCCGGCGCCTCGGCGCCCGGCGCGCCTTCGGCTGCCTGCGGCTCGACTTCGGCCGGCGGCTCGTACGGCTTCAGGAAGAACTCGTCGATCGGAGCCGCCGGCTGCGCGCGCGAACGCTCGCGAGTGCGCGCAGGGCCCCGCTCCCGGCCGCGCTCGGGCGACCGATCGCTGCGCGCGGGGCGGGGCGCCGATCGCACCTGCACCTCGCCCGCCTGGATGCGGTGCTTGATCAGCTTCTCGATCGCGGCCACGGCCCTATCGTCGGCGCCGGTGGCAATCGTGATCGCCAGCCCGGAGGCGCCGGCGCGGCCGGTGCGGCCGATCCGGTGCACATAGTCCTCGGGCGCGAACGGCACGTCGTAATTGATGACCGCCGGCAGTTCGCTGATGTCGAGGCCGCGCGCCGCGACGTCGGTGGCGACCAGAACCCGCAATTCGCCCCTCTTGAACGCCTCGAGCGCCTTCATCCGCTCGTCCTGCGTCTTGTCGCCATGAATCGCGTCGGCGTCGATGCCATCGCGCTGCAGCTGGCGCGCGAGACGGCGCGCGCCGATCTTGGTGTTCAGGAATACCAGCACCTGGGCGAGGTTGCGATCCTTCAGCAGCGACATCAGCGCCGCGCCCTTCTCCGACTCGTGCACCTTCACGATTTCCAGCCGCACGTTGTCCGCGGGCGCATTTCGCGCCGCCACTTCGACCAGCACCGGATTGCGCAGGAAGTTGGCCGCCAGCTTCTTGATCTCCTCGGAGAACGTGGCCGAGAACATCAGGCTTTGCCGCTGGTCCGGCAGCAGGCTCAGGATGCGCGAAATGTCGGGCAGGAAGCCCATGTCGAGCATCCGGTCGGCTTCATCGAGCACCACGACCTGCACCTGCCCGAGCGACGTGTTCTTCGACTGCAGATGGTCGAGCAGCCGCCCCGGCGTGGCCACCAGCACTTCGACACCCGCGCGCAAGGCCTGCGTCTGCGGATCCATGTCGATGCCGCCGAAGACCACCGTGCTGCGCAGCGGCGTCTGGGATGCGTACTGCCTGACGTTGTCGGCGACCTGATCGGCCAGCTCGCGGGTCGGCGTGAGCACCAGCGCGCGAACCGGGTGGCGCGCCGGCGACATGCTGGAGCTCGCCAGCGGCAGCAGGCGGTGCAGGATCGGCAGCGCGAACCCGGCCGTCTTGCCGGTGCCCGTCTGCGCCGCCCCCATCACGTCGTGGCCCTTCATGACGAGGGGGATGGCCTTGGACTGGATCGGCGTGGGCTTGGTGTACCCCATCGCCCGGACGGTGGCGATCAGGCGTGGGTCGAGACCGAAGTGGTCGAAGTCGGAATAGTCGGACACAACTCGTCAGTCTACTCCCTTCCAACCTCCCCTCTCCCGCGAAGCGGGAGAGGGGCCGGGGGTGAGGGTGGCAGCCGAAGCCCCGCTCCTCACCCCCACCCTGCCCCTCTCCCGCACGGCGGGAGAGGGGATGACGTCAGGCGTTGCCCGCCGGTCCACTCGCCGCCGGCGGGCCGACCCCGATCGGCGGCGGCGCGAGGTTGACGATGCGCCGGAAGAGCTCGCGGTACTCGCGGGCGACCTCGATCCCGACCAGCGGGTCGCGATTCGAGGAGAACGCATCGCCGATCGCCTTCCAGTCGGCCTCGGTCAGCACGCGCTCCGCGGCCGGTATCACCCGATCCTCTTCGGTGCGCATGTGCACCCATTGCAGCGCGGTGTACTGCTCGAGCACATCGCTGAAGGTCTCCAGGCCGGCGGCAGAGCCGCCGTGATAGGAGGCGAGCGCCCGGACCAGCTCGTCGCGCACCAGTTCGTTCTTCCGATGCTCCTGCTCGAGCTCGTCGAGCAACGCACCCGAAGCCGGGTCGCGCTGCCGCAGGAAGCGGAACAGGTACTCTTCCTCCTGCGGGTGATGCAGCCGGTCGGGAAATTCCTGGATGTAGCGCAGCATCGCGAACAGCACCGTGAAATCGGGCTGCGAGCGGCCCGCGCGCACCTCGTCGACAAGGTAGCGCAGGCCGTGCAGGACCGCGGCGATCGACTGGTGCTCCTGCTTGATGGTCAGGATCGCGGTGCGCATGATTGGACTCCTCCGGCCGCCGATCTGCGGTTTTCAATGACAGCGTCGACTACAGTGAAACGGTCACCAGCCGGTGCAGGCGCTCCGGATCGGCGAGCAGGCTGTCGCTGTCGGACTGGAGCACGATGCGGCCGCGCTCCAGCACGATGGCCTGCTGCGCCAGGGTCAGCGCCAGTTTCGCATGCTGCTCCACGATGACGACCGCCATGACCGCTTCTGCGACCAGCTCCTGCATCACCGCCAGGAGCTCCTGCACGATGATCGGCGCCAGGCCCTCCATCGGCTCGTCGAGCAGCAGCAGCTTCGGATTGACCATCAACGCGCGTCCGATCGCGAGCATCTGCTGCTCGCCGCCCGACAGCTGGTAGCCGTAGTTGCGGCGTCGCTCCTTCAGGCGAGGAAACAGGCCGTAGACGCGATCGAGGTCCCAGCGGCCGGGCCGCGCGACCACGGTCAGGTGCTCCTCGACCGTCAGCGACGGAAACATGAAGCGCTCCTGCGGCACCCAGCCCAGTCCGGCGCGGGCGCGCGCATGGGTCGGAAGCGCCGACAGGTCGGAACCGCACCAGCGCATGCTGCCGCGGTGAACGCGGGTCAGGCCCATCAGCGTCACCAGCAGCGTGGTCTTGCCCACTCCGTTGCGCCCGAGCAGCGCCAGGCTGGCGCCCGCGTCCAGGCGCAGCGAGACGTCCTCGATCACGACCGCGTCGCCGTAGCCGGCGCTGACGCCCTCGAGCTCGAGCAGCTCAGGCATGCTGCGTCTCTCCCAGGTACACCTCCTGGACGCGCCGGTCGTCCGCGATCTCGCGCGGCGTACCCTCGGTCAGCACGCGGCCGGCGACCAGCACGGTGATGCGCTCGGCGAAGCGGAACACCAGCCCCATGTCGTGCTCGATGAAGACGACCGTGACCTCGCGCGGCAGCGCCGAGATCACTTCGAACAGTTCGGCGCTCTCGGCCGCCGGGATGCCGGCCGCGGGCTCGTCGAGCAGCAGGATGCTCGGCCGCGTTGCCAGCGCCAGCGCGATCTCGAGCAGCCGCTGCTTGCCGTAGGGCAGGCTGCGCGTCGGCCGGTCGGCGTCGCGCTCCAGCCGCAACGAACCCAGCAGCTCGCGCGCCTCGTCGATCTCGGCGCGCCGTCCCGCGACGGTGCGCCACCATTGCCCGCCGAACCCTTTGCGCTCGCATACGGCCAGGACGACTGACTCGAGCGCGGTGAGCCCCGGGAACAGCGTGTTGATCTGGAACGTGCGCGCCATGCCGCGCTTGACCCGCTCGTGCTGCGCCAGGTGCGTGATGCGCTCGGCGCCCAGGTACACCTCGCCCTGGGTCGGCGCAAGGTACCCGCTCAGCAGGTTGATCAGCGTCGTCTTGCCCGCGCCGTTGGGACCGATCAACGCATGGCGCGCGCCGGCCTCGAACGTGAGCGTGATCGCGCTGTTGGCGATGAAATCCCCGAAGCGCCTGGAGAGCCCCTGCGTGCGCAGCGCGCGGGCGGCCGGCGGCGGCTCCATGACGGCTCTCATGGCTGCCGCCCCATCCGCGAAGCCACCGCGCGCGCCAGGGTCCCGGCACCGCCGAGGATGCCGCCGCGCGCGAACAGTACGACCGCCACCAGCAGCAGCCCGAGCCAGAACTGCCAGTACACGGGGTTCAAGCCGGCGAGGTAATCCTGGGCAACCATGAACACCGCGGCGCCCAGCAGCGCGCCGTACAGCCGACCGGTGCCGCCCAGCACCAGCATGATCAGAAGCTCGGCCGAGCGCTGGAACCCGAACACGTCCAGTCCGACGAACTGCGTGGTCTGCGCCAGCAGAGCGCCAGCGATGCCTGCGACCGCCGCGCCGAGCGCGAATGCCGACACCAGCCGGCGACGCACCGGCGCGCCGATCGCCGGCATCCTGCGCGCGCCTTCCCGGATTGCGCGCAGGCCAAGCCCGAACGGCGAGCTCACGACACGCCGCAACAGCACGAAGCCGGCGAACAGCACCGCCAGGCTGTACAGGTACGCGGTCCTGCCGGCGAGATCGAAATCGAACATGCCCAGCAGCTTCCACATCGCCACGCCGTTGAGGCCGTCGACGCCGCCGGTCAGGAAGGCGGCCTTGTTGGCGGCCTCCCACAGCATCAGCCCGATGCCAAGGGTGACCATCAGCCGCGTGAGGTCGCTGCCACGCACCACCAGGAAGCTCGCGCCGAGGCCCGACACGCCCGCGACCAGGGCGGCCGCAAGCAGCCCGCTCAGCGGTTCGCCCCAGCCATGCGCGGCGAGCAGCCCCGCCGTGTACGCGCCGAGACCGAAGAACGCGGCATGCCCGAGCGACACGATGCCGGCATAGCCAAGGACCAGGTCCAGCGACACCGCGAACAGCGCCGTGATCAGGATCTGGCTGCCGAGGACGAGGTAGTCGGGAAACGCGAAGTACGCCAGCAGCAACAGGACCCAGACCGCGACCTCGCGCGCGCGCCAGCGGTCGGTGGGCAGCTTTTCGCCAACGCCCGCAACCGCGCCGAGCCCCTGATCCGGCGCGCGCGCGGCCGCATTCATGCGCGCCGTCCGCGCAGGCCGCCCGGAAACACGAACAGCAGCGCCACCATCAGCGCGTAGATCACGAACGCGCCGATCCCGGGCACGTAGTACTTGCCGGCGACGTCGAACACGCCGAGGATCAGCGCCGCGATCAGCGGCCCCGCGATCGACCCGGCGCCGCCGACCGCGACCACCAGCAGGAAATACACCATGTACTTGATCGGGAAGGTCGGATCCAGGCCGAGCACGTCGATCCCGAGCGCGCCGCCGAGTCCGGCCAGCCCGGATCCGAGCGCGAAGGTCAGCGCGAACACCCGGTTGACGTTGATGCCGAGCCCGGCAGCCGCCTGCTGATTGTCGACCGCGGCGCGAATCTGCGCCCCGAAGCGCGTGCGCTCGACCAGCAGCGTCAACGCCAGCGTCAGCAGCAGCACCGAGGCGATCAGGAAGAGGCGATAGACCCCCAGGTCGAGGCCGAACCAGTGCACCTGGCCGTGCAGAAACGGCGGCAGCCGCACCGGCTGCTGGTTCGGGCCCCAGACGAAGGTCGCGGCGGCAACCGCCATGAACGTGATGCCGATCGAGAACAGCACCTGGTCGAGGTGGCTCGCCTGATAAAGGCGCTGGAACAGCGTGCGCTCGAGCACGATGCCGGCCAGCGCCGCGGCGGCGAACGCCAGCGGCAGCGCGGCCAGGAAAGGCAGCCCGAGGCGCTGCATCGCAACGGTCGCTGTGTAGCCGCCGAGCATCGCGAACGCGCCGTGGGCCAGGTTGACGAAGTTCATCAGGCCCATCGTGACCGACAGGCCGATCGCGATGAGGAACAGCAGGCTGCCGTAGGCAATGCCGTCGAACAGCACGCCGATCAGGTTGGCCAGCATGCCCGGGCTTGCCTAGCGCGCCGCGTCCATCTGCTCGAACACCTCCTGGGCCCAGTGAAATGCCGAGTTGGCCGCCGGAACGCCGCAATAGATCGCGCTCTGCAGCAGCGTCTCGGCGATCTCGTCGCGGGTGACGCCGTTGTGGAACGCGGCGCGCACGTGCAGCTTGAATTCGTCCGGACGGTTGAGCGCGACCATCATCGCGAGCGTCAGCAGGCTGCGAGTATGGCGGGGCAGTCCGGGCCGGGTCCAGATCTCGCCCCACGCGTAGCGCGTGATCAGGTCCTGGAAGTCCTGGTTGAACGGGTTGCGGCGCGCCAGCGAGCGGTCGACGTAGGGGTCGCCGAGCACCGCGCGGCGGACTTTCAGACCCGCCCGGTGGCGCTCGCGCTCGTCGGCGGGCGCGTGCGCCGCGGCGGGCCGGTCCAGATGCGTCAGGAAGTCGAGCAGCTCGGTGTTGAAGCGCAGCCGGGCCTCGATGTTCGACAGGTGCGCCGAGTCGAGCTCGACGTAGCGGGCGCCCGTGATCGCGTCGGCAAGCCTGCGGCCGTCGGCGGCCGGCGTCGACGGGTCGTGCATACCGGTGATCACCAGCGTCGGCACGCCGATCGACGCAACGGCCTCGCGCAGGTCGGCGTCGCGGACCGCGGCGCAGCCGCCGAGGTAGCCCTCCACCGGCGTGCGCACCAGCGACTGGCGCACGCGCTGCACGGGGCCCGGGTGAGCGCTGCGGAACGCCTCGGTGAACCAGCGGCCGATCACCGCGTCGGCGACCGCCGCCACGCCCTCGCGCCGCACGAGGTCGATGCGCGCGTTCCAGGTATCGAGCGTGCCGATCTGCGGCGACGTGTTGCAAAGGGTGAGCGAATGCAGGCGCTGCGCGGCGTGCACGCCCAGCCATTGCCCCACCATGCCCCCGATCGACAGGCCGCAGAAGTGCACGCGCTCGATCGAAAGCGCGTCGAGCAGCCCGATCACGTCGCGCGCCAGGTCCTCGATCCGGTACGGCGCGGGCGGCACTTCCGAGAGGCCGTGGCCGCGGCTGTCGTACCGCAGCACCCGGAAGTGCTCGCTCAGCATCTCGACCTGGCCGTCCCACATCGACAGGTCCGTGCCCAGCGAATTCGACAGCACCAGCACGGGGCCGTGGATATGTCCGTCGAGCTGGTAGTGCAGCCGGACGTTGCCTGCCTGAACCGTCGCCATCGCCTCACCCCCGCTTGTCGTGGTCCGTCTCCACCGCCGCGAGCACCCGGTCGATCCATGCGTCCGATGCCCCGACCGCGCCGTCGGCGGGCTGCAGCAGCCGGTCGATCTGGGCCGCGGTCAGGCGGCCGCCGATTGCCGGGTCGTCGAGCAGCACCGCGCGCAGGGCCCGTCCGCTGCGCGCCGCCTCGCGACAGGCCTGCTCCACCAGGTCGTGCGCCGCCAGCCGCCCGACCGACGGCGCGAGCGCCATTTGGACCGCCTCGGCGTGGATCAGCCCGCGGGTCGCCTCCAGGTTGGCGCGCATCCGGCCAGGGTCGACCTCGAGCTGCGCGGCGAGCTCGACGGTCCGCTCCAGTGCGCCTGCGCCGAGCAGCACGATCTGCGGCAGCGTGTCCCACTCGGCCTGCCAGCCGCCCAGGCCTCGCTCGTGTTCCTGCGCCATCGCCGCGAGCATCGTCGAGACCAGAGCCGGCACGCGCGCGCCGGCGGCCAGGACCGCCGCGCAGCTGACGGGATTGCGCTTGTGCGGCAGGGTCGAGGAGCCGCCGCGGCCGGGCGCGGCCGGCTCGGCGAGCTCGCCGACCTCGGTCTGTGCGCACAGCGCGATGTCGCGCGCGATCTTCGACAGCGTGCCGGTCAGCAGCCCGATCACGGTGGCGCATTCGGCCACGCGGTCGCGGTGCGCATGCCAGGGCAAAGCCGGCAGTCCAAGGCCGATCTCGATTGCGAGCGCCGCCGCGACCTCGGCTCCGCGCGACTGCAGCGACTCCAGCGTGCCGGTGGCGCCCCCGAACTGCAGCACCAGCAGGCGCGGGCGCAACTCGCGCAGGCGCTGCCGGTGCCGCAGCATCGCGTCGGCCCAGCCGGCGGCTTTCAGGCCGAAAGTGGTGGGCGCCGCGTGCTGCAGCCAGGTGCGACCGGCCATCGGCGTATGCCGGTGCGCGGCCGCCAGCGCCGCCAGCGAGCCGATCAGGTGCTCGAGGCCGGCGCCGATCGTCTCGAGCGCCTCGCGCAGCTGCAGGACCGCGCCGGTGTCGATCGCGTCCTGGCTCGTGGCCCCGAAGTGCACGTACTTCGCGGCGTCGCGGTCCTGCGTTTGCACCAGCGCGACCAGCTGCCGCAGCATCGGGATGGCGAGGTTGCCCGCCTCCACCGCGCCGTGCGCGAGCGACGCCAGGTCGAAGAGGTCGGCGCGGCAGGCGGCTTCGATCGGGACCGCCGCGGTCGCCGGGATCAGCCCGAGGCGCGCCTGCACGCGCGCGAGCGCCGCCTCGAAGTCGAGCATGCGCTGCAGCCGGGTGCGGTCGCCGAACACCTCACGCAGCGCTGTGCCGGCATGCAGCGGGCCGAGCAACTCGGCTCCCGGGTTCATCGCGTCCGCACCGGCGGGCGCGGGTGCCGGTCACAGATCGAAGAACACCGTTTCATCGGGCCCCTGCAGCGCGACGTTCCACTCCAGGATGCCTCCGCCGAGGTCGCGCGCGATCAGCGTCGCGCGCCGGGAAGGCTCGACGAGGTTCAGCACGAGATCGCCGCCGTGGTCGTCGTCCGGAAAATAGATTCGTGTCACCAGGTGGCGCAGCAGCCCGCGCATGAACACGTTGACGGCCAGGTGTGGCGCCTGTCCGCCGGCCGGCAACGCGCCGGGCTTGATGGTCGTGAACTCGAAGCTTCCGCGCGCGTCGGTCGGAATGCGCCCGAAGCCAAGGAAGCGCTGCTGCTCCGCCAGCCTTCGCTCCTGCGGAGCTACGGCTGGTGGGGCGTACCGCCCCAACGCGTCGGCCTGCCAGATCTCCAGCAGCGCATCGGGCACCGGCTCGCCGCGGCCATCGAGCACCCGGCCGCGGATCGTCACGCGCCGCCCGGGAACGCCGGCGCCGGCGATCTCGGCGCAGTTGAGCCAGGTCATCCCGATGTGGAAGTACGGGCCGACGGTTTGGTTCGCGGTTGCCTGCAGGCTCATCGTGCGCTCCGTCATCGGCCCGGAGGCAGGTTCTCGATCGGCGTGTAGTCGCGACCGCGCAGCACGATGTCGAAGCGGTACCCCAGGCACCACTCGGGTTTCGTGGTCTCCCAGTCGAGACTCGAGACGAGCCTGTCGCGCGCCTTGGCGTCGGGAACGCTGTTGAAGATCGGATCGAACTGCAGCAGCGGATCGCCGGGAAAGTACATCTGCGTGATCAGGCGCATCGGCATCGCCTCGCCGAACAGCGAGAAGTGCAGGTGCGCCGGCCGCCAGGCGTTGTAGTGGTTGCGCCACGGATAGGCGCCGGGCTTGATCGTGACGAAGCGGTAGCGCCCTTCGGAATCGGTCAGCGCGCGGCCGCAGCCCGTGAAGTTCGCGTCGAGCGGCGCGTCGTGATTGTCGTTGGCATGCCGGTAGCGCCCGGCCGCGTTGGCCTGCCACATCTCGATCAGCGTGTCGCGCAGCGGGCGGCCATTTTCGTCCAGGACCCGGCCGCCGACGACGATGCGTTCGCCGAGCGGCTCGCCGGAGTGCTGGCGGGTCAGGTCGTGGTCGGACTCGCCGACGGCGTCGCGGCCGAACACCGGCCCGGTGAGCTCGGTCAGCGTCTGCGGCAGCAGGACCAGCGGCCGTGTCGGCGCGCGGCTCACCGAAGACGCGTACGAGGGATGCAGGTAGTTCGGTTGCGTGTCCCAATAGGGACGGCGGTAGCCGCCTTCGGCCATCGGAGGGTCTCCGTTTTTGCCGTCAGAGCATAGCGAATTTCGCGCGCGGTACCGGCGCAATTTTGCGCCGGCGCATCGCGTGGCATATCCTCGAGAGCCTTCGATGAAGGTCGACCCCACCCGCGGCCCGGCCGCCGGCTTGACGCCCTCCCGCCACGAGGTGGTGATCCTCGGCGCGGGCATGTCCGGCCTTTGCATGGGCGTTGCGCTCAGGCGTGCCGGCATCGACGACTTCGTGATCCTCGAGAAGCAGCCCGGCCTCGGCGGCACGTGGTGGGACAACACCTATCCGGGCGCCCACGTCGACGTGCCGGCGCCGCTTTATTCTTTCTCCTTTGCGCCCAACCCGGGATGGACGCGGCGCTTCGCCTCGTCGGCGGAGATCCAGGCGTACATGCAGCGGGTGGCCGCGGAAAACGGGCTGCTCGCCCATATCCGGCTGGGGACGCGGATCGCGGAGGCGGATTTCGATGCAGGCACGGGCCTTTGGCGATTCGTCACGGAGCGCGGCGACGCCTTGCAGGCACGCTTCTTCGTCTGCAGCGCCGGGCCCCTGAGTCAGCCGCGCTGGCCCGGCATCCCCGGCCTCGACGAATTCGGCGGCACGCGGCTGCATTCGGCGCGTTGGGACCACGGCTGCGCCATGGCCGGCAAGCGGGTGGCCGTGATCGGCACCGGATCGACCGCGTCGCAACTGGTGGCGCCGATCGCGCGACAGGCGCGCCAGCTGCACGTGTTCCAACGCACCGCGAACTGGGTCATGCCGCGGATGGACCGCCGCTATACCGCGGTCGACCGCGTGCTCGCGAGGTTTCCGCCGTACAGCGCGGCCGTGCGCTGGGGCTGGATGCAGGCCCTGGAACTGATGCGGCGCGGCTTCGACGAGGGCACCGCCCGCCGCGTCCTGCTCGCGCTCGCGGGGCGTCACCGCGAGCGCCACGTGCCGGATGCCGCGCTGCGCGCGAAGCTCACGCCCGACTATCCGCTCGGCTGCAAGCGCATCGTCTACTCGAACGACTTCTATCCGGCGTTGGGGCGGCCGAACGTCGAACTCGTGACCGACCGGATCGAGCGCATCACGGCGCGTGGCATCGTGACAGCCGACGGCCGCGAGCGCGCCATCGATGCGCTCGTGTGCGCCACGGGTTTCGACGCCGGCAACCTGTTGTCCTCGATGACGATTTCCGGGCTGGGCGGCCGCAATCTGCGGGAAGCCTGGACCCGCGGTCCCGAGGCCTACCACGGCATCACGGTGGCGGGCTTTCCGAACCTGTTCTTCCTGCTCGGTCCCAACACCGGGACCGGCCACACCTCCACGCTGCTCTTCATCGAGCCGCAGGCGGACCACGCGCTTGCCTGCATGCGAGCGGTGCGCTCCGGCGGTCACCGCTGGATCGACGTCCGACCCGAGGTCCTTCGTGCGCACAACGACCGCCTGCAGGCGAGGCTCGAAGGCTCGGTGTGGAGCCATTGCCGCAGCTGGTACCGGCTGGAGAGCGGCCGCATCGTCGCGCTCTTTCCCGGCTTCACCCGCGAGTACGTGCGGGCGGTGCGGCGGCCGGATCTGGCCGACTACGCGTTCGGCTGAAGACAGGCGCTTCCGATTGGAACGGCCCGCCGGGTCACTTCGGCCTGTCCGCGAGCCCCTCCGGCGCGCCGCCGAGCAGCTTGCGAATGCGAGCCGGGAGGATCGGCGCCTTCAGGAGGTCGACCGAAACGAAGACCCCGGGACCGCCCGGCGGTGCCGGTTGCGCCGCCTTGGGGTAGGTTTCGTAGGGCGCGAGCGGCGCGTTGGGCTGCGGCTGGATCATCGGCTTGAAGTCGGTCGCCATCCCGAATCCGGCGGTGACGTCGACTCCGGGGAGCACGCCGAAGGTCGCCATCGCGAAAGGCACCGTCACCGAGCCGTTCGGGTTGACCAGAAGCGTGAAGTCGGACGACAGCTTCACCTTCGGGATGCCGGCCTTGTCGTGGGCGAGCTCCAGCAGGTCGTCGCCCTTGAGCTTGAACCGCACGCCGAAGGGATCGGTCTTGCTCTTGGGCGGGGTGAGGCTGAAGCCGTCGAGCGTCGCGTAAGGCACCGCCTTCAGCGGGAACGCCAGGTTCACACCGGAGAGCGTCTGGCGTCCATGCGGGTCGCTCATCATCGCCCCGACGCCGAGCCCGTAGGTTGCGGCGCCGAAACCCACGAGCGCGGCTTTCTCGTCGACCTTCAGCCCCTCCCAGACCGGCAGCGCGTGCCGCTTCGCGAGGCGGAGCGCGAAGTCCTTCAGTTTCTCGTTGTCCTTCAGGTTGTCGGCCACGGTCTTCAGGCCGCCCCCGACCGCGCCGCTCGCATCCTCGGCCTTGGCCTCTTTGAATGGCGGCTTCGCGTCGTCGAGCTGGACCGCGGGTCCGGACTGCCCCTGTTGAAGGACATGCGCCAGCTCGTGGCCGAGCAGGTGGCGGAACTCGGCGGTGCCCGGGTGCCAATGACCCGGCGCGATACCGATGTCCCGCCCGCTGGCGAAACCGCGCGCGCCGAGCGCCCCGGCCGCCGGCGTATCCGGGTGGAGGCGGACCGAAGAAAAATCGGCGCCGAGCCGGCTCTCGAAGTGGCGGCGTTCCGCCTCGGGCATCGACCGCCCCTCGCCCAGGCCGTGGGCCGCCGGCGCGCGCGCCGTGAGAACGCGGCCGCCGAGCGTGTCGCCCTCGGCGGCGCGCTCGGCGCGCTTCTCCTTGTTCCGGTCGCGCAGCACCGCCACCGGAGGGCGGATTCGATCGCGACCAACGGTCAACTTCATGGCAAGCCTCCGATGCGACACGCCGGATTGGCAGCCGCAGGCCGCTGCCAAGATACTCCGGACCAAGGGCCGGGTCTGTCGATTGCTCGGCAGCACGCACCTGCGGGATCGCAACCTCAGGCGCGCAGCCTGGAAATCAACCGTAGCGCGTTCCCGCGCCGGATGCGCGCCATTTCCTCCGCGGGAAGCCCCGCGGCGACCAGTGCGCCGAGCGTCTTCGCGGTCGAGCCGAACGGTTCGTCGGACCCGTAGAGCAGCTGGGTGCTGGGGACGAGTCTTCGCAGCCCCTCCATCGCGGCCGCGTTCAGTCCGATGCTCGCAAGATCGTAGAACTGCCGCTCGATCTCGTACCGCGCCCCCTGCGGCGCCCTGGCCTCGCGCTCCTGCAGCTTCATGCGCTCCATGGCCAGCTCGAGCCGGTTTGCCAGCGGCAGCAACGCGCCGCCGCCGTGCGAAAAGATGAACCGGATCCCGGGGAAGCGCGCGAAAGTGCCGCTGAAGAGCAGGCTCGCGATCGTGCGGGTCGAGTCGAACGGAAAGTCGATCACGTTGGGCGTCAGGCCCGGGATCGGACTGCCGCAGCACGACATCGTCGGATGCACGAAGACGACCGCGCGGCGGCGATTCAACTCCTCGTACACCGGATGGAATGCCGCGTCGCCCAGCAGCTTTCCGTCGTAGCTGGTGAGCAGCCCGATCCCGTCGAGTTTCAGCACGTCGTACGCGTAAGCCGCCTCGCGCAGGCTGCCTTCCACGTCAGGCAGGGGAATCGCAGCGAACATCCCGAAGCGCCCGGGAAAGTCGCGGATGAGCCCGGCGCCGTACTCGTTGCATTCGCGCGCCCGGGCTAGCGCGGCCTCGCCGTCGCCGAACCAGACGCCGGGGCTCGACAGCGAGTTGATCGCGGTCGCGACACCCGCCTGGTCCATCTTCTCGATGGCCGCCTGCGGCGACCACCCCAGGTAGAACGAAGGCGGCGCGAAGCCGATCGCCTCCACGATGCGTTGAAGGTTGGCGCGCGTATACGCCGGCGGGTAGATGTGGTGGTGCGTGTCGATCGTTCCCGCCGGCGGCGGCGGGGTTTGCGCCCGCGCCGGAAGACAGCACGCCAGCGCCAGGCCGGAAGCACCGGCCAGGAGCCGGCGCCTCGACCGGCAGGCGCATTTCCATCGTTCGGCGGCGGCGCCGTCAGCGACCATTCGTCACTCCACGGTGAGCAAGAGGTTCAAGGTCGCATTCCCCCGCCTGATCTGCAATGGCACCTGCGTCCCGCGCTGGAATTCGATATAGGGTATCCAGATGTCGCGCAGCGTCTGGACCTTCCGGTGCGCGAACTCCACGACGACATCGCCGTCGCGCACCCCCGCCCTGGCGAACGGATAGTCGCGGAAGACCTTCTCGAGGTGGACACCATCGGGTGATGCCGCGGTCGGCGCTTTCAAGCCGACCTTGTACATCGGCCCCTTCTCGGGGCCGATCTCCAGGATCTGCTCGTGCTTCAGGGCGTATTCCGCCTGGTCGAGGATTCCGCGCGCCTGGTCGAGCGCCGGCCGGTCAACCGGCCGCTCCTGCTCCAGGATCTCGGTCAGCAGCCTGAGCCTGGGAAGGTAGTACTTCCAGTCGCCCGTATCGTCCCCGAGGCTCTGTTGGAGCTGGGCGCGGGCTTTCGCCTGCTCGCCGACAGCGTGATAGAGCGCGCCGAGGCAGGCAGGGACCGCGCGATCGGTCGAACTGCTGTTGGCGCGGAAGAACTCGAGCATCCGGATCCGCTCGTCGAGCGGCATGTCAGGCAGCGCATCGGGCGCCGCGCACTTCTCTTCCGGCAGCGTCTTGAATACCTGAAGCATGTCGGCGAGCGCGCCGTTGCGGACCCGCTGTGACCAGATGTCCGGCCCGGCGGGCAGCTCCGCGGTTCGGCGGTACTCGCGCAAGGCTTCCGCGCGCTGCTTCGCGTGATCCAGTGCCTGCGCCAGATCGTAGTGATAGCCCGCATCCTGCGGGCGCTGCGCGATCGCCCGCCGGATCTGATCGAGGCCGCCGGGCTGCGGCGCCTCGGAGGCAAGCACCGTCAGCAATCCCGACTCGGCGAGCACGTCCGGATCGTCGGCGAATGACTCGCGTGCCTTTGCCAGTACCTTTGCCGCGGGTTCGAGGTCGCCGGCCAGCCCGAGCAGCCTGGCCTCCTCCAGGAACAGCGCCTTGTCGTTCTTCAGTGCGGGCTGCATCGTCCGCATCTCGTAGAGCAGGCGCAACGCGGTTTCCACGTGGGTCCTGCCGGGCTCCGTTTGCGGCCAGACCTCCGGCTCAAGCTCGGCCTGCTTTCGCATCGCGACGACAAGGCGGCGGCGCGCATCGACGCTGCCCTGATCTGCTGCCAGGGCCTTTCGATATTCGTCGGCCGCCTTCTCGTACTCGTCGTTCTCCGCGAATTGATCGCCGACGGAGAGCAGCGCGCGGACCTGTTCGCTTGTCTGAAAGGCCTCGTGGACCTTCTGCTGGAGTTCGACGATGCCGACGATCGCGCCGATCGCCGCGCCGACGGCAGCCAGGCCGGCCGAGACCTTGTTGGCCGCGAAATAGCGCCTGACCCGATGCCAGAGTCCAGGTTTTCCAGTCGCAGGCTGCATCTGTCCTCTCGCTCCCGGCGGGTTCTCATCGCGATGGCGCTGGACCGTCTCGAAGCGATTCTCCTCATGCGCTCGGACTTCCGCAAATGGCGGGCGACGGCCAAATGCGGATCCGCGTCCATCCGGACGCGTCGAGGAAGGATCGGGCGTTGGACCGTGCGACACCCGGTGCGCGCCGGCTTGCTGCGGCGCGACACGGCGCGGGTGGCGCTAGCGGCTTGCCTCGGAAGCCGGCACGACCGCCGCGTTCGCGACCTCGCGCTGCGGCGGCGAAGAGACGTAGGTCAGCACCATGCGCGCGCTGATGGCATGCTCGCTATCCCAGGCCGAGAAACCCGTGCAGAGCTGCTTGGTCTCGTCCGACTCGGCCCGCTCGACCGGCTTGTCGGCGAAACGCGCGCGCCCGATGTCCTGCCCGGGGGTGGCGCGGCTGTCGGCCCAGGGTTGCGTCGAGTCGTCCGGCCGGGCGTACAGCGTGGTCGCGGTCACGACTGCCGACGCGGGCACGCTCGCGCAAAGCGTGACCCGCAAGGCATCCTGGTCGGTGCATGACGCAGGCGCATCGGTCCCGGCGGCGCCGGCAGCGGCCGCGCGCGCGCGGCACGGTCCGACGGTCGCGGTTGCCGTCACGCCTTCGAGCGCGCGGCGGCCGTCGTCGGTGCGCGCCACCGAGCCATGATCGTTCAGGGTCGCGCGCTCAAGGCGCTGGGCCGTCGCGCTGATCTGTGCGAGTTGCGTCCGCAGCTCGCCGCGCAGGGCGGCCGACTCGCCGTCCGACGACTGCTTCATCAGGTACTGTGAAAACGCGAATCCGGCCACGCCCGCGGCGGCCACGAGCAGGAATACCGCCAGCACCGGCCCGCGACGGGACTTCTTCGTCACCGGAACCCCGCGCGCACGCTCGGAAACCTCCCGGCGCCAGGCAGCCCGCAATTGAATCAGGGCGCCGAACACGGTGCCCGCGGCGGCGACGGCCGCCGCCGTCACTCTGTCGTCGAGATCGAACAGGTTCATGCAGTGATCCGAAAGGTCCGCCAGGCGGCCGTTCCAGGGACGGCGTCGCTCGATGCGTCACAGTGGCGATGGGGTGCAGCGGCCTCGCGGGCGATCGGCGCCCGAGACCGGACTTCGCGTAAGGGAGCATACGTTTCGAGCCGGGCGGCCGCATCGAACGGACGACCTACCATGCAGCCGGAGGCGCAAAGCGCTTGCCGACCGCGATGGCGTCGGAATCGGCAGGACCCGGCGCTTATTGAACGTTCTTCAGGGGTCGGCTCTGGTATGTCGTGCAAGCCCTTCGTCCTGCGCCGACGTCCCCCGATCAATACCCGCCGAGCGTCGCGATCCGGTCGGCGTGGAAGCCGAAGTCGCCGAACAACTCCTGCAGCACGCGCGCGCGCTTCATGAAGAGCCCGATGTCGAGCTCATCGGTCATCCCCATGCCGCCGTGCATCTGCACGCCTTCCTGGACCGCGCGGTTCGCCGTCGCGCAGGCGCGCGCCTTCGCTTGGGAAGCGATCAGCCGGGCCTGCGCCGGATCGGACTGGACCGCCTGCAGCGCCTTGAGCACCAGCGCGCGCGTCAGCTCGAGGTCGCAGAAAAGCTCGGCGGCGCGGTGCTGCAAAGCCTGGAACTCGCCGATCAGGCGGTCGAACTGCCTGCGCTCCTTCAGGTAGGCGACCGTGCGCGCGAACACTTCGTCGGCCACGCCGAGCAACTGCGCGGCCACGACGGCGCGGCCGACGTCGAGCAGCTGCTCGAGCAGCGGGCCGCCCTTGCCCTCGCCGCCCAGGATCGAGTCGGCGCCCAGCCGCACGCCGGAAAAGCGCACGCGCGCGGCGTTGTGCGCATCGACCATCGACGTTCGCTCGATCTGCACGCCTTCGGCCCCGGCATCGGCCAGGAAAAGCGTCAGCGCGTCGCCGCCGGTGTGCGCGGCGACGATCAGCGTGTCGGCCACATGGCCGTCGACCACGAACAGCTTGCTGCCGTCGAGGCGAAACCCGCCGCCATCGCGCTCGGCCCGCGTGGCGATCGCGCCCGGGCGGTGTTTGGCCTGCTCGTCGACCGCCAGCGCAACGATCGTCCCGGCCTCGGCGATCGCCGGCAGCAGGCGCGACTTCTGCGCCTCCGATCCGGCGTGCGACACGGCCCACGCACCCAGCACCGCGGTCGACAGGAACGGCGAAGGCGCCAGCGTGTGGCCGAGCTCTTCGGCGATCAGCCCGGCATCGAGGACGCCGAGTCCGAGCCCGCCGTACGCCTCGGGCACCAGGACGGCGGCGTAACCCTGGCGCGCGAATTCCTGCCAGAGCTCGGGGCTGAAGCCGCGGGCGTCGCCGGCGTCACGCAGGCGGCGCAGGTGGGCGACCGGCGCCCGCGCGGCGAGGAAGGCACGCGCGCTGTCGCGCAGCATTCGTTGTTCTTCGTTGAGAACCAGCGGCATGGGTGTGCTCCGTTCAGGCGCCGGGCAGGCCGAGAATCCGCTTCGCGACCACGTTGAGCTGGATCTCGCTGGTGCCGCCTTCGATCGAATTGCCCTTGCTGCGCAGCCAGTTGCGGGCGACCGCGCCTTCGCCGGAGCGCGACCCTTCCCACTCCAGCGAGTCGGCGCCGCCACTGGCGATCAACAATTCGAGGCGCCGCTTGTTCAGCTCGGCGCCGTAGTACTTCAGCGCCGACGACAGCGCGGGATCGCCCTCGCCGGCGCGCGCACGGTCCGCGGTCATCTGCATCCAGGCCCCGAAGGCGGCTTCGTCGATCTCGAAGGCCGCGACCTGGCCGCGCAAGAGAGGCTCGGCCAGGCGGCCCTGCGCATCGAGGCCCGCGCGCTCGGCGGCGAGGCGCCCGAGCGGCTTTTCCTGGACGGGATTGACGAGGTCGCCGATCTTCTCGCGCTCGTGCGTCAGCAGGTACTTCGCGATCGTCCAGCCGCCATTGAGCTCACCCACCAGGTTGCGCGCCGGAACTTCGACGTTGTCGAAGAACGTCTCGCAGAACGGCGACTTGCCGGAGATCAGCCTGATCGGCCGGGTCGAGACGCCGGGCGTCTCCATGTCGAACAGCAGGAAGCTGATGCCTGTGTGCTTGCGCGCGGTGTCCGTGCGGACCAGGCAGAAGATCCAGTCCGCCTGATCGGCGTACGAGGTCCAGATCTTCTGCCCGTTGACCGCGAAGCGGTCGCCGCGCAGCTCGGCTCGCGTCGCGAGCGATGCCAGGTCGGAGCCCGCCACCGGTTCGGAGTAGCCCTGGCACCAGCGGATCTCGCCGCGCGCGATCCTGGGCAGATGTTCGAGCTTCTGCTCCTCGGAACCGAACTTCAGCAGCGCCGGCCCGAGCATCCAGATGCCGAAACTCTCGAGCGGCGAGCGGCAGCCGAGCCGCCGCACCTCTTCGCGCAGCACCGCGGCCTGCTCGAGGTCGAGCCCGCCTCCGCCGTAGGCCTTGGGCCAGGTCGGCACGGTCCAGCCGCGCCCAGCCATCCGTTGCATCCAGGTGCGCTGGGCCTCGCTGGCGAACTTGAACTTGCGGCCGCCCCAGCAGATCTCGTCGTCGCGCGTGACGGGCTGGCGCATCTCGGCCGGGCAGTTGGCCCGCAGCCAGTCGCGCACTTCAGCGCGGAAGGTGTCGATGGCGCCCATGATCGCTCCCCGGACATCGGCGGCCGATCGCGCCGCCGAACGCTCCGTTGCAGGCCTCGCCGGCAACCGCGGCAATGCCGCCGATGCCGGGAGGCACGAGACTCGAGGCCGGCTCAGCCCGAATGCCGCCCGAGAAAGTCGAGGCTCTTGGCGTTGAATGCCGCGACGTTCTCGTAGATCGGCGCGTGAGCGCAGTCCTCGAAGATGTGCAGTTCGGAGTTCTTGATGCCGTTCTTCAGAGGATCGGCAAAGCGCGTGGAGGTCACGGCGTCGTAGCGGCCGAACGTGATCTGCGTCGGCGCGCGAACCTTCGCAAGCTGTGCCTCGGCATCGTGGGCGATCACCGCGTCGGACTCGCAAAGGAAGGCCTCGACCAGCTGCTTCGGGCGGCCGCGGACGAAATCGGCCAGGCCCTGGATGTAGTCGGGCTTGCTCGCATAGAGACCGGGGGTGAAGCACCAGGGAAAGATGCCCTGTATCACCATCTCCGGCACGTTATTGAGGGCCTTGGCCATCAGCTGCCATCCCTGGACGACCGTCTTGAGATAAGGATCGGTCTTGTGCCAGCCGCTGTGCAGCGAAAGCGACTTCACGCGGTCGGGGTACTTCGCCGCCAGCCAGATGCCGGTCGCGGCACCCAGAGACAGCCCGAAGACGTGCGCGCGCGGAACCCCGATCGCCTGCATCAACGCCGCGACGTCGTCGGCGAACATCTCGGTCGACTGCACGCCGCCCGGCTTGTCCGATTCACCGGTGCCCCGAAGATCGACCGAAATGCACGTGAAGCGCTTGGCGAAATCGGCGACCTGGAACGCATAGCAGGCATAGTCCGCTGCTAGGTAGGGAATGAGAACCAGGGGCTCGCCGCTGCCCTGCTGGTCGTAGTTCATGGTGATGCTACCGGCGCGAATCTTCGGCATCGTCTTCTCCCGATTTGCGAACCTCACCGACAGGACAGCTGTGCGCCGGCCGCAGCCGCGCGGCCTCGCGTGGTGCGCCGGTCGTGCGGCCAGCATACGCCAGGCAGCGTCTCGCGACCCGTGCCGGCGCGCGCGTTCGGATCTGCCTCGTGCGGCCGGCCGAGCGAACCCGGAGCGCGGCCGGTGGTGCGACGCAACAGCTGCCCGTTGCAGCGGCGAACCGCCCGACGCGGCTGTCGTCGAGCGCAGGCTCGCGCGCGTCTGACTCCGGACGACCGCCATTTCGCCGTCAGTAAGGTATCGTCGCCGGGCGACCGACCGGTGCCGCCGGCACAGCGATGGAGGTGATCGATGTCGATGATCGAAGAAAGGTTGCGCAAACTGGGACTCACGCTTCCACCGCCGGTGCGCCCGCCGGCCGGCGTCGTGCTGCCTTTCCAGTTCGTGCGGATCGTCGGCAACCGGGCGCTGATCTCCGGCCACGGGCCGCAGAATCTCGACGGGTCGTTCGCGAAGCCGCTCGGCAAGGTCGGCCGCGAGGTTTCCCTCGAGCAGGGCTATGCCGCGGCCCGCCTGACCGCGCTGTCGATCCTCGGCAGCCTGCAGCGAGCGCTCGGCGATCTCGACCGGATCACCGCGTGGTCGCGCGTGCTCGGCATGGTGAATTCGGCGCCCGGCTTCGACCAGCAGCCGAGCGTGATCAACGGTTTCTCCGATCTCATCCTCGAAGTCTTCGGCCCCGAGGTCGGCGCTCATTCCCGCAGCGCCGTCGGGCTCGCGGAGCTGCCGTTCGGAATTCCGGTCGAGATCGAAGGCGAGGTCGAGCTCGCGCGCGGCAACGGCTGACAGAGGCACCCTTCGTCTTGTCAGCGAGAGACGCCCGGCGGCCCAGGCTCGTTCGCCTCACCGCCGGCGCCCGGCACCTGGCGCCGCTCGATCACGTAGAAGATCAGGTTGGCCAGGCCGA
The DNA here is from genome assembly GCA_964512305.1 of uncultured Burkholderiaceae bacterium. Classification (GTDB taxonomy): domain Bacteria; phylum Pseudomonadota; class Gammaproteobacteria; order Burkholderiales; family Burkholderiaceae_F; genus CAZEIW01. The sequence continues at coordinate 2,934 of CAZEIW010000060.1, read as the reverse complement.
CCGCGATCGGGACCAAACCCCACCACGCGTGTTCCCTGACGTCGGGATTCGTCCATAGCGCGATCGTCACTGCGACCCCGACCAGCAAGAAGATCAGACCGCTGCGCAGCGGGCCGCCGCGGGACCTCGAGGGGCGCTTGCGCTCCTCGAAGAACTCCGGCGGCAGCGGCGGGACTTCCAGCCCGCGTTCGATCGCCAGCATCCGCTCCTTGTGGTGCAACTCGAACATCGTGCGCCGGCGCTGGAAGTCGAGCCAGAGCGAAACAATCCAACCGCCGAGCGTCAGCACGATCGCCAGGATCGGGATCGCCATGCCAACGATCGGAATCAGCAGCGCGCCGTTTTCCATCGAAATGACCTTTCTGATGTGGTTTGAATGACCGCGTCAACCTGAGGTTTGCCTGCGAGCCGCGTTGATACCCGGCTTCGCGGCGGGCGGTTTCATGGCCGGTGTTTTCCGACGGTGCCGAAACCGGCCAGCCGCGAGCCGGGTATAAGGCACCGATGGATTCCACGACGCCGCCGCCCGCGTCCGATGCTTTCCAGCGCGACCTCGATATCGTCGGGTTGCTGCGCGCCGGCGCGCTGCGGCCGGCTTTCGACCGCCTGGCGGCGCGTTATCAGGACCGGGTCTTCCGCCTCTGTTGCGCGCTGCTGCGCGAACCCGCGCGCGCCGAGGACGCGGCACAGGAGAGCCTGCTGCGCGTCTGGCGCGCCCTGCCACGCTACGACGGGCGGGCCGCGCTCTCGACCTGGATCTACGCGATCACCCGCAATCGCTGCCTGACCGAGCTCGGTCGCCCTGGCCGCCACGAGTCCCTCGCAGATCCGCAGATCGAGGCGCAGGCCGAAGCGCTGGCCGCGCCCGAACCGCAGCACGCCCCCGCACGGCATGCGGTGCTGCACGGCATGATCGAGACTCTGCCGGAGGCATACCGGCGGGCGCTCACGCTGTATTACTACGAGGAACGCTCGATCCCCGAGGTCGCGGCGATGCTTGCGCTGCCCGCCGCGACCGTGAAGACCCATCTGCACCGGGCGCGCGCCCTCATGCGCGAGCGGCTGCAACGGCTCGATCTGTACGATTCGAAACTGTGGCTTTGACACGATGATGGAACGCAAAGAGCTGCCCGCGCTTGAAGCCGCGCTCGACCGCGCCCTTGCGGATTGCCTGCGCCCGCCAGCGCTGACGCAGGACTTTCCGACCCGCCTGCGGCAGGCCGTCGATCGGCGCGATGCCGGCGATCTGGAGCGGCGCCGCGCGACGCTGGAGCTGGAGTTCCAGCACAACTTTGCCCGTCTGCAATCCGGGTTCGTCCGCCGGCGCCGTGCCGCGATCGGATTTTTCCTGCTGGCCGCGGTCAGCGTCGGCGCGGCGCTGGATATGCTCCTGCCGCACCTGCACCAGCTGTCGACCGTTGCGGTCACGCCGGCGGGCCAGGCCGTGAGCGTTGCGATCGGCATCGGCATCGCCATGACCGTGTGGCTCGCGCGGGTCGGAAACACGAGCCGGTTGCTCTAAACGGGGGGCCGCCGCCCTATACTGGCGCGGGTCTCCGGGCGGGAGACTCCGGGCCATCTCAAATGGACAGGGTCAGAGTCAGAGCGGACCTGCTGCAGGTCGGCGCGCCGGTGCCGTTCGACGTGTTCAACTCGGCGGGCCGCTTGCTGCTGCGCCACGGCCATCTGGTCGAGAACGAGCAGCAGCTCGAGCGGCTGGTCCAGTCGGGGCTCTGCGATCCAGCCAGCCTCGAGGCTTACCGGCAGCGAACGGCCGCGGCGAATCGCGTGGTCCACGACTCCCGACTGCCGTCCCAGCTCGCGCGCAACCGGGTATCGGTCTTCAAGCTCCTGGGAGAGGCCGCCGGCACGATGGTCGAGCCCCTCGGGCCGAAAGCCCACGCGGCCGGGTTCCAGGACTCGATCCGCAAGACGGCCTCCGCGATCCGCGACTGCTGCGCACTCGACAGCGATGCCGCGCTCGCGCAGATCCTCCTGTCCGACACGCTCGCGTACTCGGTCCGGCATCCCGTCAATATTGCGATCCTGACCGCGATCCTGCTCAGCCGCCTGCACCACGATCATGCTCGCACCGAATCCGCGGTCTGTGCCGCGCTGACGATGAACGTCAGCATCTCCGGTCTCCAGGACGTGCTGTTCGCGCAGCAGGAGCCGCTGACCGACGAGCAGCGGCTCTCGCTGAAGCGTCACCCGGTCGAGAGCGCGAACCAGTTGCGCGGCCTCGGCATCGACGACCCGACCTGGCTGCAGACGGTGGAGCAGCACCACGAGGGGCGCGACGGATCAGGCTACCCGGCGGGCTTGAAGGAACCCGCGATCTGCAGAGAGGCCCAGGTCGTGTCGCTCGCGGATCGTTATTGCGGGCTGGTCAGCCGGCGCGCCTATCGGCCCGGCCTCGCTCCGCGCAAAGCCATCAAGGAATTGCACGTCCGCACGGCGGCGGCGATCGAGCCGGCGCTGATCGGGGCCTTGATCGCGGCCGTGGGTCTGTTCCCTCCGGGGGCATATGTGCGCCTGGCCAACGGCGAGACCGGGATCGTCGTGCACCGGCTGATCGATCCGAAGCATCCGGTCGTCTATGCGCTGCACCAGGACACGACGGCCCCGTACGAAACCCCAAGAAAACGCATGACCGCGAGCCACCGCGACTTCGAGATCGTCGAGGACGTCGAACCCGGGTCGGTGCGGGCGCGGATCGATCCCGAAGCCCTGTGGCCGCCGAGCGCGACGGACGACGTGCCGGCGGCGCCGGCGTAGGGCGTTCCCTCTCCATGAACCACGGCTTCGACGGGCGACAACGCCGCCGTTTGGCGATGTGCCCGTCGGAACCGAAAAGCGGGAGGATCGGCTTCGAGGGGTGGCTGCGCCCCCCCTCGAGCACCCCCCGCGGCATTCACGGGCGTCATTCTTGCT
>CAZEIW010000059.1:0-10552 GCA_964512305.1 uncultured Burkholderiaceae bacterium | reverse complement strand
TCGACGAGGCGCACGCCGCGCGGCGCCGGCAGCGCGGCGGGGCCGCTCACCAAGGTCACGTCGGCGCCGGCTTCGCGCGCGGCGCGCGCGAGCGCATAGCCCATCTTGCCCGAGGAGCGGTTCGTGATCCCGCGCACGGGGTCGATCGGCTCGAAGGTCGGCCCGGCGGTCACCAGCACGCGCAGGTCGCGCAGGCGCTTGGGCTGCAACGCCGCGATCAAGTCCTCGACGATCTCGGCGGGTTCGAGCAGGCGTCCGCTGCCGACCTCGCCGCAGGCCTGGTCGCCGCTCGCGGGTCCCAGCACGAGCACGCCGTCGGCCTCGATCTGGCGCACGTTGCGCTGGGTCGCGGGGTGCTGCCACATCTCGACGTTCATCGCCGGCGCCACCATCAGCGGACATTCGGCGCGCCGGCGCGCCAGGGCGAGCGTCGACAGCAGGTCGTCGCACAGACCGTGCGCAAGCTTGGCGATGAAATGGGCGGTGGCCGGCGCCACCAGCACCGCGTCGGCGTCGCGCGGGAGCTCGATGTGCGCCATGTTGTCATCGACGCGCGGGTCGAACTGGTCGCTGAACACCGGCCGCCCGGTAAGCGCCTGCATCGTGACCGGGGTCACGAACTCCAGCGCCGCGCGCGTGAGCACCGCCTGCACGCGGGCGCCTTCACCCTGCAGCCGCCGCGCAAGCTCGCAGGCCTTGTACGCGGCGATGCCGCCGGTGATGCCGAGGATGATGCGTTTGCCGTTCAGGTCCATCAGCGTGTCTCGTCAGCCAGCCCGCCGCACCCGCAGCAGCTCGTCCAGGATCAGCAGCCCCGCGCCGACGCAGATCGCGCTGTCGGCGACGTTGAAGGCCGGGAAATGGCCCTCGGTGAAGAGCGGGCTCAACCAGCGCCAGTGGAAATCCAGGAAGTCGATCACGTGGCCGTGCAGCGCGCGGTCGATCACGTTGCCGATCGCGCCGCCCAGGATCAGCGCGAGCGAGCCCGAGAACAGGCGCTGGCCGCCGTGACGCGCGAGCAGGTACAGGATGAACGCCGAGGCCGCGAGGCCGATGATCAGGAAGAAACGGCTCTGCCAGCCGCTCGCTTCGCTCAGCATCGAGAACGCGGCCCCTTTGTTGTAGGCGAGCACGAGGTTGAAGTAGCCGGTCACCGCATGCGTGTCGCCCGGGCTGAGCGCCTTGGCGACCACGAGCTTCGTGAACTGGTCGGCCATCACGACCAGCGCCGCCAGTCCCAGCCACGGCAGCATCGTCTGCCACGCCGATCCGCTGCGGAATGCCATCAAGCCACCTTGCGCGCCTCGCCGGCGCCGAACAGGTTCGACACGCAGCGCCCGCACAGCGTCGGGTGCGCCGCCTCGGATCCGACGTCGTCGCGATAGTGCCAGCAGCGCTCGCACTTGGCGTGCGTGCTGGGCACGACCTCGATGCGCTCTTCCGACGCCTGCCCGACCTTGTGCAGCGTGGCGCGGCTCGTGATCGTGACGAACTTCAGCTCGTCGCCCAGCGTGGCGAGCAGCGCGTGCCGGTCGCCGTGCGCGTGCACATCGAGCTCGGCCTGCAGCGACGAGCCGATACGCCCGGACTCGCGCATCACCTCGATCTGCTTCAGCGCCTCGGCGCGCGTTGCGCGGATGCCGGACCACTTCGCCAGCAGCGCTTCCTGCGCGGCGACCGGCGGCAGCACGTGGTAGACCTCGGTGAAGATGCTCGCGTCCTTGCGGCGCGTGAAGACCTTGTGCGCCTCCTCCGCCGTGAACGACAGGAACGGCGCCATCAGCCTCAGCAGGCTGCTGCAGATGTGCCAGAGCGCCGTCTGCGCCGAGCGCCGCGCCGCCGATTCCGCGCCGGTCGTGTACAGGCGGTCCTTCAGGATGTCGAGGTAGAACGACCCGAGGTCCTCGGAGCAGAACGTCTGCAGCTTGGCCACCACCGGGTGGAATTCGTAGCGCTCGTAGCTGGCGAGCGCTTCCGCCTGGAACTGGGCGGTGAGCGCGACCGCGTAGCGGTCGATCTCGAGCATCCGCTCGACCGGCACGGCGTGCGCCGCGGGATCGAAGTCGCTGGTGTTGGCGAGCAGGAAGCGCAGCGTGTTGCGGATGCGGCGGTAGCCCTCGACCACGCGCTTGAGGATCTCGTCGCCGATCGACATTTCGCCGGAATAGTCGGTCGCGGCGACCCACAGCCGGATGATCTCGGCGCCCATTTTCGCCGCCAGCTCCTGCGGATCGATGCCGTTGCCCAGGCTCTTGCTCATCTTGCGGCCCTGGGCGTCGACCGTGAAGCCGTGCGTCAGCAGCGCCTTGTACGGCGCGCGCCCGTCGATCGCCGAGCCGATCAGCAGCGACGAGTGGAACCAGCCGCGGTGCTGGTCCGATCCCTCCAGGTACATGTCGGCCGGGTAGCCGAGCTGCTCGGCGTGCGAGCCGCGCATCACGGTCCGGTGCGTCGAGCCGGAGTCGAACCAGACATCGAGGATGTCGTTGATCTTGTCGTACTGCGCCGCCTCGTCGGGCGGCAGCACGTCGTCCGCGCGCGCCCGCGACCAGGCCTCGACGCCGCCCGCCTCGGCCATCTTCGCGGCGCGCTCCAGCAGCTCGAGCGTGCGCGGATGCAGCTCACCCGTGCCCTTGTGCAGGAAGAAGGGCAGCGGCACCCCCCAGTTGCGCTGGCGTGAGATGCACCAGTCGGGGCGGTTGGCGATCATGCCGTGCAGCCTCGCCTTGCCCCACGAGGGGAAGAACGTGGTGGATTCGATCGCGCGCAGCGCGGTCTGCCGCAGCGTCTCACCCACGGTTTCGGTCTGCAGCACCCCGCGCGTGTCGGCCGTGGCGCCGTCCATCCGCACGAACCACTGCGGCGCGGCGCGATAGATCAGCGGCGTCTTGTGGCGCCAGCAATGCATGTAGCTGTGCTTCTGCGTGCCGGCATGCAGGAGATTGCCGGCCTCGCGCAGCTTGTCGATGATCTTCGCATTGGCGTCCCAAATCTTCATGCCGCCGAAAAGCGGCAGGGAAGGCGAGAACACGCCGTCGCCCTGCACGGGGTTGAGCACCTCGTCGTTGCTCATCCCGTACTGCCGGCAGGACTCGAAGTCCTCCACGCCGTAGGCGGGCGCGGAGTGCACGATGCCGGTGCCGTCGGTCGCGCTGACGTAGGTGCCGAGGTACACCGGCGCGTTGCGCCGGTAGCCCGGGTGCAGCGCGGCGAGCGGATGGACGAACCTGACGCGCTCCATGTCGGCGCCGAGCGCGGTCGCGATCACGCGTCCGTGCAGGCCGTAGCGCCGCAGGCAGGAGGCAACCAGCGGCTCCGCCAGGATCAGCAGGCGATCGCCGCAGTCGACCAGCGAGTACGCCAGCTCGGGATGGAAGTTCAGCGCCTGGTTGGCCGGGATCGTCCACGGCGTGGTGGTCCAGATCGCCGTGCAGCACGGCTTGTCCAGCGTGGGCACGCCGAACACCGCGGCGACGCGGCCTTTTTCCTCGTCGGCGAGCGGAAAGGCGACGTCGATCGTCGGTGACGGCTTGTCGATGTACTCGACCTCCGCCTCGGCCAGCGCCGAATTGCAGTCGAAGCACCAGTTCACCGGCTTCAGGCCGCGGTAGACGAAGCCGCGCTCGATCATGCGACCGAGGGTACGGATCTCGTCGGCCTCCGTCTTGAAGGTCATGGTCCGGTACGGGTTGTCCCAGTCGCCGAGCACGCCCAGCCGCTTGAACCCCTTCATCTGCAGCGCGATCTGCGTGGTCGCGTGCGCGCGCGCGCGCTCCTGCACTTCGGCCCGCGGCAGGTCCTTGCCGAACTGCTTCTCGATGTGGATCTCGATGGGCATGCCATGGCAGTCCCAGCCCGGCACGTACACGGCGTCGAAGCCGGCGAACGACTTCGACTTCACGACGATGTCCTTCAGGATTTTGTTGACCGCGGTGCCGAGATGGATCTCGCTGTTCGCATACGGCGGGCCGTCGTGCAGGATGAACCTGGGCGCACCCTTGCGCGCGGCGCGGATCGCCGCGTAGACCTTGCGCTCGTCCCACTCCTTGACCCACTGCGGCTCGCGCTTGGGCAGGTCGCCGCGCATCGGAAACGGCGTGTCGGGAAGGTTCAGCGGGTACTTCGGCTTGTCGGCGTCGGCCATGGGTTGTCTGCTCGAGCCGGTCGCGCGATCGGACGCGCGGGCCGGCCGGTGGATGAATCAGGGAATGCGCGCCTCGTCGAACAGCGCCCGGGCGCGCTGCGCATCGTTGCGGATCGCCGCCGTGAGCTGCTCGACCGTCTCGTACTTGGCTTCGTCGCGCAGCTTCTGCAGGAACTCGACCCGCACGAGGTGGCCGTAGATCTGCTCGGCGAAATCGAACAGGTGGACCTCGAGCAGCCAGCGGCCGCTGTCGTCGACCGTCGGCCGCAGGCCGACGCTCGCCACGCCGGGCCACGCCCGCTCGGTGATGCCGTGCACGCGCGCCGCGAAGATGCCGTGGATCGCCGGCCGCTTGTGCGCGATCCTGAGGTTCAGGGTCGGAAAGCCGATCTGCCGTCCGAGCTTCGCGCCGTGAAGAACGCGGCCGCTGATGCTGTAAGGATGCCCGAGCAGCGTGGAGGCGCGCGCCAGATCGCCCACCGCGAGCGCGGCGCGCACCGCAGAGCTCGAGACGCGCTCGCCGCCGTCGGTGACGGTGGCCAGGCGCTCGACCTCGTAGCCGCCGCGCGCCGCGTTCGCCTGCAGCAGCGCGAAGTCGCCGGCGCGGCGCGCGCCGAAGCGGAAGTCGTCGCCGACCATCAGCCAGCGGACCCGGCAGCCCGCGATCAGCACGTCGTCGATGAACTGCTGCGCGCTCAGCGACGCGAAGCGCCGGTCGAAATGCTCGATCAGCACGCGCTCGATGCCGGCCGCCCGCAGGCCTTCGATCTTGTCGCGCAGGTTCGCGACCCGCGCCGGCGCCGAATCGGGCGCGAAGAACTCGCGCGGATGCGGCTCGAAGGTCATCGCGGCCGCGGCGATGCCGCGCGGGCGCGCGGCGTCGACCACGCGCGCGAGCAGCGCGCGATGGCCGCGGTGCACGCCGTCGAAATTGCCGATCGCGAGCGCGCACTCGACGCGCTGCGCGGGCAGCGGCAGACCGCGAAAGACCTGGATCGACGCCTGCATCGCCGTCGCCGTCGTTGGTATCCCGGGGTTTCCGGGCGTGGAATGGGAACCGGCCGATTATACGAGGACGAGCCGGAAAGCCTTGATTTTTCGGCGCTTTCGGCCCTCGCTGCCGGGCGGCCGCGTACAATCCGGCGCGCGATGAAGAACCCGCGATGAAGAATCTCGTCTGCCTGATCTCGGGGCGCGGCAGCAATCTCGAGGCCATCCTGCGCACTCAGCGCCTGGAGGGCTGGGAGCAGCGGCCGGGCGCCCGTGTCGCCGCGGTGATCAGCAACCGCGCCGATGCGCGCGGACTGGCGATTGCGCGCGAACATGGCGTCGACGCGATCACGATCCCCCACGGCGAATTCGGTTCGCGCGCCGCGTTCGACGCCGCGCTGGCGGCGGCGATCGACGGCTATCGGCCGGCATTGGTCGTGCTCGCCGGCTTCATGCGCGTGCTCACGCCGGTTTTCGTCGACCACTACGCTGGCCGCCTGATCAACATCCATCCCTCGCTGCTGCCGGCCTTCGCCGGCCTCGAGACGCACCGCCGCGCGCTCGACGCCGGCGTGCGGGTGCACGGCACGACCGTGCATTTCGTGTCGAACCAGCTCGACGCCGGTCCGATCATCGGGCAGGCCGCGGTACGGGTCGTGCCGGGGGAGTCGGAGAACGAGCTGGCCGCGCGCGTGCTGGCGCAGGAGCACTTGCTGCTGCCGCGCTGCATCCGGCTGATCGTCGAGGGGCGCGTCAGGTTCGAGGGCGGCCGGGTGGCCGTCGATGGGGTCGCGCCGGCCGAGCTGGGCGTGCTGGCGGCATGAACGCCGCGCCGCCGGTGGGGGCCGCAGTGACGGCCGGGGTCGCGAGCCGCAGCGGCGTCCGTATCACGAGCCTGGTCGCCGAGAGCCTGGCCGGCCTGCTGTCGCAGCTGCTGCGCTTCGACGGGCCGGCCGACGCGATCATGTCGCGCCACTTCAAGGCCGACCGCCGGCTGGGCAGCCGCGACCGCAGCATCGTCGCCGAAGCGGCGTTCGACGCGCTGCGCCGCCTGGCGAGCCTGCGCTGGATCATGCAGAGCGCTGAGCCCTCGCGCGCGCCGCACCTGGCGGCGCTGATCGTGCTGGCGCGCCAGCACGGCGCCGACGCCTTGGGCCCGCGCGTGCTGCGCGGCGACGAGCGCGCGGTGCGCGGCGCGCTCGCGATCGAGCTGCGCCATGCCCCGGCGGCGGTGCAGGCCGAGGTTCCGCTCTGGATGTTCCAGAAGGTCACCGCGCAGTATCACGACGCGCGCGAGCTGCTGGCCGCGCTCGCGCGGCCGGCGCCGCTCGACCTGCGCGTGAACACGATCAAGGCGGAGCGCGAAGCCGTGCTCGCCGAGCTGCGGTCGTCGACCGCCGCGCACGCGCCGCTCGACGCGCTGCCGACGCGCTACAGCCCGGATGGCATCCGTCTGGACGAGAAGCCGGCGCTCACGCGTTGGTCGCTGTACAAGGACGGCAGGATCGAGGTCCAGGACGAGGGCAGCCAGCTGGTCGCGCGCCTGGTCGCGCCAAAGCGCGGCGAGATGGTGGTCGATTTCTGCGCCGGCGCCGGCGGCAAGACGCTTGCGCTCGGCAGCCTGATGCGTTCGACCGGGCGCCTTTACGCCTACGACGTCCACGCGAAGCGGCTGGCCGGCCTGGGGCCGCGGCTGGCGCGCAGCGGGCTTTCGAACGTGCATCCGGTGGCCATTTCCGGCGAGAACGACACGCGCGTGAAGCGCCTGGCGGGCAAGATCGACCGCGTCCTGGTCGACGCGCCCTGCTCGGGCAGCGGCACGCTGCGGCGCAATCCCGATCTGAAATGGCGCTTCGACGAGAACGAGCTGGCGCGGCTCAACCGCCTGCAGGCCTCGGTGCTGCGAGGCGCGGCGCGCTTGGTCAAGCCGGGCGGGCGGCTGGTGTACTCCACCTGCTCAGTGCTCGCGCTGGAAAATCAGGATCTCGTGTCCGCGTTCCTGGCCGAGCAGCCGCAGTTCGGCGCCGTCGACGCCGGCGCGATCCTCAAGGCGCAGGGGATCGAGATCGACCATTACCAGCGCTTCGCGCCCTGGTTCGTGATGCTGCCGCATGTGCACGAGACCGACGGCTTCTTCGCCGCGGTGCTGGAGCGAAAGGCGTGATGCGCGGCTCGCCGCTCGCCGAGCTCGCCCAGGCTCTGAGCGAGGGGCTGGCGCAGCCCCGGCATGCCTGGGAAGCGGGAACGATCGCCGTCGCGGTTGCCGGCGGCTGGCTGCTGGCGAGGCTCGTACGGCGCCGAGTCGACGCGCGGGTCAGCGCCGCGGCGCGCGCGTCGATCGCGCTCAACGCGCTGCAGTTCTCGGTCGAAGGGTTCCGTCGCCTCGCCTTCCCCGCGGCCGCGCTGCTGCTGCTGTGGGCGGGGGAGGGGTGGCTGCGTGCCGAGCACATCCTCGTCACCGCGGCGGACGCGCGGCTGATGCGGCTGGCGATGTTCCTGGTCGGGGCGCTCGGCCTGGTGCGGCTGTTCGTCTATGCGCTGCGCCGGGCACTGCACGACGCGGCGCTGATCACCGTCTTCGAGCGCGCGCTCGGGACCGCGGCCTGGGCCGGGATCGCGCTGTACGCGACCGGCGTGCTGGGCGACGTGGTCGACTGGCTGCAGGCGACCCGGTTCCCGGTCGGTAATTCGATGGTGTCGTTGTGGTCGGTCCTCGCGGGCACCGCGACCACGCTGCTGTCGCTGCTGGTGGCGATGTGGCTCGGATCGCTGATCGACGACCGTCTCCGCGGCGCGGTCGCCCTCCAGGCGAACCTGCGCGTCGTGCTCGGACGGGTGCTGCGCGCGCTGCTGATCGTGATCGCGGTGCTGCTCGCGCTGTCGCTGTCGGGAATCGATCTGACGGTGCTGTCCGTCTTCGGCGGCGCGCTCGGCGTGGGGCTCGGCCTGGGCCTGCAGCGCATCGCCAGCAACTACGTCAGTGGCTTCATCCTGCTGCTCGACAACAGCCTGCGGATCGGCGACCTGATCGCCGTCGACAAGTATTACGGATGGGTGACGCAGATCAGCACGCGCTACACCGTGCTGCGCGCATTCGACGGCACCGAGGCCGTGATCCCGAACGAGATGCTCGTGTCCTCTCCGGTCACCAACCAGTCGTTGACGGACCGGCGGGTGCGCGTGGGCGTGCGGGTGACGATCGCGTACGACGCCGACCTGAAGCGGGCCATGGAACTGCTGGAGAAGACGGCGCGCGAACACCCGCGCGTGCTCGCCGATCCGGCGCCGCAAGCCTTCCTGGTCGAGTTCGCGCCGAGCGGACTGCTGCTGGAGCTCGGTTTCTGGATCAACGACCCGCACGCGGGCCAGCTCAACGTGCAGTCGGACGTCTCGGTCTCGCTGTACGAGCGGTTCGCGGCCGCCGGCATCGTGATCCCGTATCCGCGGCGCGACGTACGGGTCATCGGGGCCGATCCGGCACCCGATGGTGCGTCGCATCTGGCTGGCAGACCGCCTGCCGTCCCGCCGACCGACCGTTCATCCTGAGAGGGGCTTGAAACTTCGACCGTCCGGCTGTCGCCGACTCCGGGGGTCATGCCCCTTTTTCAGTGCGTTTTCAGGCCATGTGCGTTAAAATTTCATGACAATCTTCAGAAAAATCAATGCATCCGAAGCGCTCGGCGGCCCGGGGGGCGGCGTGCGCAATGTCCGGTTTGACCTATCGCTGCGCCCCAGATGGCGGCGCCCATCGCATTTCAGATTGGAGATTCAATGAGCGTGCTCGAATTCCTCGACGGGGGATTGTTGCACCTGAGCGCCTGGCAACTGGTCCTCGCGACGTTCGCGCTGACCCACGTCACGATCGCCTCGGTCACGATCTTCCTGCACCGGTCGCAAGCGCATCGGGGGCTTGACCTGCACCCGATCGCAAGCCACTTCTTCCGGGTCTGGCTCTGGCTCACCACCGGCATGCAGACCCGCGACTGGGTCTCGGTGCATCGCAAGCACCATGCGAAGTGCGAGACCGAAGAGGACCCGCACAGCCCGCAAACGCGAGGCATCCGCACCGTCCTGCTGCGCGGCGCCGAGTTGTACATGGCGGAACGCGAGAATCCGGAGACGATCGAGCGCTACGGCCGCGGCACGCCGGACGACTGGCTCGAGCGCAACGTGTACTCCCGGCTCACCTGGCACGGGTGCGGCGTGATGCTGGTGACCGACGTGCTGCTGTTCGGCGCCGCGGGACTCGCGATCTGGGCGGTGCATATGATGTGGATTCCCGTGTTCGCCGCCGGCGTCATCAACGGCATCGGCCACTTCTGGGGCTACCGCAACTTCGACTGCCCGGATGCCAGCACCAACATCGGCCCGCTCGGGCTGTTGATCGGCGGCGAGGAACTGCACAACAATCACCACACGTACCCGACCTCGGCCAAGCTGTCGGTCAAGTGGTACGAGTTCGACCTCGGCTGGTTCTATATCCGGGTGCTGAGCGCGCTCGGGCTGGCCAAGGTGCTGCGGGTTGCACCGGTTCCCAAGGTCGAGCACGAGTCCAGGGCGATCGACCTGCAGGTGCTGCAGACGGTCATCACGCACCGCTACGACCTGCTCGCACGCTACGCCCGCGAGACGCAGAAGGCGTTCCGCGAAGAGCTGGCGAAGCTGCGCCTGCCGGCGGCCGAGCATGCGCGGTTCGCGGCGATGAAGCGCTGGTTCAAGAAGGACGTGAGCGCGATTCCGGCGCCGGACCAGCAGACGATGAAGGATCTGCTCGATCGCAGCCGCTTGCTGCGCACGCTGGTCGAGATGCGCGCCGAGCTGTCGTCGATCTGGCAGCAGGCCGCGGTGTCGCGCGAACAGATGCTGGCGCGCCTGCAGGACTGGATCGCGCGCGCCGAGGCGAGCGGGATCCGCGCGCTGCAGGAAGCCGCCGCGAGAATGCGCAGCTACTCGCCGGCAACGGCGTAGGTTGACTCCCCTCTCCCGCTTGCGGGAGAGGGGAGCGTCTCAGTCCTCCCTCATTTTTCTCAAGAAATCCTCCAGCCGCTTCCCCGCCTGGTCGGGAAAGCGCTCGGGGATGACCCGGGCCTCGACGATACGGTCGAGGCGGAAGTTCCGGAAGTCCTGGCGCAGCTCGCACCACGCGGCGAGCGTCCAGACGTCGCCCCAGAAGTACAGGGCGAGAGGGCGCACGCGGCGTCGGGTGGTCCGGGCGGCTGCATCGTTGTAGTCGAGATCGGCGAACCGCTGGGCGGCAATCGCCTCGCGCAGCGTGTCGAGGCGCCGACCCGGCTTCGGGTCGACGAAGAACGACGGCGCGAACAACGGCGAGCGCTCGAGCGCGACGCGCTTGTCGGCCGGAAGCGCGGTCGCGATCTTCGCCAGGGCCGAGCGCGCGCCGCCGGCGAGCTTCGGGCC
>CAZEIW010000058.1:0-29310 GCA_964512305.1 uncultured Burkholderiaceae bacterium | reverse complement strand
CCGTTCGAGGGCAGCAACTTCGAGGCCTGGGGATTGATCGCGTTCGAAAGCCTCGCCGACTACGAGAGGTACCGGACGCGCCTGAAGCTCGACCCCGAGGCCGTCGCGAATTTCGCCTTCGCGCAGCGCGAGCGCTTCATCGTGCGCGAGCAGCGCACCTTCACGGAGGTCGTGCCCGAGACGTTCCAGCAACACTCGGCGCAGACGCGGCCATGATCGCCGTCCTGTTCGAGGTCGTTCCCAAGGAAGGCAAGGCGGACCGATACTTCGAGATCGCCGCGCAGCTCAAGGCCGAGGTCGAAGCGATCGACGGCTTCATCTCGGTGGAGCGCTTCGAGAGTCTCTCCCAGAAGGGGAAGTTCCTGTCCCTGTCCCTGTGGCGCGACGAGAGCGCCGTGCGGGCCTGGCGCAGGCACGCGCTGCATCGCGAGGGACAGCGGGAGGGCCGCCACGAGGTCTTCGAGGACTATCGGCTGCGCGTGGCGACCATCGTGCGAGACTATGGTCTGTCCGACCGGGGGCAGGCGCCCGGCGATTCCGGCATTTCGTGACCATGCGGCGGCTCAGCCCGGAGTCCGGCACCGGACCATGTTCAGGCCCTTCATGCTCATCACGGCCTCGCCGCGCTGGTTGGCGACCTCGACCAGGCTGCGGACCAGCCCGCGATCGGGCTTGGACGTCGACCGCCTGGCCTCGATCACCGTAACCTTGATGCGCAGCCGGTCGCCGGGGCGCACCGGTGCGTGCCAGCGCAACTCGTCGATGCCGGGCGAAGCGATGCTGGTCGCGGCCGACAGGAAGTTCGGCACCAGGATCCGCATCGTGACGGCCGCGGTGAGCCAGCCGCTCGCGATGATTCCCCCGAACGGGCCGCTCGCGGCCCACACCGGGTCGACGTGGATCGGCTGCGGATCGTACCGCTGCGCGAACTCGATGATCTCGTCCTGGCCGATCTCGGCGCTGCCGATCTCGCGGCTGGCGCCGACGATGTAGTCCTCGAAGTACCACTCCCGGCCGGCGGAATCGCCGCCGCTGGTCGTCGCATGCTCCATCGCCGGCTCCCCGGGGAATCGTGGAAACGCGACATTGCCTGACACGGCGCGACCGGGCAAGTCTGTCCGCGCGGGCGCTGCATGAGGCATCGAAGCGCCCTCACCTTGCAGGTCAGGATCGCAATGCGGTCAGGGTCTCTTCGCACCACGCGCGATCGGCCGCGTCGTCGATCCCGGCAAGAATCGCCTCCATCGCCGCCAGCGCCGCGTCGCAGGCCGCGCGATCGCCCGCCGTTCGCTCGATGCGCCCCGACACTTCCCACGCGAAGAAGCGCTCGACCGCGCCGGCACAGTGCTCGGTGACGATCTGCATGCAGGTCCGCGCATGATGGCGCGCCTTCGCAATGTCTCCTGCGGCGAGCCAGCTCATCGCGAGGCGGTATTCCGCGCGCTCGGTCTCGAGCCACGTGCCTGCACGCTCCCAGTAGCGCCGCGCGGCGCGTGCCGCGAGCAGCATCAGCTCGGTCTGGCGCGCCGAGCGCCCCGGGGCGGTTTCGAGGGCCAGGGCGAGATTGTTCGCGGTAACCGCGAGCGCCCGGTTCATCGGGTCGGTCGCGGCCAACCCGGATTCGTCGGCCTGCGCGAGCGCTTCCTGGAACCAGACCAGCGCGCGCTCCTCATCGCGGCTCGCGAGGCTCGCCGCGGCCATCGCGGTGACCCGGATCCAATCCGACGGGCCGAGCGTCGCGCGCGAATCGCCCGAACCCGATGCGAGCAGCAGGCTCGCGGCACATCGCCGCACCG
Source organism: uncultured Burkholderiaceae bacterium (assembly GCA_964512305.1). Classification (GTDB taxonomy): domain Bacteria; phylum Pseudomonadota; class Gammaproteobacteria; order Burkholderiales; family Burkholderiaceae_F; genus CAZEIW01. The sequence goes on along the minus strand of CAZEIW010000058.1, from coordinate 27,514 downwards.
CTTCGCCGCCGGGGCCGTCGGGCGTGCACTTCGGATGCAGTGCCAGGTGCTCCATCCACAGGATCCCGTCGAGCCAACGGCCCAGATGCTCGCCGAGCACGTGGTGCGCCAGGTTGGCGAGGCCGACCACGTCGCCATCGTTCGCGATCAGCGGCAGTCCTTCCTTGAGCCGCGCGGCCACCCCGGCGGGGTCGTTCGCGTGGTCGCCCCAGGCGCGGTCGAGATAGGTCGGGAAGTCCATCTTCAGCCGTACGCCTCAGGCCGCCGCCGCCGGGCGCCGCGCCTGCATCAGCAGCGCGCCGACGCCGGCGATCAGCACGAGGAACGTCACCAGTCCGCCCAGAAACGGGATCCGCGCCAGGATCGCGATCGCGAGCAGCGCTACGACCGCCGCACCGATGCGCCAGCCGGTGCGCGCGGCATCGCCGGCGCGAAAGCGCGCGAGCGCCCAGTCGCCGAGACCGATTCCCGTCACCACATGGCCGAGCAGCAGCAGCGCGGCATAGGCCACGAGCGTCAGCAGCGCCAGCGGAATGCCGACCAGCGTGACGAACAGCACGATGGCCAGCACGGGGATGCACACCAGGGCGATGAAGCCGATCAGCAGGCTCATCGCGGCGCGCGAGCGCAGCGTCGCGGCGACGCGCGTCGTGAAGCCCGGCAGCGCGGCCACGAGCACCGCGGCCGCCACGATCAGGCCCACGGTCCAGACGAAACCGGCCGCGCGGTGCACGCGCCGCTCCGCGTGGGCGATCGCCTGGGCGCTCTTCCCGGCCCGCTCGACGCCGCCGGCCACCTGCGCGGCCGGGTCGCGCTGAAGCTCTTCGCGGCTCCGGTAGCGCAGCTTGCCGCCGATGCGGGCGTTGGGACCGAGTTCGATGGAACCGGACGTGACGACGACGTCGCCGCCCACCGTGCCGTCGATCCGCACGTGGCCGCCTGCGATCTGCACATAACGCTTGACCGCTCCTTCCAGCTGAACCTCGCCGCCGGCGATGCTGACGCCGCCCGCGATGTCGGCCTTCGGGCCGATCTCGACGCGGCCGCCGCAGACACGCGCGTTGCGGCCGACCGTGCCGTCGACCGTCACGTGCCCGCCACACGCGTAGACCGAGCCGCCGACCGAACCGGCCACACGCAGCGTGCCCCCCGCCACGATCGCGTCCGAGTTCACGGCGGCGTCGACATCGACGCCGCCGCCCGCCGCGATCAGGTCGCCGGCCACGGGGCCGGCGACGCGAACGTAGCTGCCGGCCATGAACCGGTCGTCGACTTGCACGAAATCGGCGATCCTGGCCGCGGGGCCGGAGGCATCCGATTCCTCGCCGCGCGCGGCACCGGCGAGCGACAGCACTGCGACGCAGACGGGAACAAGATCGCGGATATGCATGACCGGCTCCGATCGATTCTGGGGCGGCGAGGAGCACCGGCGGAACGGCCCGCAACGGTCCCTCGACGGGCGCCCATTATTGACGTTTCCTCGAATCATGGACATCGCGGCGCCCTAGTTGGACAGCCGGGGCGGCGACTAGCATGACCAGGGCATCGGCGTGCTAGAGTGCGCCGCGCCGCCGCGGGCCGGCCGGCGGGGAAACCGAGGCTTGAATCCTGCGTCCTTGCCGCTGCGCCACTTCCTGCTGGCGCTGCTCGTGGTTGCCATCTGGGGCAGCAACTTCGTCGTCATCAAGCTCGCCCTCGCCCACCTGCCGCCGCTCTTCTTCGGCGCTCTGCGCTTCGCGTTCGCACTGGTGCCGGCGGTGTTCGTGCTGTCCCGGCCGCCCGTATCCTGGGTCAACCTCGTCGCCTACGGTGCGCTCATCGGCGTCGGGCAGTTCGGACTGCTTTACCTCGCGATGCGCGCCGACATCTCGCCCGGGATGGCGTCGCTCGTCATCCAGACGCAGGTGTTCTTCACGATCGGGCTGTCGATCGCCATCGCCGGCCAGCGCGTGCGGCCGTACCAGGGCCTCGCCCTGGCGCTCGCCGTCGCCGGCATCGTGGTGATCGGGGCGCATGCAGAGGGCACGACGACCGTCAAAGGGCTGCTGATGGTGCTGGCGGCAGCGCTGTGCTGGGCCACGGGCAACCTCGTCAGCATGCGCGCGGGGCACGTCAACATGGTGTCCTATGTCGTCTGGTCGAGCATGTTCGCCGCGCCGCCGCTGTTCGCCCTGTCGCTGTGGATCGAAGGCTGGCCGGCGATCGAAGCGGGGCTGCGACAGGCCGATGCAGCCACCTGGGCCGAAGTGCTCTGGCAGTCGGCCGGCAATTCGCTGTTCGGCTTCGCCGCCTGGGGCTGGCTGCTGACCCGCTATCCCGCGGCCGCAGTCTCGCCGATGGCGCTTCTCGTGCCCGTGTTCGGCATCACGGCATCGAGCTGGTGGCTCGGTGAAAGCCTGCCCGCCTGGAAGCTCGGCGCGGCGGCGCTCGTGCTCGGCGGGCTGGCGCTGAACCTGCTGTGGCCGCGCATCCTCCCGCGACGGATCGAGCTTCCCTGAGGCTTGTCGCTATCGTCCTTGATGCAGGCGCCGAAGCCCCACTTCACGCCGGGGCCGATTCGGCCACGTACAGAAAGCGCGACATCGCTCCGCGCCGTGCCAGCGCGTCGACGACTTCCAGGTAGCGCCGCTGCCGCTCGAATTCGTCGCCTCCCTCGACCTCCTCGAGCTCGGCCCGATGCGCGAGGCGCGCCGCCAGGCGTCCGCCCGCGTTCCTCAACAGGCTCTCGGTCCTGTCCTCCCTGACGACGGCCCTGAGGCCGGCGCGCTCCAGCAGGTGTTCGTTGAAACCGTCGGGAACGAAGAACGTGTCGCCGTGCAGGGCGCGCTGGCGGATCTCGTCGCTCGAAACGGCCCCGGTGACGACGCCGGCGTCGGTGAACAGGAGCCGGCCACCCGGCTTCAGCACGCGGCGCACTTCGCGAAACCACGAGAGGCGGTCGCGCAGGTGGACGATCACGTCGAGCGACATCGCCGCGTCGAACGCGCCGTCGGAAAAGGGCAGGTCCCGGTTGAGATCGGCCACGAGCAGCGCGACGCGGTCGCCAAGCCCGAGCGATTCGGCGCGGGCACGCCCGGCAGCAAGGGCCGCCGCGCTGATGTCCGTGCCGGTACCGCCGCATTGCGCCTGCCCGAGCACGAAGCACAGCGGACCGCAGGGGCCGCAGCCGAGATCCAGCAGGCGGCCCGCTGGGCCGAGGCCGAGCTGGCCGATCCCGCGTTCGAGCTCGTCGGCGCCCACCCACGAATGCTGGCCGATGTCCCTGTCGTAGGCCTCGCGCCTGAGCTGCCGCATCAGCGGCGAGTCGAAACGGCGGTACAACGCCTCGTAGTTCGCGCCGCCCGGTTCCACCGGTGCGCCCGAACGGTCGTCGCCGTCCTTCATGCGCCCGGCCCGCTGGGCTCCTCGCGCGCCGGCACGTAGCGCCGCTCTCCGGTCGCGGGATCGTACAAGACCTCGACCGTCTGCCGGGTTTCCGGATCCTCGAAGCGCTCGCCGGTCGCCTGCCAGCGGCCACCGCGCGCATGCTCGACGCGGCGATAGCGCCAGCGCTCGGCGAGCAGGGCGATCACGACCACCACGCCCCAGCCGAGCATCGGCCACCCCGGGCTCGAGCTCCCGGCGGCGACCAGCAGCAGCCCGATCGCCGCGAACCCCGCGGCCAGGATCAGCAATACGTTGCGCAACATGGTCTACCCAATCTTCTCCAGCACGACGGCCGTGCCATAGGCGACGATCTCGCTCATCGTCTGTCCGATCTCGGCCGAATCGAACCGCATCATCACGATCGCGTTGGCCCGCATCAGGCTCGCGTTCTTCACCATCCGGTCGACCGCGTGCCGGCGTGCCTCCTCCAGAAGCTGGGTGTACTCGGTGATCTCGCCGCCCACGATGGATCGAAGCCCGGCCATGATATTGCCGCCGAGGCCGCGGCTGCGGACGACGACGCCGAAGACCTGGCCCTTGGTTTCGACGACCCGGTGACCGGGGACGTTCTCGGTGGTGACGACCAGCATCGCGACTCCCGGCGGATGAAAGGGCTCTCACATTACCCCAAGCGCGGTAAGCCACGTGCCCAAGACGGGCAGTAAGGCGGGATCCGGCATCGCCGTCCGAAACTCACTTGCGCGCCGGCCGGTCTTGACGGTAAGGTCGTGGCCACAACGGAGGCAGGAGGAGAACAAACCATGGAGATCGGGAAGGCACCTGCGCGTCGATCCGCTTCAGTCGGCGCGGGCAAGGCCGCCGTCATGTCGGCCGTTTCCGCGCTGCTGGTCAGCTGCGGGGGAGGAGGAGGAGGCGGCGGCGCCGCTCCTGCGCAATCCGGTCCCAGCTTCGCGCCGGCGTCGACCCTCGCCAATCGCTGCGCGGCGCCGCGCAGCGGGACCGATCCGCTAACGGGTGTGCCGTACCCGGACCGGCAAGGTGCGCTGATCAACGAGCAGGACTGGCTGGCCTCGTGGACCAGCGACCTGTACCTCTGGTATGGCGAGGTCACCTACCCCGCGTTCGCCAGCTACTCGACCGCGGTCTCCTATTTCAACGTACTCAAGACCAACGCGCTGACGGCGAGCGGAGCGCCGAAGGACAAGTTTCACTTCACGTTGCCGACGGCGACCTGGGAGGCGCTTGCGCAGTCGGGCGTGCAGGCCGAATATGGGGCTACCTGGATCGTGATCAGCGCGACCCCGCCGCGCCAGGTCGTGGTCGCGTACACGGAACCGAATTCGCCGGCGACAATCCTGAGCCCGCCGCTGACGCGCGGGGCCCAGGTGCTAAGCGTCGACGGCGTCGACATCAACGTCGCCACGCAGGCTGGGGTCGATACGCTCAACGCCGGACTGTTCCCGGCCAATGCCGGCGCAACGCACACGTTCGGCATCCAGGACCCCGCCGGGACGACACGCACCATCACGCTGACATCCGCCAATGTGACCACGGCGCCTGTACAGAACGTCGGAACGCTAGCCGGCGGCGCGGTGGGCTACATGCTGTTCAACGACCACCTCGCGACCGCCGAACCGGCCCTGATCGGCGCGATCACGAGCTTGAAGGCCGCCAACATCAGCGACCTGGTCATCGACATGCGCTACAACGGCGGCGGCCTGCTCGATATCGCGAGCGAACTGGCGTACATGATCGCCGGCCCGACCGCGACCGCCGGCAAGACCTTCGAGCTGCAACAGTTCAACAGCAAGCACCCGACCATCAATCCGGTCACGGGTCAGCCGATCGTGCCGGTGCCGTTCGAATCGACGGCGGCCGGCTTCACCGCGTCGGTGCCGCCCGGAACTGTACTGCCTCACCTGGACCTGCCGCGCGTGTTCATCCTGTCCGGTCCCGACACCTGCTCGGCGAGTGAATCGGTGATGAACGACCTGAGCGGCATCGGCGTCCAGGTGATCCAGATCGGCTCGACCACCTGCGGCAAACCGTACGGCTTCTATCCGCCGGACAATTGCGGCACGACCTATTTTTCGATTCAGTTCAAGGGCGTGAACGCCATGGGTTTCGGCGACTATAGCGACGGTTTCTCGCCACAGAATTCGTCGATGGCGGTTGCGGGCAGCCCGGCGACGCTGCCGGGTTGTTCCGTGCTCGACGACTTCACGCACGCGCTTGGCGACCCCGCCGAGGCGCGCCTCGCGGCAGCGCTTGCGTACCGCGGCGGGGGCGCCGCCGCGTGTCCGGCGCCGACCGGCATGGCACCCACCGGGCATTTGCGCGCGCTGTCGGCTGCTAACGGCAGTGCCTTCAAGTCGGTGTTCCAGACCAACCGGATCATGCGGCACTGACGCGATGGGTTGGAGCTCGCCGGTCACGATTTGCGCGGCGTGCCCGGCCCTGCTCGCCGCATGCGCCGCGGCGGCGCCCGAGGTTTCCGCCCTGCTGGTGGAGCCGACGGCGCCGGTGCGGGCCGAGCTCGCACGGGCGGTGTCCTCCGAGTTCGGCGGTCTCCCGGTCACGCTCGCCGACGACGCCTTGACGGCCTCGTCCGATCTGGTCATCGAGCGCGTGCCGCGGCGCGATGCCGAAGGCCGGCCGATCGACGGCCGCGAGCTGGGCCGGCCCGAGATCTTCCGGCTCGTCCTCGCGGCAGGGCATTGCGTGCTGGTGCACGACCGCAACGGGCGCCGGATCCCGCTGCCGTCGGCCGAATGCCGCGGCCGATGACGCGGGCAGCCGCGGCGGGCATCGCTCAGCCGAGAACCGCGACGCCCTTGACCTGGGCGAACACGCGCTGACCCGGCTGCAATCCGAGCGCGTTGGCCGACCGGCGCGTCACGCGCGACAACAGATGCGCGTCGCGCACCTCCAGCTGCAGCAGGCTGCGGCCGCGCTCATCGTCCGCGCGAGCGGCCACGACAGCCGGCAGGATGTTCAGAATGCTCGATGCGTGCGGCGGCGCGAGCGCGATGCTGACGTCGCGCGCGGCGATCTGCAGGCGCACCGCGCGCCCGGGCGCGCGGTCGAGAGCCGCGACCCACAGGCTGCCAGCGCCCGAGTCGACCCGCGTCAGCGCATCGGCGGCGTCGTGCTCGCCGACCCGCCCGTCCAGCACCACCGCTGCCCCATCCTCCTGCGCCAGCGGCAGATCCAACCGCGCCGTCATCTGCGAGATCGGACCGCTCGCGATCGCGGCACCCCGATCGAGCAGCACCAGGTGATCGGCCAACCTGGCGACCTCCTGCATGGCGTGGCTTACGTAGATCACGGGAATCCGCAGCTCCTCGTGCAGCCGTTCCAGGTACGGCAGCACTTCGGCCTTGCGCGCTTCGTCGAGCGCCGCCATCGGCTCGTCGAGCAGCAACAGTCGCGGACTGGCGAGCAGCGCGCGCGCGATCGCCACGCGCTGCTGCTCCCCGCCCGACAGCCCCTCGGGCCGGCGCTCGAGGAGGCTGCCGATCGACAGCAGGTCGACCACGTCGTCGAGCGCGACCCGTCGCTCGCCGCGGGCAACGCGCTTCATCCCGTATTCGAGGTTGGCGCGCACGCTCAGGTGCGCGAAAAGCCGCCCGTCCTGGAACACCATGCCGAGCGCCCGCCGGTGCGTGGGCACGCGGCGCCCGGTCGCGCTGTCCTGCCACAACTCGCCGCCGACCGCGATCCGCCCTTCGGCGAGCGGTTCGAGGCCGGCGATGCAGCGCAGGCAGGTGGTCTTGCCCGAGCCGGAGGCGCCGAACAGCGCGCTGACGCCGCGAGCGGGCAGCTCCAGATCGACCGCGAGCGAAAAGCCCGGGTAGGCAACCCGGATCGCGGCCTCGATCCGGCCCTCGCCGCTCATCGCAGGCGTTGCGCGCCGGACAGGCCGAGTGCGCCGCCCTGGCCGAGCCGGTTCATCGCGAGCAGCACGAGGAACGAGAACACCAGCAGCCCGCCCGCGAGCCAGTGCGCGTGCGCGTAATCGAGCGCCTCGACGCGGTCGTAGATCGCGATCGAGAGCACGCGGGTGCGGCCGGGAATGTTGCCGCCGATCATCAGCACGATGCCGAACTCGCCGATCACGTGCGCGAAGCCGAGGATCGCGGCGGCGGCGAAACCCGGGGCGGCGAGCGGAGCAACCACGGTGAAGAAGCGGTCCCACGGGCCGGCACGCAGGGTCGCGGCGGCCTCGATCGGCGCGCGGCCGACGGCGGCGAACGCGCTCTGCAGCGGCGCAACCACGAACGGCAGCGAATAGAGCAGCGACGCGACCACCAGCCCGGCGAAGGTGAACGGCAACAGCCCGAGACCGGATTGCAGCGTCAGGCGCCCGATCGGGCCTTCGGGTCCGAGCAGCAGCAGCAGGTAGAAGCCGAGCACCGTGGGCGGCAGCACCATCGGCAGTGCCACCACCGCTCCGACCACTGCCGTGGTTCGCGGCCACTCCGCGCGCGCGCGCGCCAGCCACCAGGCGATCGGCGTTCCGATCGCGAGCAGCAGCGCGATCGTGACAGCGGCCAGCTCGAGCGTCAGGCCGACGGCGCGCCAGTCGTCGCTCGTCAGGTCCACGGCCCTACCTCCGGGACGGCGTGACCCGGTCCGGCAGGCCGTAGCCGTAGGCGCCGATCACCGCGCGCCCGGCGTCGCTGCGCAGATACTCGACCCAGTCCCTTGCGGCGGGATTGTCGCGGCCGGGATTCAACAGCACCGCGTCCTGCCGCAGCGGCGTGTACAGCTGGGGCGACACGATCCACGCCGAGCCGGTCTGGATCCGCCCGTCCTTCTGGATCTGGGACAACGCCACGAAACCCAGCTCGGCGTTGCCGCTGGCGACGAACTGATAGGCCTGCGCGACGTCTTCACCCTGCACCAGGGTCGGCGCCACGCGCTCGTAGAGGCCGAGCGCCCGCAGCGTCTGCACCGCCGCCGCGCCGTACGGGGCGAGCTGCGGATTGCAGATCGACAGGTGGGAAAAACGGCCGCTGCGCAGCACCTCGCCGCGCGCGTCGACGAAGTCGGGCGATGCGCTCCACAGCGCGAGCCGGCCGACCGCGTAGGTGAAGCGGGAGCCCGCGACTGCCGCGGCTTCGGACTCGAGCCGTTCCGGCGTCTGTGAATCGGCCGCGAGCAGCACGTCGAACGCGGCGCCGTTGCGGATCTGCGCGTAGAACTTGCCGGTGGAACCGCTGGAAAGGAGCGCGTGGTGGCCGGTTGTGGCGCGGAAGCCTTCGGCGAGCCGCTGCGCCGGCCCGATGAAATTCGCGGCCACGGCGACCTTGACCTCACCGGCGTGCGCGCCGCCGATCGCGGCGGCCGCGCAAAGAGCGGCGAGCGCGGATCTAAGCGGCTTGGTGCCTGGCTTGTTGCCTGGCTTCATGCGCAGCTTCATGCGGCCGGTTGGTCCCGAGCGGTGCGCGGGACTATAACGTGGCCGGCGCCCCGCCGTCGTCGCCCGGCTGCGCCGCGGGCAGCCCGCAGGCGACGAAGCCCGGATTGACCAGCCCCGGCTTCCCGTACAGCAGCTCGCGGCCGTCGAGATCGGTCGCGCGCCCTCCGGCCGCGCGCAGCACCGCATGCCCGGCCGCCGTGTCCCACTCGTGCGTGCGGCCGAAGCGCGGATAAAGATCGGCCTCGCCGGAAGCGACCAGGCAGAACTTGAGCGACGAGCCGAGCGTCGCGCTCGTCGCAACCTTCCTTCCTGCCAGGAAGCGGCGCAGCGCCACGGCGTCGGCGTGCGAGCGGCTCGACACGACCGCCAGCCCTTCCGGGGGTTCGCGCCTGCAGGCCACCGGGCGCCGAAGCCCTTTCTCCTCGGCGAATGCGCCCTCCCGCGCGACGCCCGCGAACAGGCGGTCGAGCGCCGGCGCGTACACGACGCCGATCACCGGCTGGCGGTCCTCGATCAGCGCGATGTTGACCGTGAACTCGCCGTTGCGGCGCACGAACTCGAGCGTTCCGTCGAGCGGATCGACCAGCCAGAAGCGTTCGCCTACCGCCGGCAGCCCTGCGCCGGCTGCCTCCTCGGACACGATCGGCACCCCGGGCGTCATTGCCCGCAGCGCGGCCAGGATGATCGCCTCGGACGCCAGATCGGCGTCGGTCACCGGCGACGCGTCGGCCTTGTGCCGGACCGCGAAATCGCTCGCATAGATGCGCGCCACCGCGCCGCCGGCGTCGCGCGCGACCGCGACGAGCCGCTCGACCAGCACGTTCGCAATCCCATTCGACATCCAGGTCTCCCTACGAAGGACACGGCTCGCGAAGAGCGCTTCCCGGCGGGCTCCCGTAACGGGGGCGGCGTTGGAATAAACTGGCACCATGAAACCACAACCGATCCGGCCCGGCTCCGCGGTCACCCCGCCGCGCCGCCGCGGCGGCAACGGACTATCGCACGATCCGGCGGGGCGCGATGTCCAATAGCTTCGAGCGGGTGCGTCCGATCAAACCGGAAGGCCTCGAACGAAAGGATCCGGCGGCGGCCGACGCCGCGCCGCCCGAGGCTTCCCGGCGGATCCGCGAACGGCTGCAGCGTGCCCGCGCGCGCTTTCACGCCAACGACAACATCGCCCGCTACATCGAGCCCGGCGAGCTCGACGAGCTCCAGCAGGAAGTCGAAGGCAAGCTGCTCGGCGTGCTCGAGAGCCTGGTGATCGACACCGATGGCGACCATAACACGCGCGAGACCGCGCGCCGCGTCGCGCGCATGTACCTGAGCGAGGTGTTCCGCGGCCGCTACGTGGCGGAGCCGCCGATCACTCAATTCCCCAACATCGAGCACCTGAACGAGCTGCTCATCGTGGGGCCTATCACCGTGCGCAGCGCCTGCTCGCATCACCTTTGCCCGATCCTGGGCCGGTTGTGGATCGGCGTGCTGCCGAACGAGCATTCGAACCTGATCGGGCTGTCGAAGTACGCCCGCCTGGCGGACTGGGTGATGAGCCGGCCGCAGATCCAGGAGGAGGCGGTCACTCAGCTGGCCGACCTGCTCCAGGACCGCATGCAGCCCGACGGCCTCGCGCTCGTGATGGAAGCCGATCACTTCTGCCTGCAGTGGCGCGGCATCAAGGACGACGAGCCGAAGATGACCAACAGCGTGATGCGCGGCTCCTTCCTGAAGGACGCGAACCTGCGGCGCGAGTTCCTGGCCCTGATGCAGAACCGCAAGGCCTAGCCGCCATGCTGGTCCGCCTTCTTTACGCAAGCCGCCTGTCCGAGTCGTCCTCCGCCGACGCGGTCGAATCGATCGTGCAGATGTCCCGCCAGCGCAACCCCGAGCTGGGAATCACGGGCGTGCTGTGCCACGACAGCCGGGTGATCGTGCAGGCGCTCGAGGGCGGCCGCGACGCGGTCAACGCGATCTACCAGCATATCTGCCGCGATCCGCGCCATCGCGACGTCACCCTGCTGGCCTACGACGAGATCGCCGAACGGCGCTTCGCCGGCTGGACGATGGGCCTGGTCAACCTGACCAAGCTCAACTCGACCGTGCTGCTGAAGTACTGCGAGAAGGCGGCGCTCGATCCGTACCAGCTCTCGGGCAGGGGCGTGTTCGCGCTCCTGGAGGAGCTCGTCGCGACGGCGGCGATCTGCGGTCGGGCTTAGCGGGGGCCTCCCTTACCGCGTCTTCGGCCCCAGCAGCGAATCGGGCAGCCAGGTCGCGATTTCCGGCACGGCGCACAGCAGCAGCACCGCGATCAGCATCAGCCCGACGAACGGCAGCACGCCCCACACGATGTCGCGCAGCGCGATGTCCGGGGCGACGTTGCGGATCACGAAGATGTTCAGTCCGACGGGAGGGTGGATCAGCCCCATCTCCATGATGATCGTCATCACGACGCCGAACCAGATCAGGTCGAAGCCGGCCGCGCGCAGCGGCGGCAGGATGATCGGCGCCGTCATCACGATGATCGACACCGGCGGCAGGAAGAACCCCAGCACCACGACCATCAGCAGGATGAGCGCCAGCAGCCACCAGCGCGACGCGTGCATCGCGACGATCGTCTCGGCCGCCGACTGGCTCAGGTGCAGGTAGCTCATCACGTACGAATAGAGCAGGCACATGCCGATGATCATCATCAGCATCGTGGACTCGCGCAGCGTCGCGCCGAGGATCGGCGCGATCTGCAGCGGACGCCAGACGCCGTACAAGGTCCCGATCAGCGTCAGCGCCAGCACCGCCCCCAGGCCGGCGGTCTCCGACGGCGTGGCATATCCGCCATAGAGCGCGACCATCACGCCCAGCAGCAGCAGCACGAACGGCACGACCTTGGGCAGCAGGCGCAGCTTCTCGAGCAGGGTGTAGCTTTCCTGCTCGAGGTACGCGGACCGCCGCCCGTGCGACGCGAACGCCGCTTCCGCGGCGCCGTATTCGCGACGGAACCGCCACGCGGTGTAGGCGCTGAACAGCGCCACCAGCAGCAGGCCGGGACCGACGCCGGCCAGGAACAGGCGTCCAAGCGATTGCTCGGCGGACACCGCGAACAGGATCATCGTGATCGACGGCGGCAGGAGGATGCCGAGGGTGCCGCCGGCGGCGATGATGCCGGCGGCGAAGCCGGGCGAGTAGCCGCGCGAGCGCATCTGGGGGATCCCGGTGGCGCCGATCGCCGAGCAGGTCGCCGGGCTCGAGCCCGCCATCGCGGCGAACAGTGCGCAGGCGAACACGTTCGCGATGCCCAGGCCGCCCGGAATCCGGTGCATCCACGCGTGCAGCGCGAGGTACAGGTCGGCGCCCGCGCGCGTGCGTCCGATCGCCACGCCCTTCAGGATGAACATCGGGATCGACAGCAGCGTGATGCTGGCGAGCTCCTGGTAGACGTTCTGCGTCACGGTGTCGAGCGCGGCGCCAGGCATGAACGCAAGCATGAACAGCAGCGCGGCCGATCCGAGCGCGAACGCGATCGGCATGCCGGTCGCCATCAGCAGCAGGGTGCCGATGCCGTACAGCAGGCCGATCGTGCCGGTGCTCATGATCCCGGCGTCGGGGGGGTCTCGCCGGCGCTCCGCCCGGACCCGTCACGACCGCCGCGCAGCAGCTGCAGCAGAAGCTGCACCGAGAGCAGGCTCATCCCGAGTCCCATCGCCCCGTAGGGGATCCACAGCGGCGGACCCCAGCTCGACTCGGTCGTCTCGTTGTCGACCCAGGCTTCGATCCACAGCGTCCACGACTTCCAGGCGAAGAAGGTGCAAAACGCCAGGGACAGCAGGTCGCACAGCCGCTGCCGGACCCGGTTCACCCGCCGGGGCAGCACGCCGGCGATCGCCTCGATGCCGATGTGGCCGCGCTGCGACTGCACGCTCGCCGAGCACAGGAAGGTCGCGCTGACCAGCAGGAACACGCTCGCCTCGTCCTGCCAGTCGGTCGCCGCGTGCACGAAATAGCGCGACAGCACGCTGCTGGTCAGGATGAAGGAGGCCGCCAGCAGCGCCAGCATCGACGCGACCATCAGCACCCGGTTGACGCCGGCGACAAGCGCGTCGGCGCGCGCCAGCAGCGCGGCAGCGTGCCGCGCCGGCGGGCCTCCGCCCGCGGCGCCGGGGTTCACAGCGTCTTTTCAGCCAGCGCGAGCAGCTTTGCGCAGCCGTCGGTGCGCTGGGCGTAGTCCCGCCACGCCGTGTCGCGCGAGATCGCCTGCCAGCGCCGCACGGTGGCCTCGCTGAGGTCGTAGGCCTTGCCGCCCGACTTCTCGTAGATGCTGGCCACCTTCTGGTCGTCGGCGCGCGCCCCGTCGAGCGCGAAGCGCTCCAGCTCGGCGCCCAGGTTCATCACGAGGCTCTGCTGCGTCGGCGTGAGCGACTCGAACACTTGGCGCGACATCAGCAGGGGCTCGAACATGAACCAGTACGCCTTGCCGCGGCCGGTCGTCAGGTGCTTCGCGACCTCCTCGAGACGAAACGAGATCAGGCTGGTCGACGAGGTCATCGCCGCGTCGAGCGCGCCGGTCTGCATTCCGGCGTAGATCTCGTCGGAAGGCATCGAGAGGACCGCCGCGCCGGCGGCCTTGAGCACCGTGTCCATCTCGCGGCTGCCGCCGCGCACCTTCATCCCCTTGGCGTCCTCGGGCTCGATCAGCGGCTTGCTGCGGCTTGCCACACCGCCCGCCTGCCAGATCCAGCTGACGACGATGATGTTCTTGTCGGCGAGCAGGCTGGCCAGCGCCCGGCCCACGTCGGCATTCTTCCAGGCCGTGCCCTGCTCGTACGAGATCACGGCGCCCGGCATCAGCCCGATATTGGTCTCCGGCACCTCGCCGCCCGCGTAGGACAGCGGCACCAGCGACATGTCGAGCGCGCCCTTGCGCATCGAGCTGAACTGGGCGTTGGTCTTCATCAGCGACGAGTTCGGGTAGACGACGCCCTTGAGCGCGCCGCCGCTGCGCTTTTCGAGCTCGGCGGCGAACTTCAGGCACAGGCGGTCGCGGAAGTCGCCCTCGTTGATCGTGCCGCCGGGAAACTGGTGCGAGATCTTCAGGGTCCTGGGCTCGGCGGCGCGCGCGATCACCGCCGGCGCCGCGAGCATGCCCTGAACCAGTGTGCGCCGCATCCTGTCCATTTTCGGTCTCCTATCGACGTTTCGCGAATTTTGCCCGACGGCGCGGCTTGGAAACGAGGCTCAATCACGGGGCTCGATCGTTCCGCGGCCGGGGACCCGACGCTTTTTGCGCAACCGGGCAAGGCGGGCACGATATTTTGAATTGCGGCCGGCGACAACATCGCATTCAGGGGCGTCCGTACCGCATTACCACGATTTGAGCACGGGCACCGCAATGCGTACTCTCCTCGATCCGCGCAAGCGCAGCTTAGTTCGAGTCGCGCGTTGACGCTTGAACCGCGCGTCCAGTATCCTGAATCGGGCACGGCTGACCGGGGCGCATTTTCGGAGGGACTAGGGATCGTGGAAGCCGAACCAACGGGCCGGCGCGGCCTCGGCATCTTTCCGAAGCTGTTCTTCGCGTTCCTGGTGGCTGCGATGCTGCCGCTGCTCGTCACCTGGTACTACGCGCGCGACCGGGCGCACCACGACGCCGAGCGCCTTGCGGATCTTCAGCTTCTGTCGATCGCCAACAGCTTCGCCGACCGGACCGACGCCTGGCTGCGCGTCAACGTGCAGTCGATGGACGAGATGGCGACGGTGGCGGCGATGCGCTCGATGCGGCCCGATCTCCAGAAGCCGCTGCTGGTCAGCATGTCGCTGAAGCAGCCGTGGAGCTTCCTGGTCTTCACGGTCGGCCTCGACGGCATGTCGGTCGGGCGCAACGACAACGTCGCGCCGATCAACTACGCCGACCGGATCTATGTCAAGGACGTGCTGGCCGGCAAGCCGGTCGGGCAGCAGGTCGTGATCAGCAAGACCATCAACAAGCCGTCGTGGGTGGTCGCGGTTCCGATCTACGACCAGAGCACCGGCCAGGGCGTGGTGGGCGTGCTCGCCAAGTCCAATGCGCTGTCCGAGATCACCGACGTGCTCGCGCACGAGAAGATCGGCCACACGGGGCAGGCACTGCTGTTCTCGCCGGACGGCAAGCTGATCGCAATGACCGGTGCCGTGATGGACAAGGAATTGAAGGACATGCACACGCACCCGGCCTTCGAGGCGTCCAAGGGCATCTCGGAGTCCGTCCGCTACACGATCGACGGCCGCAACCTGAGGGCCGCGGTCCGCAAGACGCGCCTCGACTGGGTGGTCGCGGTGCAGATGGACGAGGACGAGGTGTATTCGCGGGTGCATGAGACGGATACGTACATGCTGGAACTGCTCGCCGGCGCGATCGTCGTCGCCGCGTTCTTCGCGCTGCTGATCTCGAGCGGCATGGTCGAGCCGATCCGCCGGCTCACCGCGATCACGGAGGAGATCAGCCGCGGCAACTTCGACCACGACGTGCGCGAGGCTGCCCGCGCGGACGAGATCGGCGCCCTGGCGCGGTCGATCGCGCGCATGGCGGCCAGCCTGAGGATTGCGATCGCACGGCTGTCGTCGGGCCAGCGCTAGGGGGCGGGCTCCGATGCTGCCTTTCGGATGAGCAGCCAGCGTGGCCTCACCCTACGTCCTGCTGCAGCAACTGACCGCCGCCGAAGAGACGGGCGTCCTGTTCGTCGTGATGCAGGATGGGCACCAGATGCGCGTGGGGCTTGGCGCAGGAAAGATCGTCCACGTCAGCTATGCGATGCGCCGCGGCATCGAGGCGGTCGGGCGCGCACGCTCGACCGCTGCCACGGCCGCCAACTTCGTGCGCGGCATGCAGGTCGACGCGCAGCCGGACCTCCCGGGCCGCGATCAGCTGATGGACCTGCTGCGCACGCCGCTGTCGACCGGCATGGCAGCCGACAACGATCCGCCGCCCCCCACACCCCCTCCGGCCACGCTGCGCCAGGGCCGCACGACGACGCTTCCGCCGGGCGGCACCGCGACCGAAAGCCGGCTGGCGGCGTCCGTCGAGGAGCTGCGCGAGCTGCTGGTCGACTACATCGGCCCGATCGGGGAGCTCCTGCTCGAGCAGGAGCTGGCGCACGGGCGCAGCTGGAGCGAGCTGGTCGAGCGCCTGGCGCGGGAGATCTCGCCGCCGGCGGCGGCACAGGGATTCCGCACGGCGGCCCTGAGGATCCCGGGCCGCCGCTGAACGGCCCGGATCCGCCCGCGGCGGCGGCAGGGAAGTTCGGACCTCGGAATCAGGCTTCCTGCTTGTGCAATGGCACCACCAAGGCCGTCGTGCCGGTCTTGTCGGCGTCGCTCCTCTCCGTGCCGGTCTTGTCCGTACCGGACTTGTCCGTGTCGCCCTCGAACAGCAGGCTGGCCGCGGTGATCTTGACCCGGACGCGCACCCGGTGGCGGCGGCCGAGCATCATCCGCACGGCCGGATCGTCGACCTCGATGTCGCGGTAGATGTCGATCCGGTGCTCAAGCCCAGCCCGAGTCAGCGCTTTCGCTGCCTTTCGAACCAGGTCTCCGAGCGAGATGTCGTCCGAGACTTTCGCCATGCTTCGTTCGTGGTCGCTATTCCCGCGCCCGCCGCCCTCGGCAAACACCGTCGGACGATGCGAGATAACAACTAACTATTATACGGGAGCACGCCGTTTGCTGGCGCAGCGCCACCTGCGGCTAGCCCTAGCTGCGGACTACCCGTTCGCCGCATTGTCCAGCGCTTGTCTAGGTGTTGTCCATAACACGAAGCCATGACGGCTGCACGGCGCCATCGACCGCATGGCCTAGCGGGCGGCAATTTCAGCGCGTCGATCAGGCGCAAAGCGCCCGGTCGAGGTCGCGTTCGAGGTCGTCGATCGATTCCAGCCCGACCGAGATGCGCAGAAGGGCTTCGGAAATCCCGGCGCGTTCGCGGGCTTCGGGGGTCAACCGGCCGTGGGTCGTGCTTGCCGGGTGGGTGATCGTCGTGCGGGTATCGCCGAGATTCCCGGTGATCGACATCAGTCGCACGGCGTCGACCACCCGCCAGGCGCGCTCGCGCGCTTGGGCCGGCGTCACGCCGGCCTCGCAACGGACCTCGAAGCCGATGACCGCGCCGAACCGGCCCTGCTGCTGGCGCGCCGCGAGCTGATGCTGCGGGTGCGTGGGCAGGCCGGTGTAGAACACGCGCCCGACCGCTGGATGCCGCTCGAGCCAGCGCGCGATTTCCAGTGCCGCGTCCGACTGCGCCCGCACCCGCAGCCCGAGGGTCTCGAGCCCCTTGAGCATCACCCAGGCGTTGAACGGCGACAGGCTCGGGCCGGCGGTGCGCAGCACGGGCAGCACGGCGTTGCGGATGAAGTCGCGCGAACCCAGCACGGCACCGCCCAGCACGCGTCCCTGCCCGTCGATGAACTTGGTTCCGGTGTGCATCACGACGTCGGCGCCGAACTCGGCCGGCCGCTGCAGGACCGGGGTGCAGAAGCAGTTGTCGACCACGCTCAGCGCGCCCAGCTCGCGCCCGAGCCGGGCGAAGGCGGCAAGATCGACGACCTCCATCGTCGGGTTCGACGGCGTCTCGCAGAACAGCATCCGCGTGCGCGGGGTGGCCGCCGCGCGCCAGGCGGCCGGATCCGACGCCCTCACGTAGGCGGTGTCGATGCCGAACTTCGCGAGCAGGTTCGAGAACATCTGCACGGTGGCGCCGAAGACGTTGGATCCGCACAGGATCTGGTCGCCGGACTTCAGGTGCGCCAGCGCGATGGACAGGATCGCGGCCATGCCCGAGCCGGTCGCGAGGCAGTCCTCGGTGCCCTCGAGCGACGCCAGCCGCTGCTCGAACATGCGGACGGTCGGGTTGGAGAAGCGCGAGTAGACGTAGCCATCCTCCGCGCCCGAGAACAACCCCGCCGCCTGGGCCGCGCTGTCGAACACGAAGCTCGAGGTCAGGAACAGCGCCTCGCTGTGCTCGCCGAACTCGCTGCGCCGCGTGCCCGAGCGCACCGCGCGCGTGTCGAAGTCGTGCGGGTCCTCGGGTGCGCCGCGCGCGGGATCGCGCTCTTCCATCAGCCGTCGCTCTGCTCGATCGCCAGGCTCAGCTGCGAAAGCCCCGAGCCCTCGCTCACGGTCGGCGACAGCCGCGCGCGCTCGATCCGGTCCAGGTAGGCCGGCGTGACGTCGCCGGTGATATAGACGCCGTCGAAACACGAGGCCTCGAAGCCGGTGAGCGCGGGGTTGCAATCCCGCACCGCGCGCTTCAGGTCGTCGATGCCCTGGTAGATCAGCGCGTCGGCGCCGATGACGCGGCGGATCTCCTCGTCGCTGCGCGACGCGGCGATCAGCTCGGCGCGGGTGGGCATGTCGATGCCGTAGACGTTGGGAAACCGTACCGGGGGCGCCGACGACGCGAAGTACACGCGCGCGGCGCCCGCGTCGCGGGCCATCTGCACGATCTCCTGGCTGGTCGTGCCGCGCACGATCGAGTCGTCGACCAGAAGCACGCTCTTGCCCTTGAATTCGACGCCGATCGCGTTGAGCTTCTGCCGCACCGACCTCTGGCGCACCGACTGTCCCGGCATGATGAACGTGCGCCCGATGTAGCGGTTCTTGATGAAGCCCTCGCGGTAGTTCAGGCCGAGCTTGTTCGCCAGCTCCATCGCCGCCGGCCGGCTCGAGTCGGGGATCGGCATCACGACATCGATCTCGCCGCCGCGCAGCTCCGCCGCGACCCGCCGCGCCAGGTACTGGCCCAGGCGCAGGCGCGCCCCGTAGACCGACACGCCGTCGATCAGCGAGTCGGGACGCGCCAGGTAGACGAACTCGAACAGGCAGGGATTGAGGCTCGGGTTCTCGGCACAGGGCCGGCTGAAGAAGCGGCCGTCGAAGTCGATGAAGATCGCCTCGCCAGGCGCGACGTCGCGCACGAAACGGAACCCCAGGCCGTCGAGCGCGACCGATTCGGAGGCCACCATGTATTCGGTGCCCTGGTCGGTCTCGAGCGCGCCGAAGGCGAGCGGGCGGATCCCGTACGGATCCCTGAACGCCAGCAGCCCGTAGCCCGCGATTTCGGCCACCACGGCGTACGAGCCGCTCACGCGACGGTGCACCGACGCCACGGCGCGGAAGATCGCGTCCGGATCGAGCGACAGCCCGCTGCTCGCGAGCTGCAGCTCGTGCGCCAGCACGTTGAGCAGCACCTCGGAATCCGAGTTGGTATTGATGTGGCGCCGGTCGCGCCGGAACATCTCGTCCTTCAGGCGCTCGGCGTTGGTCAGGTTGCCGTTGTGCGCCAGCACGATCCCGAACGGCGCGTTGACGTAGAAAGGCTGAGCCTCCTCCGAGTCCGACGCCGACCCCTGGGTCGGATACCGGACCTGCGCGATGCCGGAAGCCCCGGGCAGCGACCGCATGTTCCGGGTCCGGAACACGTCGCGCACGAGGCCGGCGCCCTTTTGCATGTGGAAGCGGCTGCCGTGCACGGTGCAGATGCCGGCCGCGTCCTGCCCGCGGTGCTGCAGCAGCAGCAGGGCGTCGTACAGCGACTGGTTGACCGGCGAAGTGGCGACGAGGCCGACGATTCCACACATGCGATCACGCTCCCGGCACGATGCCCGGCGGCACCTTACGCTGCTGCAGGCTGGACGTAAACCATTTCAACGCCGTCTCCAGGTACGGCGCGCTGACCGATTCGGTCCAGAAGCGCTCGCGCGCGAAGCCCTCATGCACCACGACCGCCGCCACCAGAAGCGCGAGCAGCAGCCCGCGTCCCAGGCCGAAGGCGGCGCCGAGCGCGCGATCGGTGCCCGACAGCTTGGCCGCCGCCAGCGCCGCATGCAGCAGCCGGCCGACGATCGCGGCGACGATCAGGCAGCCGACGATGATCAGCGCGCCGCCCACCAGCGTGCGCGCGTTCGGCCAGGACGTGGCGAAAGGCAGCTGCGCCCCGAGCGCCGACGCATAGCGCAGCGCGAGCGCCAGCCCGGCGACCCATCCGATCAGCGACGCGGCCTCGCGCACGAACCCGCGCAGGAGGCCGAACAGCATCGACACCACCACAACGACGGCAAAGGTGGCGTCGATGACGTTCACGCGAGCACGATGTTCGAGCTGACGCCGAGCGCGCGCAGCCGGGAGCGGGCGCGCTCGGCCTCGTCGCGCGAAACGAACGGACCGACCCGGACCCGGAAGCGCACGCCGTCGCTGGTGGAGGCGCGCTCGAGGAACGGCGCCAGGCCGGCCCTCGACAGCCGGTCGGCCAGTTCGCGCGCCGCCGTCTCGCTCGCCAGCGCGGCCGCCTGCACGAAGATCCGGTTCTGGCCGGCCGCGGCGGTCTCGGCCGTCTTGCCTTCCAGCAGGGCGCGCGCCCGCGCCGCATCGGCGGCGCGCGCGGCGTCTTCGGCGGTGGAGGTGCGCGGCGCCTGGTGCTGCGCGTGCTTCTTCGTGCGGCCGGGCGAATCGTCCGCAGGCTTGGCGCCGCCTGGCTTGGCCGGGGTCGCTGAATCCGCGGGTGTGGCCGCCGGAGCGGGAGCCGTATCGGCGGCCGAGCCCGGCGCCGCTGGCGCCTCGCCGCCCGCGGCGGGAGTCCCGGCCTCGGCCGGCGCTGCCGCGGGGGCTCCGGCATCGACCGGGGGCAGCGACAGGCGCGGCGAAAACGGCGTCCGCTCGCTGGGAATGTCGATCGGGATGTTGTCGGGAAGGGGGCGCGGCGCCTGGTCGAGCAGCATCGGCACCACGATCACGACGGCAAGCAGCAGCGCGGCCGCGCCGATCAGGCGCCGGCGCACCCGCACCTTGAGCTGCGCGGCCGGGTCCGCGCGCAACCCGAGCTCCTCGGACGCCGACTCCAGCGCGGCCGACGCGGCGCGCTCGCGTTCGGACTGCCGGCGTCGCCCGCGCCGCCAGAACGCCCAAACGCCTGCTTCGCGCTTCGTGCTACGCAGGGCTTTCAAGCGCCAAGCAGGCGCCCCGCGCGCCGCGCTACACAGGCTTTGGAATCCTCTCAAGCGCGCAGCAACCGCAACGCCTCCGCCACCATGACAAAGGAGCCGAACACGAGAATTCTATCATCGGGGGTCGATGCGGCCTGTGCGGCATCGAGCGCCGCGGCGATCGATTCGTGGCAGGTGAACGGGTCCTTCGCCCCGAACCCGGCGGCCGCGGCGGCGCGGGCGTCCTGGCCGCGGTCCCCGCCTGTCGGCGCGAGGTGCCAGTGCGCGACCCGGTCGCGCAGCTGCGCCACCACGCCGCCGACGTCCTTGTCGCGCAGCATGCCGAACACCGCTCGCGTCTGCGGGAAGTACCCGTGCGCGTCGAGCGTGCGCGCCAGCGCGGCCGCGGCATGCGGGTTGTGGCCGACATCGAGCACCACGACCGGCCGTCCCGGCAGCACCTGGTAGCGGCCGTCGATCCGGACATCGAGCAGGCCCTGGCGCACCGCCTGCTGGTGGACCGGCAGCCGCGTCTCGATCGATTCGAGCGCCGCCAGCACCCCGGCGGCGTTGCGCAGCTGATGCGCGCCGCGCAGGCCCGGCAGCGGCAGCGCGGCGCGCCCGCGCGCCCTGCCGCGGTAGGTCCATTGCTGGCGTCCGTCGCCTGCGGGCGATGTGCGCGCCTCGAAGTCGCGCCCCAGCAGCCACAGGTCGGCGCCGATGCCGGCCGCGTGTTCGACCAGGGTCGGCGGTGGCGCCGGGTCCGAGCAGATCGCCGGCCGCCCGGCGCGATAGACGTGCGCCTTCTCGAATCCGATCTTCTCGCGCGTTTCGCCCAGCAGCTCGGTGTGATCCAGCCCGATCGCGGTCACCACCGCGCAGTCGGCGTCGACCAGGTTGACGGCGTCGAGCCGGCCGCCCAACCCGACTTCGAGCACCGCGGCGTCCAGGCGTGCGCGCGCGAACAGGCGCAGGATCGCCAGCGTCGTGAATTCGAAGTAGGTGAGCGAGGTCTCGCCGCGCGCGTGCTCGACCGCCTCGAACTGCTCGATCAGCGCCCCGTCGTCGACCGGTCGTCCGTCGATCAGCGCGCGCTCGTTGAAGCGCAGCAGGTGCGGTGACCCGTAGCGCCCCACGCGATAGCCCGCCGCGCGCAGGATCGAGTCGAGCATGGCGCAAGTCGAGCCCTTGCCGTTGGTGCCGCCGACCACGATCCGAGGGCAGGCCAGGTCGGCGTCGAGGCGCTCCGCCACCGCGCGAACGCGCGCCAGTCCGAGCTCGATCGGGCGGTGATGCAGGCGCTCGATGCGCGACAGCCAGGCGTCGAGTGTCATAGGTGCTTTGCTCCCCTCTCCCGCGCTGCGCGCGGGAGAGGGGTTGGGGGGTGAGGGTGGGGAGCGAAGCTTCGGCCCGCGCCCTCACCCCCGGCCCCTCTCCCGCGCGCAGCGCGGGAGAGGGGAGGCTACTTACGCGATTGCGTCGGCCGGCTGGCGCAGCAGCAGCGCCAGCAGCGCGGCCAGCTCGTCGCGCTGCTCGCGCCGGTCGATGATCATGTCGATCGCGCCCTTCTGGAGCAGGAATTCGGCGCGCTGGAAGCCTTCCGGGAGCTTCTCACGCACCGTCTGCTCGATCACGCGCGGCCCGGCGAAGCCGATCAGCGCCCGCGGCTCCCCGATCACGACGTCGCCCATGAACGCGAAGCTCGCCGAGACGCCGCCGGTGGTCGGATGGCACAGCACCGAGACGAACGGCAGCCCGGCGTCGCCCAGGCGGGCGATCATCGCCGTCGTCTTCGCCATCTGCATCAGGGACAGCAGCCCCTCCTGCATGCGCGCTCCGCCGGTCGCGGTGATGCAGATGAAAGGCACTTTCTGCTCGAGGGCCGCCTGCACGCCCCGGACGAAGCGCTCGCCGACCACCGAACCCATCGAGCCAGCCATGAACTCGAACTCGAACGCGGCCACGACCACGGGAATCGCACGGATCGATCCGCCCATCACGATCAGCGCGTCGGTCTCGCCGGTTTCCTGGATCGCCTCCTCGAGGCGCTCCGAATACTTGCGGCTGTCCTTGAAGCGCAGGCTGTCGACCGGGAGCACTTCCTGCCCGATCTCGTACCGGCCTTCCGGGTCGAGCAGCGCGTCGAGGCGCTCGCGCGTGCGGATCCGCATGTGGTGGCCGCACTTCGGACACACCTGCAGACTGCGCTCGAGCTCCGCGCTGTACAGGACCGCCTCGCAGCCCGGGCACTTTGTCCAGACGCCCTCGGGCACGGTCTTGCGGGTTCCGCCCTGCTTGATCCGCGGCGGCAGCAGCTTGTCGATCCAGCTCATGATCAACCCCTCCCCGGCCCGTCGGCCGCGACCCCCACCGCATCGATCGCCTGTCTGATCCCGGCGATGAACGCCGCCGCCGCGGGCGCTGCGCGCTCGCGGCCCGCGGCCTCGATCTCTTCTATCACGCGGCTGCCGATCACGACCGCATCGGCCACGCGCGCCACGGCGGCCGCGCTGGCCGCGTCCCTGATCCCGAACCCCACGCCGATCGGCAGCCCGCAACGGGCGCGGATCGCGGGCAGGCGCGCTCCGACCTCGGCCACATCGAGATGCCCGGCGCCGGTGATCCCCTTCAAGCTCACGTAGTAGAGATAGCCGCTCGCCAGCCGCGCGACCTGCTCGATGCGCGCGGCGGTCGACGTCGGCGCGAGCAGGAAGATCGGGTCGATCCCGGCCTCGCGCAGGCGCGCGACGAACCCCGAACACTCCTCGGGCGGGTAGTCGACGACGACCAGGCCGTCGACGCCCGCTTCCGATGCGGCGCGCACGAAGCTCTCCTGCCCCATGTGCTCGATCGGATTCGCGTAGCCCATCAGCACGACGGGCGTGTCGCGGTCGGTGCGGCGGAACTCGGCCGCCAGCGCGAGGGTGCGCCGCAGCCCGACCCGGTTGGCGATCGCGCGCTCGGCCGCGCGCTGGATCACCGGCCCGTCGGCCATCGGATCGGAAAACGGCACCCCGAGCTCGATCAGGTCGGCGCCGCCGCGCACGAGCGCATGCATGATCGGCACCGTTGATTCGGGTGCCGGGTCGCCCGCCGTGACGAACGGTATCAGCGCGACCCGATGTCTTGCGCGCAATTGCTCGAAGCGGGCCCGGATTCTCGACATCAGCGCTTCCCGGCGTGCCCCGCCGCGCGCTCGTGCGCCTCGCGGCACGAAGGCCGGCAGAAGAACTCCAGCCCGCCCGCTTCCGCGACGATGTGCAGGTCCTTGTCGCCCCGCCCGCTGAGGTTGACGAGGATCAGGCGGTCGCGCGGCAGCTGCGGCGCGAGCCGGGTGGCGTACGCCAGCGCGTGGCTCGATTCGAGCGCGGGAATGATGCCCTCGATCCGGCAGCACTCGTGGAACGCCCGCAGCGCCTCGGCATCGGTCGCGCCGACGTACTCGGCGCGGCCGGTGTCCTTGAGCCAGGCGTGCTCGGGGCCGACGCCGGGATAGTCGAGGCCGGCGCTGATGCTGTGAGTGGGCAGGATCTGGCCGTCGTCGTCCTGCAGCAGATAGGTCCGGTTGCCGTGCAGCACGCCGGGGCTGCCGCGCTGCAGGCTGGCCGCGTGCCGGCCGGTGTCGAGCCCCTCGCCGGCGGCCTCGACGCCGATCAGCTTCACCTGCTCGAGCCCGAGGTAGTCGTAGAAAATGCCCATCGCGTTGCTGCCGCCGCCGACGCAGGCGATCACGACGTCGGGCTGGCGCCCGGCGATCTCGGGCATCTGGACCCGGCACTCCCTGCCGACGACCGAGTTGAAGTCGCGCACCATCATCGGGTAAGGATGCGGTCCGGCGACGGTTCCGATGATGTAGAACGTGTCCTCGACATGCGTGACCCAGTCCCGCATGGCCTCGTTCAACGCATCCTTCAGCGTGCGCGAGCCGCTTTCCACCGGCCTGACTTCGGCGCCCAGCAGGCGCATCCGGTAGACGTTGGCGGCCTGCCGCCCCATGTCCTCGGCGCCCATGTACACGACGCATTGCATCGAGTAGCGCGCGGCCACCGTCGCCGTCGCCACGCCGTGCTGGCCCGCGCCGGTCTCGGCGATCACGCGCCGCTTGCCCATGCGCCGCGCCAGCAGCGCCTGGCCGACCGTGTTGTTGATCTTGTGCGCGCCGGTGTGGTTCAAGTCCTCGCGCTTCAGGTAGATCTGCGCTCCGCCGAGCATCTCGCTCCAGCGGCGCGCATGGTAAATGGGGCTCGGACGGCCGACGTAGTGCTTGAGCTCGCGCGCCAGCTCGTCGGCGAAGGCGGGGTCGGCGCGGCACTCGTGGTAGGCCGCCCGCAGCTCCTCGAGCGCGTGCGACAGCGTCTCGGCGACGAAGGTGCCGCCGTACGGGCCGAAGTGGCCCTGTTCGTCGGGCAACGCGTGGTCCATTTTCATAGCGTTCCGTGCCGGGCGTCGGCCGCGTGCACCGCGGCGATGAATTCGCGCATCTTCGCGGCGCTTTTTATCGCGCGCGCCTCCTCCACGCCGCTGCTGACGTCGACCGCGAAAGGCTGCGCGGCCTCGATCGCACCACGGACGTTGCCCGCATTCAGGCCGCCGGCCAGGATCAGCGGCTTGGTCCGCTCGCCAGGCGCCGGCACGCGGCGCCAGTCGAAGACCGCCCCGGCGCCGCCGAAGTCGCGCGTCGGTGCATCGGCCAGCAATGCGCTGGCGTCCGCGAAGGCGGATTCGAAGTCTAGCAAATCGACGCCTTCGGCCATCGCGAGCGCGCGCACGAACGGGCGTCCGTAGCGGGCGCAATCGACCGCCGTCTCGGCGCCGTGAAACTGCAGCAACGCGTCGGGTACCGCGTCGAGCGCGCGCCGCACGTCGTCGGCCGCCGCGTTGACGAACAGGAGCACGGGCGTCACGAACGGCGGCAGCAGGCGCGCCAGGTTCGCGAGCCGCGCAAGCGGCACGAAGCGCGGGCTGTCTTCGAAGCAGACGAACCCGACCGCGTCGGCACCCAGCGCGCACGCCGAGTCGACGTCCTGGGCGCGGGTCAGTCCGCAGATCTTGACGCGGGTCCTGGGCATGGCAGCGGGAACTCCGGCTCCACGAGGGTCGGCAGGTCGAAGCGCGGATCGTACTCGACCCCGGTCAGGTACAGGCCGGCGGGCGCGAAGGTGGGCGCCGCGAGGCGGCGGTCGCGCGCGGCCAGGACTTCGGCCAGCCAGGACGGCGGGTATCTTCCGACACCCACGGCGACCAGCGCGCCGACGATGTTTCGCACCATGTGGTGCAGGAACGCGTTGGCGCCGACGCGAATTCGCAGCAGGCGGCCGGCGCGCGCGATCTCGAGGGCGCGCAACTCGCGCACGGGCGTCCCTGCCTGGCACTCGGCAGAGCGGAACGACGAGAAATCGTGCGTCCCGACAAGATGCGCCGCCGCGGCGCGCATGGCGTCGTCGTCGAGCGTCCGGTACACCCAGCCGGTCCGGGTCTCGAGCAGCGGCGAGCGCACGGGATCGTTCAGGATCCAGTAGTCGTAGCGCCGTCCGGTGGCGCCATAGCGCGCGTGGAATTCGGCCGGCACCTCGCGCGCCCAACGCACGGCGACCGCGCGCGGGAGGTCGCTGTTGACTCCGCGCACCCAGGATTGCGGCGGCCGCGACAGCGCGCAATCGAAATGAACGACCTGGCAGCAGGCGTGCACGCCGGCGTCGGTGCGGCCCGCGCATACGGTGGCGATGGGAGCCCCGCAGAAACGCTGCAGCGCCCGTTCGACGAAGTCCTGCACCGCGGTGCCGCCGGCCTGCGTCTGCCAGCCGGTGAAATGCGAACCGTCGTATTCGATCCCGAGCGCGATGCGCACGCTGCGGGCCGATTCGCATTTCCCCTCTCCCGCTTGCGGGAGAGGGGTTAGGGGTGATGCCAGGCCGATCAGGCCTCGACCTGCTTGATCAGCTCCACCGCCTGCTGACGCTGCTCCCGCGTGCCGTCCTTCATCACTTCCTCGAGCAACTCGCGCGCCCCGTCCTTGACCCCGAGGTCGATGTAGCCGCGCGCCAGGTCGAGCTTGGTGGCCATCTGCGATGCCAGCGGGCTGCCCACCGGGGTCTCCGTGCGGCGGCCGCCGAGCGTCGCATCGGCACCCGAGAGGTCGAAGTCGATCAAGGGCACGGTGGCCTGGTCGGTATTCGAGGTCAGGCGCGGGACCTGCTCGTCAGGCAGCGCGCCCACCGCACCCAGCAGCGTCGGCCGCGAAAGCGCCTCTTCGAGCGAACCGAAGCCCGATTCCGACGCCTCGGGCATCTGCGTCGAGGGCAGATTGAGGTCGATCTGCGGCATCGGCGTCGTTCCGGCCGCCGTCGGCGCCGCGCCGCCGCGCGGCCCGGTGGGCGGGAACATCAGGTCGAGGGACGGGATCGTCGGCGGCTCCGGGCTGTCTTCGCGCGCGCGGGCGACCGCCGCGGGCGTGGGCTCGGGCCGTGCCCACTTCGGCGTCGGCGGAGGCGGCGGGGCGGCGGCCGGCGCCGGCGCGGCGGCCACGGCTCGCGGCGCCTCCACCTTGGGCGGAGCGCTCGGCGCGGGCGGTGGCGCGGTTTCCTCGAGGCGAGGCGGCACCGTCGGAGGTTCCAGGTTGGTCCGAGTCGGGCCGAGGTCGAAGTCGAGCGCGCCGAAATCGATTCCGGACGTCGTCTTGCCGAGCGGATCGATCACCGCCGGCTTCTTCGCGACCGGCGCCGCAGCTTCGGCGGGAAGCCTGGGCTCGAAGCGCGTGGTCGTGGTC